>QKEJ01000037.1 GCA_003252375.1 Halodesulfovibrio sp.
ATGGCTGGTCATACCTAACGATTTCTTGCTATCGCCTTTTTCTCAACATGTCTTCGCTATCACAGGCAATGAAGCCAACGACACGTAATGAAAAAGCACAGTATGACTCAATTCAGATTGCCCTTCACATTGGTATTGGCATTTCTGCTACTGGCGTCCATCGCCAGTGCTTCGGAGCAGGGTGTGATTGACGCGCCGGACGCTGTCGGAATTGGACAACCTTTTCTTGTTCGCGTGGCGGTCCCATTCATTGCGGAGGATATTGAAGTCGTGTGGAACGATATGTCCTTGCATCCGTCAATAGAATTTTCCGAAGGAACGTCAAACGCCCTTGTCCTTCTCGGAACTCGCCTTGCGTCGGAACCGGCGCGATCACCGTTACGCGTACAGGTGACTGCCGGGGGAGTTGTGGAAAACTATTCAAAGGAAATAAGTGTAATTTTTCATGCATATCAAAAGGAAACGCTTTCCGTCGCTCCCAAAATGGTTACGCCTCCGGACGGGCAGAAAGAGCGGATAGGGCATGAGCACGAGTCCGCTTTGAAGGCCGCACGGACGTATTCTGCGCAGCGGCATTGGAGCGTGCCGTTTTCGCTTCCGGTTCAAGGGAAAATGCTGAGCCGTTTCGGTTTGTACAGAGTGTTCAAGTGTTCAACAGCACGTTAAAGAGCAGGCATAAGGGGTTGGATTTTCGTGCCTCTCTTGGGACACCGGTATGCTCAATTGCTCCCGGGAAGGTCGTTCTCACTGGACACAACTATTATTATGGCGGGAATTGCGTGTACGTTGACCATGGAAACGGCGTCGTGTCAGCCTATCAACACTTATCGGAGATTCTTGTGAAAGAGGGGGAGCGGGTGCAACGCGGACATGCGATCGGGCGCGCCGGTGCAAGCGGTAGGGTCACAGGGGCGCATCTGCACCTCAGTGTCTATGCAAACGGCGTCAATATCGACCCTGCTCCCCTGTTCCGGATGGGACTGTAGATCGGCCGGGAGCGGGGCGGATTGCGCCGGAGCTATGCGTTTTGAGCTGGGGCAATAACATCCAAAGAGGTCAGAATTTCCAGCAGTTCCACCACGGGCAACCCCACGACGTTGGACCACGATCCCTCAATGCGCTCCACGAGGAATGCGCCGATGCCCTGTATGGCGTAGGCCCCGGCCTTGTCCGTCGGTTCGCCGGTCCTGATGTAGGCCGTGAGGGCGGCAACGGGGTGGGCAGCCATGGTGACCCTGGTGGAAACCGAAAAGGTCTTGTTCTGACCGTCCGGAAGAAACACGCAGACGCCGGTGATGACCTCATGCGTGGCTCCGGAAAGCCGGGAAAGCATATCCAGCGCGTGTGCCTCATTCCTGGGCTTGCCCATGATCTCGTTTCCGAGCACCACAATGGTGTCTGCCCCTATGACGCAGGCGCCTGGGTGCCTGCTGGCGACCGGCTCGGTCTTGGCGAGGGCTGCACGGCAGGCGTAGTCGGCCGGGATTTCATCAGGGCGCGCCGTGGGTTCCGCATCGGGGGCGGTGTCGACGGAAAAGGGAAGGCCGAGGTCGTGCAGGAAGTCGCGGCGTCTGGGCGATCCCGAAGCCAGGATAATGGGGCTGGTGACGTGGTATATGGGGGTGATCTGCGCTGATATCATGTGTCCGGCCTGTTGGGGGAAAGGGGCATGTTTCTGTAAGACGTGTTTTTCATGTCGCATTTTGCATCCGGAGGCAAGAAAGGAGCATGGTGATTCGGGGGGCAGGGCGGCCTTTTTTCGTCAAACTCTAAACTTCTGCCATATAATGACGAATAGGCATGTAAGGTTGGACGCTTGTTCTCCCCTCGCACAATGTGCAGAAAAAATGCGTCCAGCCCTAAAGTTCTTCCCTATGGGTCCGATAAAGGAGATGAGGGGAGAACGTTATGAGCGTTAAGTCGTTTTACATCCGTAACATGCTGCTCAAGTATGACAAGCAGCTGATCACCGCAAGGCGGCTTGCGCGCTATAATCAGGCGCTCAGGATGGCTCGTGGTGAAGAGGAACCAAGCATTCCTCAGGATGTGAAACGCGGCATCATGGTTGAACGCATTGCCCGTGAAGTGATGGAAAGTCTCCTCCTTTCAGGCAGTGAAAACCCCATAGTGCAGGAGATAAAGCAACAGCTTGAACGTGATGTTGGCGAACGACTTCAATTCAAGTATCCGCCGACCGAACTCGACCTCCAGGTGTACCGGGAAACTCCCCAGGGGCCCGTGGAGGTAACGCCAGCCGAGAAAGCGGACATCATGGAAAAGCTGTGGCAGATCTCCTTGGACAGGGTGAATGCGACCATGTTATAAGGCATAACGATCCGGGGAGGTTCGTATGGAAATCAAGAATTATCTGAAAGGACTCGATCCGTATCAGGCCAAGCTGGAGAAAGCCGAAAGCGGCAAGCTCAAGAATGGCAAGCGTACCACGGATGACAGTTCGTCTACCGGAGACCGTGTGAGCGTGTCCAACGAAGCGCGCTTGCGCACCGAGGCCTACAGCACGGCGCTTTCCGCTTCCGACGTCCGTCAGGAAAAGGTCAACGCCATCAAGGAACGTGTTGATTCCGGCGAATACCAGGTGGACAGCCGCAAGGTTGCGGAAAAGCTGATCACGGAAGAAATGGAAATATTCCAGTAGGAAGGTCCTTTCCGTACTCTGTTCGGAAAGGATTTTTCCGCTGGCGCGTTGTGCTTTTTGGAAAAAATATGGGATTACAGCTGGATGCAGGCTTGGCCTGCTTTTTTTGTGTCCGGCGTACGGGCCTGAGTCCGGCAGCGGGGACTAGCCGTTGGGCATGTGCAGGTAGACCTGGCTGGGGAACTTGCCGTCCACCTGCGGAACCTGCAGCCCGAGCTTGGCCTGATGGTTCACGAGAATGGGGCCGGTAAGGTTGAGCGCGGTCTTTTCCGGTTCGCCCTGGGGAAT
>QKEJ01000058.1 GCA_003252375.1 Halodesulfovibrio sp.
CCCAGAAAGGAAACGTCCGCCCCGAACTTGCGCAGTTCCACGGACGACAGTTCAAGCGGTCGATGCAAGGACGGCAGTGCCGCCATGGGCAGATACAGGGCGTTCTCCACCCCGATGTCACGCAGCTCACTGATGAAGGGCTCGTACTGAATAACGGCAAAGAAGTCGTAGAACGGCGCAAACCCGCGCCAGTAGGTAAACAGTCTGAAGTCCTCCACGAACCACATGGCCGTAGCCACGCCATCCTTGCGCAGGCGCTTCAGGGCCTGACGGTTCAGCGGAGCCTGGGCAAGGCTGAGCACAAGGTCCGGCTCAAAGGTTTCCACCTTGGCAAGCACGGCCTGCGAAACAACCTGCAAAAAACTGTTCTCCAGATACTCCAGCCGGTCCGTGGTCACCCGCAGGTTGCGGAGGGAAGAGAATGCCGGATGGAAATCAGGTGCCTCGAAGACCTCCACCACATGCCCGAGCTCCCGAAGCCCTTCCACGCAGAAACGCCCGATGGGCAACGACCCGCCATACATGGGCAGCACAACCAGCACTCGCAGGGAACGCACATTCGCAGTCATCGTCTCTTCCTCACTATTCATTGCCCGCCCTGCCGCATCGGAACGGCAGGGGGTTCGGGAGCATCCAGTCGGATTCGGCATACAGCGACGCTGCCACCTCGTTCTCTTCAACGGGAGCCAGATCCATCAGGCCGAACATCTCGGCCACCAGTCCGCGTTGGTCCCTGCGCTGCGCCGAGGCCTCGTCCGTGCCGAACACGGGCATATAGGTCACACCCACGGCATCCAGCATGCTGACAAGCCCCACCACACCGTCGGGATAGGCATCATCGAAGCGCCCGGCAAGAATGCGCAGATACTTGGGATCGGCAAACACGTTCCGGCACTGCACGTTTATGGGACAGGGGCGGGATTCCAGACAGGGGGAACACGGCTGCACGGCCTGCCATACCCTGTGGCCAAGCCCGTAGGGGCCGGTTTCATGCGCCCATGCCGACGACAGGAAAAAGGCCTGCACCGGGGTGCCCAGATGGGCGGCAAGGTGCATGGTGCCGGTATCAGGGGTCAGCAGCACGTCCAGGCCGCCCACCACCTCGATAAGGTCGTCAAAGCTGGTGCGCCCCACCCTGTTCTCCGTGCGCTGCAGCAGAGGACCCTTGAAATGCCGCAGCAACTGATGGCCAAGCTGCGCTTCGGCCCCGGTTCCCAGAAGGGTCACGCGGGGGCCGCCGTGGGCCTCGAACACCGACAGCACGCAGGCCGCAAGCATGTCCATGGGCAGGGAACGACGGGAGTTGCGTCCCGCCAGCACAATGCCCAGCCCGCCCCCCTTGCGCATGGCAATGGGGTTCACGGCCTCGGGCACGATCGGTTCGGGGGCAAGCAGCCCCCAGAAATCCATGAGATTCAAAGGACTCGTCCGGCGGTTGCGTGTCCAGCGAAAGGCCTTCCGCATCCAGGCGTCCTTGAGCTGCTGGCCATTCTCGATGCGGTAGCCACGCACACTTGCGGGATCGAACAGCCCGGCTATCGCGAAATTCAGGCCGGAGAAATTCAGGTTGTACACGGCGTCGAATTGCGCCGCCTGCAGGTCGGAAAACGCGGCCATGTTTCCGGCCAGCACCTCTCCCGGCGTCGCCGTCCCATGGCCGTGAACGGCATGTACCACCACGTCCGGAAAAAGCCGTTTCGCAAGGCCGGCCAGCGAGGTATCCACGCACAGGTGCACCTCTCCGCCCTGCTGCCCGAGAGAGAGCAGCAGCCGTTTGGTCTGCAGCAGATCCCCGAACCGGGCAAGTTGAATCACCAATGATTTTTGCATAGCATGTCCTGCAGGTAGCCTGTCATCTATTTCCCCGACATCATTACTGGATTGCGCGGCATACGGCAAGGTCGGCATGGCCTGCGTGTTTCTTCCCGCACGACACAACTTCGTGTTTTACTTTACAGGTATGCAACGGTATAAGGCGCCATGCGGTATTATCCCACATTTCTCGACCTGCGTGACGCGCGCTGCCTGATCGTCGGCATCGGCGCGGTGGGCCGGCGCAAGCTGAACTCCCTGCTGGCGGCATCGCCCGCGGAAGTGCTGGTGCTGGACACCTTTTCGTACGATGACGTCGCGGACGCCGAGCTGAAGACTTTGCTGGATCATCCGGGAGTCACCTATGCGGACCGGCCCTTCGAACCGTCGGATGTCGCGGGAAGAGCACTGGTCTTCGCCTGCACGGGCAGCCGGGAACTCAATGCCGCCATCGCACAGGCATGCACCGCACACGGCGTGCCCTGCAACGTCATAGACGCCCCGGAGGAAGGCAGCTTCATCGTGCCCGCCCACTTCGAGGCCGGAGACCTGCTGGTGGCCCTCAGCACCGGGGGGGCAAGCCCAGCCCTCGCCAAGCGCCTGCGTCGAGAACTGCAGGCCTTTCTGGGATCACGCTTTTCGGCCCTGACCACGCTCATGCGTCGTCTGCGCCCTCTTGTCCTTGCACTGGGACACGAGACAGGGCACAATACCAACCTCTTTCGATCAATAGTGGATTCGGAGCTGATCGACGCCCTGCAGGCGCAGGACAGAAAGCAGGCCGAATCCGTGCTGCAAGCCCTGCTTCCGCACGAACTGCACCAGCACATAGGAGCGTTACTGCATGACATTGCCTGAGCTGCTCTCCCTGCTCATCATCATTCTGTACGCCACGGGAACGCTGACGGTCATCGCCGGCACCGTGACCCGAAACACCAACCTGAAGCGCGTCTCCAACTGGTGCGCCGCCTCGGGGTTTGCCCTGCATACGGCCATGCTGCTCTTCGCCATGCTGGGCAGCCACTTCGACCTTTCCAAGGGCTATTACATCCAGTTCCTCTCGTGGAGTCTGCTGGTCATCTATTTCTACATGTGGTGGCGCATGCGCATCTCGTTCCTCGGTCTTACCGCCGCCCCGCTTGCCATGCTGCTCTTCATAGGCTCGTTTTCCCTGACCAACGTGCACGGAAAACTGCCCACGGAGTGGACCGGCATGTTCTTCGGCCTGCACATAGGCACCCTGTTCCTCAGCTTCGGCCTGCTGGCCATGGCGTTCGGCGCAGGACTCATCTTCATGCGCCTGGAGCGCAAGATCAAGACCAAGGCGCCGCTGAACGAGTTCGACAAGGACATGCCCGCACTGGCCACCTTTGACAAGGTGAACCATGTTGCCGTCATGGCGGGTTTCCCCCTGTACACCGTGGGGATGGCCTCGGGCTTCATATGGGCCCGCCTTGCCTGGGGACGCCTGCTCTCGGCAGACCCCAAGGAAATAGTCTCCATCCTCGTCTGGTTCGTCTTTGCCTGGCTCTTCCATCAGCGTCTGGCCATGGGATGGCGGGGCCGAAAGGCAGCCCTTGCCGTCATCTGGCTGTTTGCCATCAGCGTGTTTTCCCTCATAGGAATCAACGTGTTCATGCCCACTCACCACAGCTTCATTCAGTAGTTCAGTATGGATCGCGATATATATCTCATTGGTCTGAACCATAAGACGGCCAGCGTTGAAGTACGCGAAAAGTTCGCTCTCACGGACTGCAAGCATCTGGAACAGGGCGTCGTCCCCGTTGAAGGATGCATCAAGGAGGCCATGGTGCTCTCCACCTGCAACCGTGTGGAAATCGTCGTGGTCGGCGAAGGCGACGGGGTCATCAATCACGTCATCTCGTGCTGGGCGCAGGCCCGGGGCGAGCGTCTGGACGACCTTGAACCCTATGTCTACAAGCACAAGGGACTCGACGCGGTACAACACCTGTTTACCGTGGCTTCCAGCCTCGACTCGCTGGTCGTGGGCGAACCGCAGATCCTTGGCCAGCTGAAGACGGCCTACCATGAGGCCGTGGACCGCAACGCCACCCGCGTGGTTCTGAACCGCCTGCTGCACAAGGCCTTCTCCGTCGCCAAGCGGGTCCGCACCGAAACGGGCGTGGCCTCCAGCGCGGTGTCCATCTCCTATGCCGCCGTAGAGCTTGCCAAGCGCATCTTCGGCGACATGAGCGAGTACAACGCCATGCTCATCGGCGCGGGCGAAATGGCTGAGCTGGCGGCCACACACCTCCTGAACAACGGCATCAAAAAGATCTACGTGGCCAACCGCACCTTCGAGCGCGGCAAGCTGCTTGCGGAACAGTTCAACGGCGAGGCCATTCCCTTTGCCGACCTGTTCAGCCAGCTTGAGAAGGTGGACATCATCATCTCCTCCACGGGTGCGCACGAAGCCGTAATCAGGGCCAAGGACATTCGCAACGTTCTGAAAAAGCGCAAGAACCGCCCCATGTTCTTCATCGACATCGCCGTTCCGCGCGACATTGACCCCGATGTGAACGGACTGGACAACGTCTACCTGTACGACATCGACGACCTGAAGGAAGTGGTGGAGGAAAACCTGGCCCAACGGCAGGAAGAGGCCCAGAAGGCCCGCGGCATTGTGGAGGCGGAAACCCAGACCTTCAGCCGCTGGCTGCGTTCACTGGAGCTGCAGCCCACCATCGTGGACCTGGTCACCCGCTCCGCGGCCATCGTGGAGGAGGAACTCGCCAAGTGTATGAAGCGCCTGGACGGCGCCAATGGCGATACCGAAAAGATCCTGCGCAACGCCATGACCGCCGTGGCCAAGAAGTTCAACCACGAGCCCATCAGCTTTCTCAAGCGCCGTCACGAGGAAGAGGAAGCCGGCACCCGCTACATCGACATCACCCGCCGCATGTTCAATCTGGACAACGAAACCGTGCAGGATGAACCGCACGGGCACAGGCGCCGCAAGAACTAGCCACCACCGGAGACTCCCTGATGAGACTGTACGTCATAGAAGACCTGACCGCCGAAAACATCACCGCCATCCGCGAGCATCTGAACACCATGGAACTTGCTGCGGAGTCCATGCCGGACCTGTTCTGGCTTCCCCTGCCCAAGGATCTGCTTGCAGACGTGCAGAAGGAGCATGCACAGTGCGGCCCCCACTGCATGGCGCTGGAGATTGCCGGTGATTCCCTGCGTATGGAACTTCTCGTCCGGGCCCGGGGCATCCTGCGCTGCGACTGCGTGGCCTATGGCTCCCCCGAACTCCGGGCCCACATGATCCAGTATATGGATGACATGCTGACCTCGCTCGGCATTTACGTCTAACCGGAGTTCGCCGGTGCCGTCGGCACGCTCCGTTCAGGACTCGGCCATGCCCACCTCCGCCACACCACCTGCACGTTTGCAGGACCTGCCGCCTGCACAGGCCCACCTGTGCCTGCATGTCGAACAATTTCTCACCGGCCTGCTGCCTCCAGACGCCCTGCGGGGACACGGCGTCCTTGTCGCCTGCTCAGGCGGTTGCGATTCCACGGCCCTGCTCATCATCCTTGCCTGCCTGCGGCAGCGCCTCGGCATTACCCTCGCCGTTGCCCATCTCGACCATCAGCTCAGACCAGAAGCTGCCGACGAGGCCGCTGCGGTTCAGGCACTGGCCGTATCCCTGGGGCTTCCCTGCTCCGTCGGATCTGCGGATATTAATGCCCTGTCCACGGCCAGCGGCACCGGCCTTGAGGAAACCGCACGCCGGGAACGATACGCCTTTCTCGAACGGGCCCGTGTACAGCACCACTGCCGGTTTATTGCCACGGGGCACCATCTGAACGATCTTGCCGAGGACGTGCTCATGCGTCTCCTGCGTGGAACAGGTTGGCCATCCCTGGGCGGCATGGAAGCCGTCTGCCTGAACAGGCACCTCATCCGCCCCCTGCTTGTGACAGAACGGAACAAGCTCGAGGGCTTTCTTGCCGAACTCGGCATCGGCTGGTGCGAGGACGCCAGCAATGCGCATTCCACCTATCTGCGCAACCGCATCCGGGCCGAGTTCCTCCCCCTGTTCCTGCGGGAAAACCCCTCCTTTCTCGGTTCGGTTGCCTCCCTGTGGCAACAGGCCCGGACGGATGCCGAGCACTGGACAGCTGAGGAAGACAACATTCTGTCATCATTGGGTGAATCCGGTTCATTGAAAGATTCTCTAACAAATCTCTCGTATCAGGAACCGGCAGCACCGGATTCCGAAGCACCGGCAATGCCTCCCCTTTCGGCAGTCGCAACGGAACGGACCCTGACGCGAGACACGCTCACAGCATGTTCAAAAGCCCTGCGATTACGGCTCTATAAACGTTGTCTAGATTCTCTCGGGGAAGGACAGGCCCTTGCAGAAGGACTGGAACGGCTGGATGCAGCCTGGAAGCGCAACGAGGGGGGCCGGACCGTCCAGTTTCCGGGCGGGAAAAGGGCAACAATAACAAGTGGGAATATTGTTTTCCATGGCGCCTAAAATACAACTTTCATGCGCATGTCGTTGACAGTCCATCTTGCTTCACGGTAAGAGCATGTGAAATATTTGACAAGGAGGAATGAGGTGAACATTCTCACTTTCGGACCTAATGGCAGCGGCAAGGGCACCCAGGGTGCTCTGGTTAAGAAAAAGTACGACCTTGACCACATCGAATCCGGCGCCATCTTCCGCCAGCACATCGGCGGTGGCACCGAGCTTGGCAAGAAGGCCAAGGAATACATCGATCGCGGCGACCTCGTGCCCGACGACATCACCATCCCCATGGTTCTGGAAACCCTGAAGGGTGCCGGCCCCAACGGCTGGCTGCTTGACGGTTTCCCCCGTAACATGGTGCAGGCCGAGAAGCTGTGGGACGCCCTGCAGGCTGAAGGCATCAAGCTGGATTACGTTATCGAAATCCTGCTGCCCCGCGAAGTTGCCAAGAACCGCATCATGGGCCGTCGCCTCTGCAAGAACGACAACAACCACCCCAACAACATCTTCATCGACGCTATCAAGCCCAACGGTGACGTATGTCGCGTGTGCGGTGGCGAACTGTCCACCCGCGCCGACGACCAGGACGAAGCTGCCATCAGCAAGCGTCATGACATCTACTACAACACCGTAGATGGCACCCTCGCTGCTTCCTACTTCTACAAGGATCTCGCCGCCAAGGGTGAGACCAAGTACATTGAACTGAACGGTGAAGGCACCATTGATTCCATCAAGGAAACCCTTCTCGCCCAGCTCGCCTAGTTCTCCTCGTTCGTTACATACCCATGAGTACAAAAGCCCCCGGCAATGCCGGGGGCTTTTCTGTGTCAGTCGTCTGAAGCCCCTCTAGGGGCCCCTTACTTGCGCCAGAACTCCGGCACGAAAAGGATGAACACGGTATAGATTTCCAGCCGCCCCAGCAGCATGCACCACGTGAGCACCCACTTGGCGGCAAGGGGCAGATGGGCGAAATTCTCGGCAGGCCCCACCGTTCCGAGTCCGGGGCCGATGTTCCCTATGCAGGCCGCAACGGCGGCAAACGAGGTCAGGACGTCAATGCCCATGGCCGCAAGCAGGAAGCTGGAAACGACAAACAGGGCCACATAGAGGATGAAGAATCCCCATATGCCGGACATGACCTCGGCAGGCACGATCCTGCCCCCGAGCTTGATGTGCTTGACGGCACGGGGATGCACCAGCCGGAACAGCTCATGATAGGCCTGCTTGCAGAGCAGAAGCACACGCATGCACTTGATGCCGCCCCCGGTGGAGCCAGCGCAACCGCCCAGAAACATGAGGAAGAGCAGCAGAGCCTGCGGGAACGGCAGCCACTGTTCGTAGTCTGCCGTGGCGAAGCCCGTGGTGGTGCAGATGGAGACCACCTGGAACGCGGCATGCCGCAGGGACTCCAGAATTCCGCCATAATTCCGCCCATAGATGAACGCCGTGACCAGCAGGGTGAAGACCACGGTGGCCGCTGCATAGAACTTGAACTCCGAATCCCTCCAGAAGCAGCGCACGTCGCCGAGCAACGCCCTGTAGTGCAGGGAGAAGTTCGCCCCGGCTATGAACATGAAAATGGTGATCACCCAGTGGATGTAGGGACTGTCGTAATGCCCCACGGACGCGTTCTTGGTGGAGAAGCCCCCGGTGGCCATGGTCCCGAAGGTATGGCAGATGGCGTCAAAAAGGGTCATGCCGCCAAAAAGCAACAGCACGCACTGCACCACGGAGATGAGCACGTAGACCTTCCAGAGCACGGCCGCCGTGTCCTTGATGCGCGGCTTGAGCTTGTCCGGCACCGGCCCGGGCACCTCGGCCTTGTACAGCTGCATGCCGCCCACGCCGAGAAAAGGCAGGATGGCCAGCGACATGACGATAATGCCCATGCCGCCCAGCCAGTGGGTCAGACTGCGCCACATGAGAATGCTGCGCGGAGTGGCCTCAATATCGGTCATCACGCTTGATCCCGTGGTGGTGAACCCGGAGATCGACTCGAAGAGACAATCCGTCCACGAGGGAAAAACATCGGCGAACAGGAACGGCAGGGCTCCGGCAATGCCGGCTCCCAGCCAGCCCAGCGCGACAATGGCCATGCCCTCGCGGTGGTTCATGATGAGCTTGTCCTTGCGGCGGAACACGGCAAAAAGCAGCGTGCCACTCAGAACGGACACCAGCATGGACTGCACAAGGGGCATGAGCCCGCTGTCACGGTAGTACACGGCCCAGCCGATGGGGAAGAGCATGGTCAGCCCAACGGAAATGACCAGGGCGCCGATGACGTAGAGACAGTAGGCAATGCGCATGGGAATCCTACAGGTGCTTCAGCTTCACCGTCAGGGCCTGTTCAACGCGCGAGACATTCTCACGGGTCGTCAGGATGATGATGCGGTCTTCGGGCACGATCACGCTGTCACCGCTGGGAATGAGCACGTCACCGCCACGCACGATGGCCAGCAGCAGGGTTCCGCGGGGAAAGGCGAGATCCTTCACCGGCTTGTTCACCAGTTCGGATTCGGCCTGTGCAATGGCTTCCAGCGCCTCGGCCCCCTCCCCTCTGATGGAGACGGACGAAAGCACCTTGCCCCGGCGGATGTGGTGCAGAATGGAATTGACGGCGGACAGGCGCGGCGACACGGAATGGTCGATGCCGATGGCGCTGACCAACGGCTGGTAGGCAACCTTGTTTACCCGGGTGACGGTCTTCTTGGCGCCCAGGTTCTTGGCCAGGAGGGAAGAGAGAATATTGGTTTCCTCGTCTGAGGTCAGCGAAATCACGGCATCCATCTCGCCCACGTTCTCTTCGCGGAGAAAATCCTGGTCCGTTCCGTCGCCCCGCAGCACAAGGGTGGTGTTCAGCTTTTCCGCAAGGTACTGGCAGCGCGCCTCACTCTTGTCCACAAGCTTCACGTGCATGCCCTTGCGTTCAAAGAGGACGGCAAGGCGCAGGCCTATGTTGCCTCCTCCGATGATGAGCACATCGCGTATCATGCCCGTGCTTCTGCCGGAAGCCTGACGCACGGATTCAAGACTTGTGTCCTTGCAGGCAAAATAGACAATGTCGCCACTGAGTATCTCGTCGCCGCCGCTGGGGATGATCAGCTCGTCCCCCCTGACAATGGCGGCGATGAGCACGTTGGCGTCCGGCACGGCGTCGCGGAAGAACATGAGCTGTTTGCCCACCAGCGGTCCGCTCTCGATACGGACCCCCACGAGCTTCACCCGGCCTTCGGCAAATTCGCTGAAATCAACGGCTCCCGGCACCGAAAGCATGCGGTCTATGGCCTTGATGACTTCGATTTCCGGGTTGATGATGGTGGAGATGCTGAGAGGCTTGTTGGTCAGCGCGTCCTGGTAGAGGTTGTATTCCTCATTACGGATACGCGCGATCTTGATGGCGTCCGGTGCGATGGCGTTGGCAAAGAGACAGGCGATGATGTTGATCTCGTCGCTGTCGGTCACCGCAAGAAAGATATCGGCATCCATGACGCCTGCATCGGAAAGTACGACGGGACTGCACCCGGACCCCTGAAAGGTCTGCACGTCCAGCACCTCGGTAACCCTGCGCAGAGCATCAGCACTCTGGTCCACGACCACGACCTGCTTGCTCTCCTGCGTCAGACGCTGGGCGATGTGGTACCCCACCTCCCCGGCTCCGACTATTACAACCTTGAGTTGTTCCACCTTCGGTGCCCGGCTAAAAAAGCGCATGCTTGGCTGTTCCCCCGTTTGGAACCAGACCGCCGGCCCCCCTGACAAGGGGATCCCGCATGGCCCTGCCGTTCGAAACACCGAATGGACTGGCCACCTGATTCTGGTAAGTTGAGCAATCTCTGTCTATTAGCAAATTGCATGGGTATCCGCAAGACAGCCGAAATACCCGGGCAACAAAAAAGCCCGCACGGGTGCGGGCCTCTTTGCAAACGTAGTGTGCAGGCTGGTTACGCGATCTGCGAAATAGCCTTGCTCAGACGAGAGATGTTGCGAGCAGCGTTCTTCTTGTGAATAACGCCCTTGCTGGCGGCCTTGTCGAGCACGGAAGTAGCTGCAACCAGCAGTACCTGTGCCTGGTCCTTGTCCTGAGTCTGTACAGCTGCGCGAACAGCCTTCACAGTGTTACGGACCCGGGTCTTCATGGCACGGTTGCGTGCGGCGCGCTTCAGGCTCTGACGATGCCTCTTGATGGCAGACTTGTGGTTAGCCACGATTAATCCTCCAGAAAACTTGTATGTATAGGTCTTGCTGACAATACTGGAACACGGGAAGGCAGTTCATTACGCCCCAACCCTGCGCATGTCAAGCGATATCCGACAATTTATCACCAAAGCACCATACCGAGGACACCCCGGAACAGCCCTATAGCGGCCCTACATCTGCAGCGCAGCAAAATCGGCCAGACGGCCAAGCTTGTGCACCAGCGAGTACAGCAGGTTCAGGCGGTTGTCCCGCACGGCAACGTCATCGCACATGACCATGACGTTGTCAAAGAAGGCGTCCACGGCGGGCCTCAACTCGGCCAACAGGCCGAACAGGGCATCAAAGTCTCCGGCCTCCCAGAGCTGCTCGAACCGGGGAGCCACCTCTTCCAGAGCGGCCCCCAGTGCCTTTTCCGCAGCATCCTCAAACAGGGTGGCATTCACGACACCTGTAAAGGTCACCCCTGCCTCCTCGCCCTGCTTGCGAATGATGTTGGCGGCGCGCTTGAAGGTCAGCACGGCCTGCCCGAAGCCCTCGGAACTGCTGAACGCGGCCAATGCCTTCAGACGGGCGGCAACGCCGCACACATCCTCGGCACCGGCGTTGAGCACGGATTCCACCAGCAGGGTTTCATACCCCTGGGACACGAAGTAATTCTTCAGCCGCAAGGTAAAGAACTCCACCATCTTCTCAAGCGCATCCTCGGGAGCCAGCTTCCATGCGATGTCGGCATAGCCCGCCTGTGCAGCCCGGAAGATCTCGCGTGCGGAAAGCGTGATCTGCTTGTCCAGCATGATGCGGGTGATGCCCAGGCAGCACCGGCGCAGACCATAGGGGTCCGCCGCGCCCGTGGGAATCATGTTCAGCCCGAAGCACCCGGCAAGGGTATCGGCCTTGTCCGCAATGGAAAGCAGTGCACCACACAGTGAGGACGGCACCGGGGAATCAGGTCCTGCGGGCAGATACTGCTCGGCAATGGCCTGCGCCACGACTTCGGTCTCTCCCATCTTGCGGGCGTAGATGCCGCCCATGATGCCCTGCAGGCTGTCGAACTCGTACACCATTTCGGAAACGAGGTCCGCCTTGGACAGACGCCCTGCCCGTTCGGCATCGGCCGCCAGCGAAGCATCCACCTTTCCGGCAAGGGAACCGCTCAGGATGGCAAGACGACGGGTCTTGTTGCCCATGGAGCCCAACGGCGCAAGGAAGATAACGTTGTCCAGCTTGGCGAGCCAGCCGTCAAAGCTGCCGTTCAGGTCGTTGCGCCAGAAGAAGCGGCCGTCCTCAAGGCGGGCACGCAGCACGCGCTCCCATCCCTTGCGCACCACATCCGTATCCACGGGGGTGATATTCAGCACGGTCAGGAAATAGGGCAACAGGTTGCCGTCCTTGTCTTCCAGACCAAAGCTCTTCTGATGGCTCTGCATGCTGGTGAGCAGAGCCTCACGAGGCAACTCGAGGAACGAGGCGTCAAAGCCGCCGAGACAGGCCACCGGATGCTCGGAAAGGCCCTGCACTTCGTCGAGAAGGCTGTCCTTCCAGAGAACCGAACCGCCAATGGCGGCGGCAAGGGCATTGCCTTCCTCAATGATGCGGGCGCGACGCGCGGCACCGGAGAGAGTGACCCCGCACTGCCCGGCCAGCACATCAGCAAATTTCTCTGCATGGGGCACGACAAAGGGCCCGGGACCGTGTACGCGGTGTCCGCGGGTCGTGTTGCCAGACGTGAAATCGGCAACGGCAAAGGGAACAACCTGTTCGTCGAACATGGCCAGCACCCAGCGCAAGGGCCGGGCGTAGGTGTATTCAAGGCTTCCCCACTTCATCTTCTTGGGGAACGGCAAAGCCGCAATGATGGCGGGGCATCCCTCGGCCAAAAGGTCCACGGTCTTTGCACCGCCGATCTTCTTGCGCACGGCAAGATACTCGCCCTTGTCGGTCTGCAGCGTAAAAGCGTCGGCGAGCTCCACGCCCTGCGTCTTGGCAAACCCGAGGGCTGCCTTGGAAGGGTTGCCCTCAGCATCATAGGCGATGCGCACGGGGGGCCCGGACACCACTTCTTCCGCCTCGTTCTGAATGGCGGCTATGCCCTGCACCGTTGCCACGGCACGACGCGGCGTGCTGTCCACAACAATGCTATCAAAATCCACATGCGCTTCCGCGAGGAAGGCGGCAAGACGTTCCTGCAGTTCCCTTTCAAGCCCGGGCAGGAAGCGGGCCGGCAACTCTTCGGTACCGATTTCCAGTACAAATACGGACATGATATGCTCTTCCTGTTGGCTTACTTGGTTTCTGTTTTGGGCAGCATGGGATAGCCGAGTTCTTCGCGCTGCTGCGCGTACAGACGCGCCACGCCGGAGGCCAGCGCACGGACACGGCCGATGTAGCCGGTACGCTCCGTAATGGAGATGGCGCCACGGGCATCAAGCAGGTTGAAAGTGTGCGAGCACTTGAGACAGTAGTCATAGGCAGGCAGAGCCACCCCGGCTTCACACAGGCGCTTGCACTCGGCTTCATACATGTTGAACAGGTTCAGCAACATGGAGGCGTCACTCAGTTCGAAGTTGTGCTTGGACATTTCCACTTCGTTCTGGTGGTACACATGGCCGTAGGTCACGGTGTCGTTGTACATGAGGTCGTACACGGACTCCTTGCCCTGCAGGTACATGCACAGGCGCTCCAGCCCGTAGGTGATTTCCACGCTGGTGGGGAAGAGATCAATGCCGCCGACCTGCTGGAAGTAGGTGAACTGGGTCACTTCCATGCCGTTCAGCCACACTTCCCAGCCAAGTCCCCAGGCGCCCAGAGTAGGCGATTCCCAGTCATCCTCGACAAAGCGGATGTCATGCACCGCAGGGTCGATGCCCAAAACCTTCAGGCTCTCAAGATAGAGTTCCTGGATGTTGTCGGGCGAAGGCTTCAGAATGACCTGAAACTGGAAATAATGCTGCAGGCGGTTGGGGTTCTCCCCGTAGCGACCATCGGTGGGCCTGCGGGAAGGCTCGACATACGCCACCTTCCACGGCTCGGGACCGATGACCCGCAGAAAGGTGGACGGGTTGAAGGTGCCGGCACCGCATTCGATGTCGAACGGCTGGGCCAGCACACAGCCCTGCTCGGACCAGAAGTTCTGCAGGGCAAGAATAACGTTTTGGAAGTGCATGATGTTCCCCTGAGGTCTATATTCCTACACGAAGCAATCGTGTCGTTGTGGTCGTCTTCAGTCTAGACGCGTCTGAACATTCCCTTGTCCCACGCCAGTCCGATGTGAAACTGGATGAATCCGTCAACAGCCCGGGTCAGTTCCTTGCGGGCGCGCTGCGAAAGGCAGAGTGCAGACCATTGAAGCGGCGAATTCTCCTGCACAAAGCGCAAAGCGTCAAGTGATTCGTTACCCATCCTGAACCGCGGACCGGAGGGAGACGTGCAGTTTCCGCAGAAAAGCATACCCTCCTGCACGTGAAACACGCCCCCTGAGGACGGATCGATGGAGGAACCGCACTGCATGCAATATCCGGTTTCCGGACGGTAGCCCTGATCAAAGGCAAAACGGGCTCTGAACAGCAGCGGCAGCAGGGGGTCCACCTCATCCTCGCGTTGCAGCACCTCCAGCATCTCCTCGAAGAGTCCGAAGGCGGCATGCGCCCCCTCCGCGGAAACGCCCATGGATTCGACGAACTTCTGGCAATTCACGGCAAGGCCAAGCCGTTGCAGATCCGTGCGCAACCGCACCGGGGACGTGAGCAACGAGCCTTCCTCCAGGCTGCTGTACGCGCCGAGACGACTGCCCTTGATCCGGAACAGAACCTGGTTGAGGTGATCAAGACAGCCGGCAAAACGCTGACGGCTGCGGCAGCCGCCAAAGGCAAACGCCGTAAAAATTCCGCGTTCGGGAGACAAAAAGCGGACCCACAGGTCCGCTTCCTTGAATCGCCCGATGCGCAATATGATGCCCTTGTCGGTATACTCCATACAGGGCTAGCGTTCCGGATGGAAATGGAAGGTCAACACCTTGCCCTCGGCACCGTCAAAGGAGAACGCCGTATCATTCAGAGCAAGAGAGACGCCACCGGAATTGCCGAGTTTGAGCACGAGATCGTTGGGAAAGCGCATCACGAATTTCTGACCGGCGCGCAGATACATTTCCCGGTGCTCGAACGCCTCACCCGACGCCTCGATCCAGCATTCGCTGGTGGCGGAAAGGGTAATCTTCTGCTCGCCGACACGCTTTTTCAGCACCACATCCTTGACCAATCCGGCCACGGCATCATTCCGTACCGGAGCAGAATTCTCGGCCGCCACCTTTTCGGGAGCTGCTGTGGGCTTCTCAACCGCGCTGACAGCAGGAGTTTTCTCCTTTGCTGCCGGTTCGGCAGGCGCTGCAAGGCCGGTATCCTGTGCAATGCCGGGCGTGACACCCGAAGGAGTCGTCGACTGCACGGCCTGCGGGGTCTCCGAAGGAGCGTCGGGCACGGCGAGATCCCCTGTGGCTCCCTGCTCCTGTACAACCCCATCATCACTCTTATCCGGCTGCGGGACAACCGCATCAGAAACCGGAGCAGCGTCCTTGGCTGCATCAGCAGCTTCTGCAGAGTTCGTCTCTTCCGGAGGTGCCGCAGCACGCTGTGCCGAGGCGTTATCCTCAAATTTCATGGCGGACAAGGTGGTCAATGAAGACGCAGGCTTCTTGAAGAAGAAGTACCACCCTCCCCCGGCAGCAAGCCCCAGCACCAAGAGGATAAAGAGGATCAAGGGCCACTGGACACGCGAAGGCTGCACGCCCCTGTTGACGTAGACAGGCTCCGCATCCTCGAGATCTTCCATCTCTTCGGCAAATATCTCGGTGACGGCCTGTCCCATTTCTTCGGGATCAAGACCGACGATCCGGGCATAAGACTTGATGAATCCCTTGGTGTACACAGGATGCGGCAGTTCCTCCACATCCCCTTCCTCAAGGGCAACCAGCGTACGAATGGCTACCTTGATCCTTCGCGATACATCCTCATGCGAAAGGCCTCTGAGTTCTCTCTCCTTGCGCAGAAGAGCCCCCAATTCGGTCATCGTAGTCATTGCACCTCCGATTGCTCGGAATTAGAAATTAATCTTCACGACAGCCTTGTCGCGCAGCTTTTTGGTATATTCCTCGAATCGAGCCTCAAGCATGGGCTCCCGAAGCTTGTGGTCAATTTGATCCGCCACCTGTTCAAGCGGCACCAGCTCTCCTTCGATATTCCGATCAAGCTTGAGCACCATGGTCTGCGCGCCCTGGCGCACCAGATCAGACACCTGCCCTTCGGAAAGCGGCGAAAGCGCCGTACGCCAGGCGTCGGAAAGATCGGCCCAGGCAAGATCCCCCATGAGCCCGCCCTGATCCTTGGCGGGGCCAATGGAATACTGGGCCACAGCATCCTCAAAGGAGAGAGATCCACCCCGTATCTGTTCCAGAATGGCGGCAGCATCCGTATTGGCAGCAAAGACCAGCATCTTCACAGCCACCTTGCGGGCGCTGGCAAAATCGGCCTTGTGCTCGTCATAGTAGGCCTGAACATCTTCCTTGGTGACAACGACTTTGCGGCTGACCATGAAGGCCAGGAGACGGGAACGAATAATATTCTTGCGGATTTTGTCTGCAAACGTGTCATACGAAACACCGTCCGCCTTCATCTGATCCTTGGCTTCCTCCAGCGTCATACCGTTCTGCTGCGCCATCTTGCGGATCTCGTTTTCGACCTCCGAGTCCTTGACCGTCAACCCATACTGCTCCGCTTCCTGCACGAACAACTCGTCGGTGATGAGCGTCTCAAGCACCTTCTTTTCCATGGCGGCGATACTCTCCGCATGGGCAGAATTCTTACGCGAAAGACCGGTTCGCAGTAACTCAGGAGCCACGGCAGCCTGCAGATCGTACTGGGTGATTATTTCGCCGTTCACGAAGGCGACGATCTTGTTGAGAACGGATTCGGCACGAACCGGCGTGCCGGACAGGCTAAGAAGACATATGAAAGCACACAGGAACAGCGTGCGGGAGGTTTCGACTAATCTGGTTGAGAGCAACGTCCTCTCCATGAAATAGTTAGAAAGTGAAGGCCATGCAGCCTGCAGTGTCACTGCCACCCGCAATGCATGCCCGCAAAAAAGCAGCAATATTCGAGGATGGACAACTCATTGAACGTGTAATCTGTTTCAGTGTTTTATGCAACATATCGGGCAATGTGACGGGCAACACCAGTCATGAGGCCTGGCTGCGGTCCTGCCGGACCGCAACAGCCTACTGCGTCCCTTCGGGCCTTGCGCCCTTCTCGGGGGCATCCGCCGAAACGTCTCCCGAATGGAGCAGCAGGCTGGATATCTGAACGTCCGCCTTCTTCAATTCGTTCTGCAGCCACTCGTCAAAGGCAACCTGCAGTTTCTGTTCAAGCAGTACCTTTTCCACGAGGGGATAGGCGCGCGAGGGGCCCAGCACCTTCTCAGGCATGTGCTCCAGGAGCACAAGCGCCTCAAATCCGTTATCCCCCGGGGTCACAGGGCTTATGCCCCCTTCCTTGAGCTTGTCCAGAATCGACTTCCAGCCCACGGGCAGCATGTTCACCCGCATGCGCAGTTCGCGGATGGTAATGGCATCAAAACTCTTGGTAATTTCGTCCGGGCTGCCGGTAGCAGCGTACATCTCGCGGGCCTTGTCCATGGTCTCCCGCTCGGCGCTGGCTATATGGAGAAACCGTATGCGCGGGGGCAGATAGAAATCCGCCACGTGCTCCTTGTAATAGGTCTCCGCCTCCTGATAGGTGAGCTTGATGCGCGGGCGCAGAATGTCCCGCTTGAGGGACTCCATGGCCAGCTGCTGACGCAGCTGCGAACGCCACAGCGTGATGTCGATATACTCTTCCACCAGCGATTTTTCGAACTGCCCTTCCGGATAATCGGCCCGGATGACCGCCTCGGCCTCCTGCACGGCCTTGTCCGTGATGCTCAGTCCGGCACGCTCCAGAGCCTGGTTGACCAGTTCATTGACAATAAGCTGGGTAAGCACCCCGCCGTAGTCTTCACGCAGGGCGTCCACTGCAGGCACCAGTCCGCCGGCCCAGCTCAGGTTGTTCAGGTCGTACCGGGCCTCAAGCTGGCTGAGCAGTATGGGCCTGCCGTTCACGGTGGCAACCACCCCTTCCTGTTCCACATCCTTGGAGCAACCAGCCGAAAGCCCGGCCAGAAGCCCGACCAACAGGGCCAGTATCTGTATCCATCGGGGAGAGTGCATCATGCGACCTTCCTGCTGTTCTGCACGAGTGATTCCAGTTCCGCCCTGGCCTGTTCAAGCCGCTCCCGGACCGAAGTTCCGGATTCCATGCGGTACTCCAGACAGGCCGGAGGCACAAGCCTCGCCTTGCCGTCGCGTTCGGCCACCCAGGCGACCAAGGCCGCCGGAGCAATGACATCCGCCTTTTCATTCCAGACAAGGCGGACTTTGTCACGGAAGATATCAGCCCGCTGCACCTGCATGGACATCAGGAAGCGCTTGAACGCCAGCACCCCGAGGAAGTTGGCAAGCTCTTCCGGCACGGGACCGAACCGGTCACGCATCTCCAGTTCTATGTCCTGCAGCACCACAGGATCAACGGCAGAAGACAGGGCCTTGTAGAAGCGCAGGCGCTCGCGACCGTCCGTGACATATGTCTCCGGAATGTGCGCATTCACGCCGATATTCAGCTCCGTTTCCACGGCGGATTCGGCTTCCTCACCCTTGAGGCGCCGAACCTCCTCTTCAAGCATTTCCAAATACAAGTCCAGTCCCACACGGGCCATCTGGCCGGACTGGGCTTCCCCCAGAATATTTCCGGAACCGCGCAGCCGCAGATCCTCCATGGCGACCTGGAACCCAGCCCCGAGATAATCCATGTCCAGAATGATCCGCAGACGCTTGCGGGCAAGATCCGGAACGGTCTCCAGGTTGTTCACCACAAAGACCGCATGGGCCTGCACATCCGACCGTCCTACCCGGCCGCGCAGCTGATAGAGCTGCCCAAGGCCGAACATCTGCGCCTGATCCACGATAAGGGTGTTCGCACGCGGGAAGTCCAGACCGGATTCAACGATGGCCGTGCAGACCAGCACGTCCAGCTCGCCGTGCCAGAATCGGTGCATGGTGGTCTCAAGCTCCTTTTCGGTCATCTGGCCGTGCGCCTGCCCCAGACGGGCATCGGGCACCAGCTTCCGGACATATTCGGCTACCCGCTCGAGACCCTCGATACGGTTGTGCACCCAGAATACCTGCCCGCCGCGATCCAGTTCACGCTTGATGTAGCCACGCAGCATGTCCGCCTCGCGCTCCACCAAATCGGTTTCGACCGGCTTGCGCCCGAGAGGTGCCGTTTCGATGACCGACAGTTCCCGGATACCGGACATGGAAAGCTGCAGGGTTCGCGGGATGGGGGTTGCCGTCAGCGTCAACGCGTCCACGTTGCGCTTCAGCTTCTTGAGCTTCTCCTTGTGCCGCACCCCGAAGCGCTGTTCCTCATCCAGGATGAGCAGGGCCAGATTGGGCAGGTCCACGTCGTCGGAAAGCAGCCTGTGCGTCCCGATGAGAATATCAACCTGTCCCTTGGCGGCTGCGGCCAGCACTTCCTTCTGCTTCTGCTTGGTCACGAAACGGCTGAGCATGCCGATGTTCACGGGGAACCCGCCAAGACGGCTCTTGAAGGTCTGGTAATGCTGCTCCGCAAGAATGGTGGTGGGACAAAGCAAGGCCACCTGCTTGCCCTCGCAAGCGGCGCGGAAGGCGGCGCGCAGGGCCACCTCGGTCTTGCCGAAGCCCACGTCGCCGCAGACAAGCCGGTCCATGGGGTGCGGCTTAGCCATGTCGTCCAATACATCCTGAATGGCCCGCGCCTGATCCGGTGTCTCCTCAAACCCGAAGGAAGCCTCGAACTCCCGGTACATCTCGTTGATGGGACCGTAGGAAAAGCCCTTGGCAATCCTGCGCCAGGCATACATCTCCACAAGGTCATGCGCGATCTTCTCAATGGCCTTGCGCGCCCGCGATTTAGACGCAAGCCAACCGGAGCCGCCGAGCTTGTCAAGGGTGGGCGAACCGCCGTCCGGCCCCTTGAACCGCTGAATGAGCGACAGGCGGTCCACCGGCAGATACAGTTTGTCATCTCCGGCATACTTGAGCAGCAGAAAGTCGTTGGCCACGCCCCCCAGTTCCATGCGGTGCAGGCCGTCAAAAATGGCGATGCCGTAATCCCGGTGTACCAGATGGTCACCCGGTGTCAGGTCGTCATACTCCTTCAGTCCGGCAAAGGCGCCGCTGGTCACCCGCTCCCGCCGTTCGGCGCGCGGTTGAATGACATCTTCCCCGAGAATGAGGACATTGTCCCACGCAAGGTCAATGCCCCGCCTGAAGGGGGCAACAAGGGCGAAAAGCCCCTTCTCCCTCGACGCGTAGCGCAACAGGGGCATGAGCCCGTCCTGTTCCGCCAACTTCAGGAATTTGGAACGGCTCCGCTCGTTCGTAAAGGAAAGCAGCACCTGCCGCTTTTCCAGCATCCACTTGCGCAACCGTGCCACCAGCGCCTGCCACGGGCGCTCCTGATCCTGCGCGGCAACGAAGATGTCCTGAAACGACCCGTACGAGCGTTCGGGCAGATCCACGCCCCGACGTTCCACGCCGAGGACAAGATCCTGGAAATGCACCCGCCTGTTCCCGCCCCACACGGCCGTTGCCTGCTCGGGCGTGCGCAAGGCAAGAGAAGCTGGCTGGCGAACGCCGGTCTGCTCCACCTGCTTGTCGAGAAAATTGCCCCAGGTCCGTTCCGATTCTTCAAGTGATTCCTGAAGTTCACGCTCGGATGGAAGGATGAAGACGGACTTCGAAGGAAGCCAGTCCTCCAAATACGCGGCTGTCTCGTAGTAACTGCCGGGAAGAATGGGGGTATCCCCTGCCTCGGCAGCATGGATAAGCGCACTGGCCTGCCCCTGCGGCAGCTGGCCCTGCTTCTCCAGCGTCTTCCACCAGGCACCGGCCTTGGAGCGCAGATCCCGGCTCATGATCAGCGGCGAGGTGGGAAGAAGGACAAGTTCCTGCAGGTTGCCGCGCGAACGCTGGCTTGACGGTTCGAAGAGACGGATCTCCTCCAGCAGGTCGCCAAAGAACTCAAGGCGTACGGGACGAGCATATCCGGGACAGAAAATGTCCAGAATATCACCCCGCAACGCGATTTCGCCGGGCTGGGTGACCATGGGAACCCGCAGGTAACCCCACTCCACGCACTGCTCCAGTACCAGATCGGGCCCGGTCTCGTCGCCCAGGGGCAGGATCAGTTCGTGATTATCGAAGAGATTGGTGGGAGGGAGCTTGGGCAGGAAATTGTCCAGCGAAACCAGAACACCCTGCCGCGGGCGCTGCAAACTGAGTGCATAAAGGCTCGCTATGCGTGAGGACCATGCACTACGTCCATGCGAACCGGCGGGATGCTGGGGAATGACCGTCCACGGCTGGTCCCAGACGGGAGTGGACAGGCTGGTTTCCTCGGTGGAGCTTTCCGGCGTGAAAAGGGTAAGCAGTCCCTTCATTTCCGCCAGTTCCTGCGAATTGCGCACCACGAGCACCACATGCTCGTCCCTGTTGCGCAGGGAATGCGCCATGCGGGCCTGCGAGGCAAGACCGCTGCGGGCCACCTGCACCACGGTCTGCGACGCGCCCTGCAGGGATAGGACTAGTTCATCAAATTGCACGAGAGGTCCATTTCTTTTGGCGAGCCATGCCGGTTGACCCCGGACAGGGACACGTATATTGCGACGACACGACAAAAAGCCGCCGTGCCGATTTCCGGCAACTGGCGGCTCCTGTTTTGATACGAATGCCGTCTAGATCTGACCGAGCACGTTAAGGTCTTCGTTCGAGAGCAGACGGTCGAGGTCAAGCAGGATCAGCAGGCGATCCTGCAGCTTGCCCACGCCGCTGATGTACTCGGATTCCATGCCGGCAACAACGGGCGGCGGCGGCTCGACCGTGCTGGCAGGAATACGCAGCACCTCGGACACGGAGTCGACCACAAAACCAACAATCATGTTATTGATTTCAATAACGATAATTCGAGTGTGCTTGTCATGGGTCTTGGATGTCAGGCCAAAGCGGCGGCGCAGGTCGATAATGGGAATAACCTTACCGCGCAGGTTGATGACACCTTCTACAAACTCGGGGGCGCGAGGAACCTTGGTGATTTCCATGGTCCGGATGATCTCCTGAACCTTCAGGATATCGACGCCGAATTCTTCATCACCGATACTGAATGTCACAAGTTGCAGAAGCTCGTCATCCTGCTTTCTCTGCACTTCACTCATGGCGTACTCCTTCTGAGGGTCTGCCCCAAAAAGGGGCCGAAACGTCCTGTTTCACAAGCGTATGTACCATTTATATCGATAATGCTCTCAAAGAGCAACCGGGATGATACCCGATTCCATCGTTTTCAGCGTTATAAAAGTGGTTGTAAAACCCCGTCCTGTCGGCTATGGATAATGCGTCACGTTCGGAGTGAACAAACAGCCTAGTCGGCAAGGAGTCACATTTTGATGGCGAACATGTTCCCGTATCCTGAGGATGCCCCGCTCCACATGCAGATCAAATCGCTTGGAGACGACGAGCTTCTCGACTTCTGGGAAGAAACACAGTTTCTCGAGCGCTTTCTCGAGGATGACCAGATGACGCGAAACCAGGCTTCCATGCAGTACGAGCGTCTCATCCTTCAGGAACTCCAACTCCGCTCATGCAGACGCTGCGTATCCGAACGTAGGGCATAACATGCAAGGCGACCTCCGGTCGCCTTTTTTCTTGCCCGTCGTCCGCCCTCCTTGCACGCGCACGCAAAACGCAAACAGCCGTGCGGCCTTGGCCGCACGGCTGTCATTTGTATCTCATTCCGCCCCGCTTAGGCGGGGTCCGGACGTCCGACACTGAAGTAGGCAAAACCAAGCTCCGCCATCATGGACGGCGGATACAGATTGCGCCCGTCAAAGAGAATGGGGGCCGAAAGCGCCGCCTTGATGCGCTCGAAGTCCGGGGTACGGAACTGATTCCACTCCGTCACCACCAGAAGGGCCTGAGCCCCTTCCACGGCGTCATACTGACCGTCCACGATCTCCACGAGGGGGTTGTCGGCAAGGATCTCCCTGGCCTTTTCGCCCGCAACCGGGTCAAAGGCCCGGATACGCATGCCCCGGGAGGTCAGGTCATTGATCATGGCAAGGGAGGCTGCCTCACGGGTATCGTCGGTATTTGCCTTGAAGGCAATGCCCCACACGCCCAGTGTCTTGCCTTCCACGCCGCCCTGCGCCGCAAAGTAGTCCACTATACGCTCGGACATGCGTAGCTTCTGGCGGTTGTTCACCCGGTCCACGGCTTCCATCAGTTCGGGACGGAAGGCGTATTCATTGGCCGTATTGATCAGCGCCCGCACATCCTTGGGGAAGCAGGAACCGCCATAGCCGACGCCGGGGTAGATGAAGTGGTAGCCGATACGATGGTCGGACCCGATGCCGATGCGCACATCGCGCACGTCAGCGCCCACCCGTTCACAGATATTGGCGATCTCGTTGATGTACGAAATCTTCGTGGCCAGCATGCAGTTCGCCGCATACTTGGTCATTTCCGCGCTGCGCACGCCCATGACAATGAGCTTTTCACGGCTGCGGGCAAAAGGACCGTACAGGGTCCTGAGATACTCTGCGGACTTTTCGCTTTCCGTGCCCACCACCACGCGGTCGGGCTTCATGAAATCGTTGACGGCATCGCCTTCCTTGAGGAATTCGGGGTTGGAAACCACATCGAACTCAAAGGAAACGCCGCGCTTGTCCAGCTCGCCCTGCACCAGCGCGCGCACGCGGTCTGCAGTGCCCACGGGTACCGTGGACTTGTCCACCACGATGACGGGCTTGTGCATCTGCTGCCCGATTTCGCGGGCCACCTGCTCCACGTAGCACAGGTCGCAGGAGCCATCCGGACGCGAAGGAGTGCCCACGGTGATGAACACGAACTGGGCCTGCTCCATGCCCTGGGCGAGGCTGGTAGTGAAGATGAGATTGCCGGCGGCGTAGTTACGGCGCACCAGCTCCTCGAGACCGGGTTCATAGATATGGACCTTGCCGGCCTGCAGGGTCTTCACCACATCGGGATTCACGTCCACGCAGGTCACGGTATTGCCCATTTCAGCGAAACAGGCAGCACTGACCAGACCGACATACCCGGTTCCAACTATACATACATGCATTCTATACCTCATGCGATTCTTGAGGGGAATTCTCAAAAAGAGTACCCGCCCGATGTACTCTCAGCTTCACTTTTCGTCAACGCCGCAGGGCGAATGTAACGAATCCGTTTGAAGACCGGGGCGTTCTGTACTTTTTGACCTTGACTTTGCCCTGTCTCATCACGATCATGCGTTCAATGATCTCCGGCGGCATTCGCCCCGGAACGCACACACAGAGCCATCAGGAGAATTGTCATGCCCGTTCTCGTTGTCAATGTCGACCATGTTGCCACCCTCCGCCAACAGCGCAAGGGAATAGAACCGGAACCGGTAACGGCCGCCCACATGGCGGAACTTGCTGGGGCACGCGGCATCATCGTTCACCTGCGCGAGGACCGCAGACACATCATGGACCGGGATGTGGACATTCTCTGCCACTGCCTCAATACCCGTCTGCACCTTGAAATGGCGGCCACGCCGGAGATGCAGCAGATTGCCCTGCGCACCAACCCCTACATGGTCTGCCTGGTGCCGGAAAAGCGCGAGGAACTGACCACCGAGGGCGGCCTTGCCGTGGCGGGACGCGAGAAGCACCTGCACGACTACCTTGCCCCCATCCATGCGAAGGGCATCAAGTCCAGTTTGTTCATCGAGGCGGATGAGGCCCAGATTGACGCCGCCAAGGCTGTGGGCAGCGAGTTCATCGAAATCCATACCGGCCACTTTGCCGACGCCAAGACGCAGCAGGCGCAGCAGGCCGAATTCGAGAAGATCGTCCGGGGTATCGAGTATGCACGGTCCCTCGATCTGCGGGTAAACCTCGGCCACGGCCTCAACTACACCAATATCTTCATGTTCAAGGATGTTCCGGGCATCGACGAATACTCCATCGGCCATTCCATCATCTCACGGGCCGTACTCACGGGGCTGGACCGCGCCGTACGGGACATGTGCGACATCATCCGCACCTTTGCGGAATAATCCGGACACCTCAGACAGGAGAACCGGTGTGATACTCGGGCTGGGTATTGATGTGTGCGAACTCGACAGGATCGAACGGTCATGGAGCCGTTTCGGCATCCGGTTTGCCGAGCGCATCCTGCATCCGAACGAACTGGAGCTGATTCCCCCGTCGCCCGCCGCCTATCTGGCCTCACGGTTCGCCGTCAAGGAAGCCGCAGCCAAGGCCCTGGGCACCGGATTCACGCAGGGTATCAGCTTCCGGGACATCGAGGTGGCCCGCGGCGCATCGGGCAAGCCCGAACTCAGGCTGCATGCCATGGCTGCCGAAGTGGCCCGCACCCTTGGCGCCACCCGCCATCACGTTTCCCTCACCCACGGACGCGGCATCGCCTCGGCCGTGGTCATTCTGGAGTCCTGACCCCCAACACGGGCACCGGCATACTGGAGGCCACCATGCATTCCCCGACGCCCCACCCGAACTATCCCCCCCTGCCATCCCCCGCCGAAATGGCCGAATGGGACCGCATTGCCATGCGCGATTTCGGCATGCCCGAAACCATGCTCATGGAAAATGCCAGCCGGGAAGCCCTGCACGCACTTGCGCTGGCCGGCCCACCGCTTGACGGCAGCCACGTGCTGCTCTTCATGGGCGGCGGCAACAACGGCGGAGACGCCGCCGCTCTTGCCCGCCACCTGCAGGACTGCGGATGCCGGGTTCTGGTTCTGCACACCAGGCCGCGCTCGCACTACAAAGGCGCGGCAGGCTACCACCTGCGCCTCGCCAGCAAATGCGGCGTCCCGTTCAAATTGCTGCGCGAAAACACGCTTGCACACCTCGCCCCGCCGTGGAACCAGCCGGACATCATTGTTGACGGCCTGCTGGGCACCGGTTTTTCCGGGAGCCTGCGCGACCAAACACACGCCCTTGTCCGCTGGATGAACGAGCGACGCGGCTGCGCCTTCATCCTGGCCCTGGACATCCCTTCCGGACTGGACGGAATGACCGGAGAACCGGCTCCCGAGGCTGTGCGGGCCCATGCCACCGTCACATTCGAAGCAGCCAAGACCGGGCTCCACATGCCGCAGGCCGCCGCCTTCACCGGTACGGTCATGCCCCGCGCCATAGGCTTGCCCGCAGCCGCACGCATCCGGCATCCCGCCTCCTGCATGCTGCTGGACAGGAGCACCGCCGCCCTGCTCCCGGCGCTATCACCGGAGATGCACAAGGGTACCTCCGGCCACGTGGTCATTCTCGGCGGCTCCCGGCGCATGCACGGTGCCCCCATGCTTGCCGCCCTCGGCGCCCAGCGTGGCGGTGCGGGCTACGTGTCCATGGCCGCCCCGGAATCCCTGCTGCCGCACATCACGGCCGGACATCCGGAGGTCATGACCCACGCCACAGGTCCCGGAGACGGCTGGGATGACGTCAATGCGCCGCAGGTGACCGAGGCCATGCGCAAGGGCACGGTGGTTGTTGCCGGGCCGGGCATGGGCCGGGATAACGGTGCCCGGCAAGCCCTGTATCTCGCTCTGTCCTGCGAGGAACGTCCCCCCATGGTGCTCGACGCCGATGCCCTGTTCCTGCTGGCCGAATCTCCGGCACTGCGCAGCTGCCTCCGGCAGGACGACATCCTCACGCCGCATCCCGGCGAGGCGGCCCGGCTTCTCGGCGTGAGTACTGCCGCAATCCAGAAGGACAGACTAGCCACAACGCGTCGTTTTGCGGTAGACTACCCCTGTGTCACCGTACTCAAAGGTGCAGGAACACTGGTCACGCAGGCCAGCCTGCCCATGGCCCTTTCCCCCTTTGCCGTACCCCAGTTGGCTGTTGCCGGATCGGGGGACGTGCTCGCAGGGCTCATCGGCAGTCTTCTCGCCCAAGGCCTCTCGCCGTTCAATGCGGCCTGCCTCGGCGTGTATCTGCACGGACTGTCCGGCCTGCACCTGCAACAGGAATTTCCGAACCGCGGCAACACCGCCTGCGACATCGCCCGCGCCCTCGCGTCCGCAAAAAAGGAGCTCTCCACATGCTTACCGCACAAGACATAATGACTGCCGACGTTGTTACGGTTTCCCCGGAAACGGACATCCCCACGGCCGCACGGCTGATGGTGGAAAACAAGTACAACGGCCTGCCCGTGATTTCCAAGGACGGCACCCTCGTGGGCATCATCTGCCAGAGCGACCTCATCAGCCAGCAGAAGAAGCTGAGCCTGCCCTCCCTTTTCACCGTGCTGGACGGCATCATCCCCATGGGATCCATGTCCGACCTTGACGCACAGGTCCGCAAGATTGCGGCCAGCAAGGTGGCGGAGGCCATGACTGCCGCCCCGACCACGGTGCGGCCCACGACCCCCATAGACGAAATCGCCTCCCTGATGGTCGACAGCCAGTACCACAGCCTGCCCGTAGTTGACGGCGGCAAGGTTGTGGGCATTGTCGGCAAGGAGGATATTCTGCGAACCCTCATCAACGGATAGACAGCCCCCGTGCTTTTGCAACTGAACGACACCGACGCAACCGAATCCCTGGGGCGGGCCACGGCGCAGGCCCTTGCAACGGCCGGTCAGGCCCTGCCCCTCATGTTTCAGGGGACCCTCGGCAGCGGCAAGACCACCCTCATCCGCGCACTGGTGGAAGCCATGCCCGGCGGAGAGGATGCCGAAGTCAGCAGCCCCAGCTTCAACCTCTTCAACATCTACCCCACCCGTCCGGAGACCGTGCATTTCGACCTGTACCGGCTTGAAGGCGCACCTCTGGACAGCAGCTATTTCGAGTACCTGGACGAGGGGCGCTCCCTCATGCTCATCGAGTGGGCCGAGTTCATTCCAGCGGCAGATTGGCCTGATGAGTGGTTGCTTTTTCGCTGGGTTCCATGCGATGAAGGCCGACACGTCGAAATCACGTATCATGGCCCGAAAGCCGGTCGGATTTACGATGCGCTGCGCCATCTGGTGGGCACAAACACCAGTCGGGTAGGTAATGGGTAACCGGTGGGCCACGCCCACCAAACTGGACACAACCCCTCAAACACACAAAGGAATCGGTATGCGTATTCTGGTTCAGAAATTCGGGGGAACTTCCGTTGCCAACCTAGAGTGCATGAAGCAGGTCCGCGAAAAGACTCTCGCTGCAAGAGCAAAGGGATACAAGGTCGTTGTGGTTCTTTCCGCACGGTCGGGTGACACCAACAAGCTGCTTGCCCTTGCCGATGAGTATTCACGCGAACCTGACGCTGCGGAAGTTGATTCCCTTGTTTCCACCGGCGAGCAGGTCTCCGTCAGCCTGTTTGCCATGATGCTCAAGGATGCCGGCATCAAAAGCCGCTCCCTGCTGGGCTTCCAGATTCCCATGAAGACGGACAAGGACCATGGAAAGGCCCGCATTGTCGGCATAGACAATGAGCGGATGATCGCCATGCTGGAAGAGTACGACGTGCTCGCCATTGCAGGCTTCCAGGGTATTACGGAAGACAATCGCATCACCACGCTCGGTCGCGGGGGATCAGATACCTCTGCCGTTGCCATCGCCGCAGCCCTCGGCTGCGAATGCGAAATCTACACGGATGTGGACGGTGTATATACCACCGACCCCAACATGTGCAGTGCGGCGCGCAAGATGGACAAGGTGTCCTATGACGAGATGCTGGAAATGGCCAGCATGGGTGCCAAGGTTCTCCAGATCAGGTCCGTGGAGTTCGCCAAGAAGTACAAGGTGCCGGTTCACGTGCGCTCCACCTTCACGGACACTCCGGGAACATTAGTAACGCAAGAGGATTCAACGATGGAAGCAGTTCTCGTTTCGGGCATCGCATATGACAAGGATCAGGCCCGCGTCACCCTGCGCGACGTGCCGGACGTTCCCGGGGTTGCCTACAACCTGTTCGGCCCCCTTGCCGACAAGGGCGTCGTGGTGGACATGATCGTCCAGAACCCCAGCCGTGACGGCAAGACCGACATGACCTTCACGGTGCCCCGCGCGGATCTGAAGAAGACCCTGGCGCTGATGGAAGAGATCAAGCAGGAGACCGGCGCCGCCGAGGTGCTGCACGACCTGCACGTCTGCAAGGTTTCCGCCATCGGCGTGGGCATGCGCAACCACTCCGGCGTGGCCGCCAAGGCCTTCGAAGCGCTGCGCTCCATGAATATCAACATCCTCATGATTAGCACCTCCGAGATCAAGATTACCTGTCTGATCGAGGAGAAATACACGGAACTTGCGGTTCGCACCCTGCACGACGCCTTCGGGCTGGATAAAGACTCCATGCTTGGCTAATCATGAAAAAAATACAGATATACGACACGACGCTCCGGGACGGAACACAGTCGGAAGACATCAACCTCAATAATGAGGACAAGATCAAGATCGCACTCAAGCTCGACGAGCTGGGCGTGGACTTCATCGAAGGTGGCTGGCCGGGTTCCAACCCTGTGGATCGTGCCTTCTTCAAGGAGATACAAAGCTATCACCTGAACACGGCACGCATTGCCGCATTCGGCAGCACGCACCATCCCAACTTCCTGCCGGAAGCGGATCCGAACCTGCGCAGCCTCCTCGATTCGGGCGCTGCGGTGTGCACCATTTTCGGCAAGACGTGGAATATCCACGCCACGGAGGCGCTCCGTGTTCCTGAAGAGCGGAATCTGGAAATCATTCATGATTCCGTCGCGTATCTGCGTTCGCAGGGGGCTCGGGTGTTCTTTGACGCCGAGCACTTCTTCGACGGTTTCAAGTCCAATCCGGACTATGCCATCGCCGCCATCGGCAGCGCCTTCAAGGCCGGTGCCGAGGTACTGGTCCTGTGCGACACCAACGGCGGCACCCTGCCGTCCGAGGTTTCGCAGATCGTCGGGGCCGTGCGTGAAGCCCTGCCCGATGCCCAGATCGGCATCCATACCCACAACGACTGTGAAATGGCTGTGGCCAACGCCATCGCGGCCGTACAGGCCGGCGCCATGCACATTCAGGGTACCATGAACGGCGTGGGTGAACGCTGCGGCAACGCCAACCTCTGCTCCATCATTCCCATTCTGGAACTGAAGTGCGGGGGAGCCTACTCCACCATTCCGCACGAGAAGCTGCCCATCATAACGGCAACCTCCGCATATGTGTCGGACGTGGCCAACCTGCAGCCCTTCAACCGCCAGCCCTTTGTGGGACGCTCCGCCTTTGCCCACAAGGGAGGCATCCATGCCAGCGCGGTCAACCGCATGGCCATGCTCTACGAGCACGTGGACCCGAAGGAAGTGGGCAACCGCCAGCGCGTGCTGCTCACCGAGCTTGCGGGCCGGGCAAACATCGTCAGCATGGCCCGTCGCTTCGGCTTCCATCTGGACAAGGACGAGCCTGTGGTAAAGGGGCTGCTCAACGAACTGAAGACCCGTTCCAGCATGGGATACGACTATGCGGCCGCCGAGGCCTCCGTGGAACTGCTTCTGCTCAAGAAGCTGGCCCGGCGCGGCGTACGGGAGTTCTTCAACCTCGTACAGTTCCGGGTTCTTGAACTCAAGGACTCGCAAGGCAAGGAACCCATCTCCGAAGCTTCGGTGCGGGTGGAGGTCGAAGGGGTTATCGAGCACACGGCCGCCAGCGGCCAGGGCCCGGTGAACGCACTGGACAACGCCCTGCGCAAGGCCCTGATCGGCTTCTACCCCCGCCTGAACGAAATGCGCCTGCTCGACTTCAAGGTCCGGGTCATGACCGCCACCAACCCCGATGGCGGGGGCACGGCCTCCGTGGTCCGGGTACTCATCGAATCCGGCGACCACACCAGCCGCTGGGTTACGGTGGGCGTCTCGCACAACATCATCGAGGCAAGCTGGCAGGCTCTCGTGGATTCCATTACGTACAAGCTCTACAAGGACGAGTACGAAAAGCGGAAGAACGACGAAGAATAACAGACCAATGCATGTGACAAAAGGCCGGAACCGCAAGGTTCCGGCCTTTCTTTATGGCTTTCAGGCTAGGCTTTCGTTGTATGGAGTGCAGCCGCGCATGCCGCTAGTCGGACGGCAGACGGGCGCGCGAGGAACAGGAAGGTGTGCCGCGCCGGGCGCTAGCTGGCCTTGCGTTCCACCTGCATGCGGTACTGGACCACATCCTCGACCGTCAGCACGGGCATGCCGTGCTTTCTGCCCAGAGTGATGATTTCCGGCAAGCGGGACATGGAGCCGTCAGGATTGGTCACCTCGCAGAGCACGCCGCAGGGTTCAAGCCCGGCAAGGCGCATGAGATCCACGGTGGCTTCGGTATGCCCCCGGCGTACCAGCACTCCGCCATCTCTTGCCCGCAGGGGGAAGACATGTCCTGGACGGTGCAGATCCGTGGGGACAGCATCTGCAGCGGAAGCAGCCTTGACCGTACGCAGACGGTCCGCAGCGGAGACGCCGGTGGTCACCCCTTCCGAGGCCTCGATGCTGACCGTGAAGGCGGTCTGATACTGGCTGCTGTTTCGCTCGACCATCATGGGAAGCTTGAGCTGGCGCACCTTCTCATCGGTGAGGCACAGACAGACAATGCCGCTGCACTCGCGGATGAGCATGGCCATCTGTTCCTGTGTCAGGTGCTGGGAGGAGAAGATGAGATCACCCTCGTTCTCGCGATCCTCGTCGTCGACCACAAGAACGCCCTGGCCATTGCGCAGGGATTCCAGTGCACGTTCGACGCGCTCGAGAGGGGTACCGAAGGAGGACAAAAGGGACGACTGATTCATGGTGAATGCTCCTGTAGAGACGTAACCAGAATCAGGGCACGGAAAAACGAGACAGAAGCCGGGGCGCAAGGCACCACCGGCACGGGACGATTCGCCCGTGGCAGGACTGCTGACTGTCTTATACTCTTCCATCCGGACTGTAACCGTCGGCTCTGGCATCGCACCAGATCTGCTGACCTCCGTTTCCTTTGACCATCGCCGGAACGGAGCGCTCGCGGGCTCCCCGAAGCAACTCGGGATACCGCCGGTAGGGAATTGCACCCTGCCCTGAGAATAAGCAGTTGGACCCTAGCCCCGTCCGCCTTGCGCTGTCAACACCTCCGGCACCAAACCATGATGAATCACAGAAGAATCATTCGCTATCGCGGAAGACGGCTGCAAGCATCGCGTCACCATGAAAAGCGCAGTGCCTGCCTGCAGACACTGCGCAGAATAACCGGACTGCAACGGCCGCCGGTTGCATACTGTCCAAAGACCTCAGGCTACGAAGCGTGCTCCGGCAAAGCCGACTGCTGCGCCCAGCAGAATGGAAAAGAGGCTCATGGGCACCACAGCCTTTGCATCCTGCGGAAAAACGAGCAGCATGACCGGGAGTGCCGTCATAAGAGCGATA
>QKEJ01000091.1 GCA_003252375.1 Halodesulfovibrio sp.
CGTGGTACGGGGGATGCTGAGGGCGTTTTCCGAAAAGGCCCACCAGACCAGCCCGGAGCAGTCGAATCCCTGTTCAGGAGTGCAGCCGCCCCAAGCGTAGGGCGTGCCGATGCCGGTGCGGGCGGTATGCACCACGGCCCTGGCGCGTGCAGACGGTGCAAGATCGGGCACGGCGGTGCGGGACGGGGCAGGGGCCGCAGGGCGTCCGGCACAGCCTTCGGCGGCGAGGCAGACCAGCAGCAGGCAGCACACCAGAAGTGGGCATGCCGGGCACATGCGGTGGCGGTCGGTCGGAAGCAGGCTGTTGGGCATGATCATTCTCCCATGCATGGTGCGGCCTTAACAAGGGCGGATAATGTACGTACTACAGGAGAAGCACTTCATCCGCCAAGGGGGATTTCCATGCCGGAACACTCACGTATCGCTTTGCCGCAGACACTGTATGGGCATCTGCCCGACCCGCTCGTGGAGGCCTTTCCGCATCTGGTCAGGCTTGCCGAGACCGCCGGGGCGCGCATCATGGATCTGTACGAGAAGGATATAGTCGTGGTGCTCAAGGAAGACGAATCTCCGGTGACTCCGGCGGACGAAGCCGCTCACCGGTGCCTTGTGGACGGGCTGGGACGCTTTGTGCCGGATGTCCCGGTGATCTCCGAGGAAGGCAGTCTTCCGTCTCCAGAAGAGCGGGCCGCGTGGTCCGAATATTTTCTGGTGGATCCCCTGGACGGAACCAAGGGCTTCATCGCCCGAAACGGGCAGTTTACGGTGAACATCGCCTTCATGGCCCACCATGTTCCGGTGGCGGGCATCATTCATGTTCCGCTGCAGGGGGTAACCTATTTTGGGGTGCACGGTGGTGGAGCATACCGGCTGGATGCCGCGCATGGAGCGGACGGTGTTGCCCATCCCATCCACACGTGTGCTCGCGTCGGCGCGTCTGGGCCGGTGGTGCTGCAGAGCAATGTGGACCGGACTCCGCGTCTGGATGCCTTCATGGGAGAGGCTCCGCATACCCGTCTCAGGGCCGGCAGTTCTCTGAAGTTCTGCCTGCTGGCCGAAGGGCAGGCCCAGCTTTTTCCCTGTCTTCACCCGACCTGGGAATGGGATACGGCGGCCGGGCAGGCCATCCTTGAGGCGGCCGGAGGGCAGGTGCGCGGCATGGAGGGCGAGCCCTTCGAGTACGGCAAGTCCACCCTTCTGAATGGGTGGTTCGTGGCCAGTGCATGATCTTGCGTACAACAAAGGGGGAGCGTTCCTGTGAACGCTCCCCCTAAAAACGGCTAAACGGTCCAAGGTGCCACCCTTGAACCGTATTATTTCATGTTAGCCGCAAAAAGTAAGAAGGTACTTAGCTTATAGCAGGGACCGTGCCAAGATTTTAAGAAGTGGGAAGAATAATGTTTTATCACATGATATCAAAATGTTGTAGAGATCTGTATGTGTGTCTTGGAGAATGCGAGGTGTAAAAAAAATTGTACCTCTTGGGCTTGTTCGAGTCTGGGGTGCACGGTGGAACAAAAAATTTGTACTGGCCAATCGCAACATAACATACTTAGATTATTGTTTGATTATGATTTATCCGGAGATGAAGTGGTTCTGTGCACCTCCTGTCCGGCAGCCGGGGGTGAAATACGGGGGTGGTGTAAAAATTTTTATACCCTTGCACCGGGCTGGGATGTCGTTGCGATGAATCATTGAGTTGGACGGGAGAGGATGATTTGCTTGACATCAACGCCGATGGCTTACAAGGTCGCGCGGTATATTCCAGACCGCCAGGAGTCCTGACATGTATAAAGTGGTAGTTTCCTTTCTGGGGCGTGACTGCCCCGGCATCGTGCACGCCGTCTCGAGTCTGATGAACGAGCTGGACTGCAATATCGACGAGGTGAGCCAGACCATCCTGCACAGCGAGTTTGCGGCCATCATCATTGTGGACGCCCCTGATTCGCTTCCTTTGGAGACGCTGCACCAGAAGCTCGAAGCCGGGCTTGCCGCGCGCAAGGTTGACCTGAACATCACCACCCGCCTTTTTGACGGCGCCAGCTGGGGAACCGGCAAGACCGAGCCCTTCGTGGTTTCGGTGGACGGCCCGGACCGTCCCGGACTCATTGCCGGCATCACCGGAGTGTTCTCCAGACACAAGGTGAACATTGAGAACCTCAAGGCTCTCATGCCCGGCGGAGCACGCGATGGTCATGCTCTCATCGTCTACGAAGTGGCGCTGCCGGAAGGGGTGGACCCTGCCGTCCTGCGTCAGGAACTGCGCGTTGCCGCAGAGGCCATGAATGTGCGCATGAGCATGCAGCACCGTGATATCTTCGAGGCCGTACACCGCATCCAGCCGGTGTAGTACATCCGACCCAACCTCACTCAATTTTCAAAAAGGAACCGAACATGCTGACGGATCGTGAAGTACTCAGCACATTGTCCATGCTCCGCAACGAGCATCTGGATGTACGCACCGTCACGCTGGGCGTGAGCCTCTTCGACTGCGCCAGCGACAATTTTGATACCTTTGCGGACAAGGTGCGCGCCAAGATCGGCACCTATGCCGAAAAGCTCGTGGCCACCTGTGACGAGGTGGGCGACAAGTACGGCATTCCCGTGGTGAACAAGCGCATCAGCGTCAGCCCCATGGGAGTGGTCTGCGCCTCCTTCAGCCCGGACCAGATGGTCAAGGCCTGCAAGGTTCTGGACGAGGCCGCCAAGGCTGCCGGCGTCAACTTCCTCGGTGGTTTCGGGGCGTTGGTGGAAAAAGGCATGACCAGGGGTGACCGTGCGCTTATCGATTCCTTACCGGAAGCTTTGGCGGTTACCGATTGCGTGTGTTCCTCCATCAACGTGGCCTCCTCGCGCAGCGGCATCAACATGGACGCCGTGGCCCTGATGGGAGAAACCATCAAGACCATTGCCGACCGCACGGCCGACCGTGACGGTCTCGGGTGCGCCAAGCTGGTGGTCTTTGCCAACATTCCGCAGGACGTGCCCTTCATGGCCGGCGCCTATCTTGGCGTGGGCGAGCCCGAGGTGGTCATCAACGTGGGCGTTTCCGGCCCCGGTGTGGTGAAAAAGGCCATTGACCGCGCCATGGAGCGCAACCCCAACCGTACGCTCAGCGACATCGCGGAAGTGATCAAGCGCACGGCCTTCAAGGTGACGCGCGTGGGCGAAATCATCGGGACCGAAGTGGCCGCCCGTCTTGGCCTGCCCTTTGGCGTGGCCGACCTTTCGCTGGCACCCACGCCCGAAATCGGTGACTCCGTGGGCGAAATCTTCGAAAGCATGGGGCTTTCCTCCATTGGCGCCCCCGGCTCCACGGCCGTGCTCGCCATGCTGAATGATGCGGTGAAGAAGGGCGGGGCCTTTGCCTCCTCCCACGTGGGCGGGCTCTCCGGAGCCTTCATTCCCGTATCCGAAGATTCGAGCATTGCCGCTGCCGCCGCCTCCGGCGCGCTGACCATGGAAAAGCTCGAAGCCATGACCAGCGTCTGCTCCGTGGGCCTGGACATGATCGCCATTCCCGGCGACACCTCGGCATCCACCATTTCAGGCATCATCGCCGATGAAATGGCCATCGGCATGATCAACAGCAAGACCACGGCCGTGCGCATCATCCCCGTGCCCGGCAAGGGCGTGGGCGATCTGGTCAGCTTTGGCGGCCTGCTGGGCGAGGCCCGCATCATGAAGGTGCCCGGCGGCAACGCCGAGAACTTCATCAGGCTTGGCGGTCGTATCCCTGCCCCCATCCACAGCCTGAAAAATTAGTACACAATGCGTATGCGTTTCGTATACGTATCGGAATAACAGACAAAAAGCCCCTACATCATATGATGCAGGGGCTTTTTGTCTGCGACAGATCAGGAGACTATTACCGGGGGCGGAACGTGATGCGTCCGCGCGTCAGGTCGTAGGGCGAAAGCTCTACGGTAACCGTGTCGCCAGGCAGCACGCGGATGCGGAACTTGCGCATCTTGCCGGAAATATGGGCCAGCATTTCAAGACCGTTTTCCAGTCGAACGCGGAACATGGCGTTGGGCAGTGCTTCGAGCACTTCACCGTTGACTGCGATAGCTTCTTCCTTGGCCATAGGCATCCTCCTTGTTAGGGCAGGTTCCGTGACCAGACAATCAAGCGGAAAAGAAACTTGCCGTGAGAAAAAAATGAACCCCCCTGCCGGAACAGGGGGGTAAATTGGTAGCGGGGGCCGGATTTGAACCGACGGCCTTCGGGTTATGAGCCCGACGAGCTACCGAGCTGCTCCACCCCGCGTCATGTAGCTGTAAGCTGGCGGTCTGCCTGGGAGGCGTTCCCGCTCAGGGACGACATATGTATACACACGCCCCTGCACTGTCAACAGAAAATTGCAGAAAATGAAAACTTTTAGTCTGCGGTCTGGAGCTCGGCCTGCAATCCCTTCTCTGTATTGCGTATGATGGCATAGCCGCCGGAGGAAAAGCTGCCGGTGTTGATGATGAGGGTCCGGCCGATGCGGTCCATGCCCCTGGATTCATGAATGTGCCCGCACAGGCAGATGTCCGGCTGGTGCTCCTCGATGAATTCGCGTACCGCGCGGCTGCCCACATGCGTGCCCGAACTGATGCGGTCGCAGGCCGTATCGTGCGGGGGCGTGTGGGAAACGAGGATGCGCTTGCGGCGCGACCGCGCCTCCCGGTAGGCTTCCTCCAGCCATTCGGCAATGCGCGCGTCGGGAAACTCCGACGGCGTGCCGAAGGGGGTGAAGGTGGAGGTGCCCACGCCGAACAGGGCCACATCCGGCGCGATCTCGCGGCAGGCCACATGAATGTTCCATCCCTTTTCGGCGAGGTACCCGGTCACTTCCGCACGATCCATGTTGCCTATCTGGGCATGCAGGGTCGGATTCAGGGCGGCAAGGGCCTCCATGACCCGCTCCGCCTGCTTGATGCTGCCGCCCACGGTCAGGTCCCCGGAGACGATGATGCCCGTGGCCTCGCGGATTCCGGGGATCTTCCTGGCCAGCGAGGTGTCGTCATGAATGTCGCCGATTCCTATCCAGTATTCGCCACTTTGCATGGAGTAGGTTCCTTGTTAGGGTCGCCTTGAGGGTGAGACGGGGAGAGAGGGGCCTGCCACGGCGGCGGGTGACGCACTCCTACGGTACCCGCGCCCCGGAGGCAACAGTATATGACGCATAGTCCGACAAGGGCAATGGGTGCAAGTACGGAAATGGACGATGCCATGCCGGATGCGGATTGCGCACCACGGCCACACCGGTGATCAGTGACATGAACAAGAAAGCACAAAGAAAGATCCTGCTGGAGCAACGGGCCGGTCTGGAACAGGCCACCGTGGCCGAATGGTCGCTGGAGGCGCAGAAGCGCCTTCTGGCGGATCCTGTGTGGCAGGTGGCCCGTCAGGTGGTCCTGTACGTGCCCATACGCAACGAGGTGGATACCTCCCTGCTGCTGGAACGGGCCTGGAGAGAGGGCAAGCGAGTGCTGCTGCCCAGGGTGAACCCCGAGTGCCGCGGCGAGATGTGTCTTGCCGCTTGCAGAGGCGCGCACGAATTGGTGCGCGGAACCTTCGGGGTGCGCGAACCGGACCCGGAATGCTGTCCTCCCGTCCGCGTGGATGATCCCGACTTCAGCCCGGACCTTGCCGTCATCCCCGGTGTGGGGTTTGACGTGGCAGGCAACCGTCTGGGGTTCGGGGCCGGATATTACGACAAGTATCTTTCGCATCCGGCCATGCAGCGGACCCGTTTCGTGGGGCTGACCTACGGGTTTCAGATTCTGCCGGCCCTGCCGGCAGATCCGTGGGATATCCGCATGCATGCCCTGTGTCATGAAAAGGAGTTGCTATGGCTGTGATGACCATCCCTTTCCGGTTTCCCGGCATCCCCGGCGTGCGCTGCGCCTTTCAGACCAGAAAGGGAGGGGTGAGCCTCGGCGCGCACGGCGGAGCCAATATTTCCCATGACGTGGGCGACAGGGACTGTGAAGTGACCCGGAACCGCCGGTTGCTCATGGAGGAGCTGGGCATAGACACCTGGTGCGAACTCAAGCAGGTGCATGGCGATGCCGTGGTGTTCGATCCGCCCCATGTTGCTCCGGAAGCGCCGGGAACCCTGGAAGCGGACGGGTCGGCTACGGATATTCCCGGCCGGGCGCTGGTCATCAAGACGGCGGACTGCCAGCCCATTCTTCTGGCTCATGTCAGCGGCCGCTACATTGCGGCCCTGCATGCAGGCTGGCGCGGCAACAGGATAGGATATCCGCAGACCGGGGTGGCGCTTTTCTGCGAGCGCTACGAACTGGAACCCGTGGATGTCATGGCGGTCCGCGGCCCGAGCCTGGGACCGGCCATGGCGGAGTTCGTGAATTTTGATATGGAATGGGGTCCGGACTGGGCGCGGTGGTACTCTGCGGCTACCCGGACCATGAATCTGTGGCAGCTCACCCGGGACCAGTTGCAGGAGGCAGGCATACCCCGCACCAACATCTTCGGGCTGGACCTGTGCACCCACACCCTTGCGGACCTGTTCTTCTCCTACCGCAGGGAGCCGCAGGGCGGCCGACAGGCCTCCCTTATCTGGATTGCGGACTCCTGATCTTCTGAATGGTATGACGGATGGTATGCTGAACGGCACGTTCGCTCGTATTCTGCTCGCAGACAACAACGACAGCTTCACCGGCAATCTTGCACACCTGCTGCACGCGGCAACCGGCTGCGTTCCGCGCGTCGTTCCCTACGGGGCGTTGGCGGGCGTATCGCCTGACGCGTGCGATCTGCTGGTCATTTCCCCCGGTCCCGGACACCCTGAAGAATACGGCGGGTATGCGCGTTTTCTGGACAGCGGGCTGCCCGTGCTGGGCATATGCATGGGTATGCAGGTCATCAACGGGCACTTCGGCGGCATCACGGCCCGTCTGCCCGAACCCGGCGGGTGTGTGCACGGCAGGCAGGACCGCATTGTCATGGACGGGCAGGTGCGGCTGGTGGCCCGCTACCATTCGCTGCACTGCGCACGCTTGGGCGTGGGGTTGCGGATAACCGCAACCCTGCAGGCATCCGGTTCGCAGAGGGTGCCCGTTGTCATGGCGCTGGAGCATGAGACCCGGCCGCTCATGGGCTATCAGTTTCATCCCGAATCCTTTCTGACGCCGCAGGGGGAATGGTACATACACCATGCACTCGATTTTTTCCGTCACCGTTGCTGAAGCGGCCCTGCCGTATCTTCTTTTCCGTCTTGCGGACGAGTTCGGGGCCGACATGTTGCCCGGCGCTCCCGGAGAGCGCGGCATCATCGGCGTGCGCCCGGTACGGGAGCTGGTATTGGGAAAGGACACTCCTCGCCGTGCCCTGCAGGACTTCTGCTTTGACGTTGTCGGATGGACCCCCACGCTGGGGTATCTGAGCTATACCCTGGGGCTGGAAGGTTTTGGCCTCGGCACCGTAAAACCGCAATCACTGCCGCAAGGGCACCTGAAGCAATATGCGGCGGTGCTGCTGCTGACATCCGATGGTGACGGTCGCCTGCAGGCCGAATGCCGCACCGTGCGGACACAAGGGCCGCAAGGACTGCTGGGCAGGCTGGAACGTGTGTGCCGCGAGAGCGCGGCGGGCGGAGCCTTGCCGGAGTTCACTCCTCCTCTGCCCCGCGGGGGACTGCGGGAGAGGCTGCGTCAGTCCCTGGGCGAGGCGGCCTATGTACAGGGCGTGGAGGCGGTGCTGGAGCGCATCCGTAGCGGTGATACCTACCAGTTGAACCTCTCCACCCGCTTTTCCGTGAACCTTGCGGATGTGGCCTTCGATCCGTTGCGGTTGTTCCTGCATTTCTGGCGCAGCCACCCGGCGCCATTCCATGCGTGGCTGAACAGCACGAACGCCATGACCGGGAGCCCCGTGCGCATCCTGTCCACCTCACCCGAGCGCTTTCTGCGCGTACGGCAGGGAGAGGTGCTTGCCCAGCCCATCAAGGGCACGCTGGCCCTGCCTAGGCCGGCATCGGAATTGTCCCCGGAGGCGATTGCCGTGAGGGGGCAGCTGCTGACAGAATCGCCCAAGGAGGATGCGGAGCTCTCCATGATCGTGGACCTGCTGCGCAACGACATTTCGCGGCATTGCGCCTTCGGCAGCGTGCAGGTGCCCAGACACAAGGCGATCTTTGCGGTGGATGCACTGCTTCAGATGTATTCCGACGTGACCGGGCGGCTGGAGTCCGGTTCCACCTGCCTCGACCTGTTGCTGGACGCCTTTCCGGGCGGGTCCGTAACGGGCTGTCCAAAACGGCGGACCTTGCGTATCATAGAGGCTCTTGAACCGCACTGCCGCGATCTCTACTGCGGCAGCGTGGTATGCATTGAGGGCCCGCAGACCATGGAGTCCAGTATTGCCATCCGCACGGGCTGGTACGACGAAGGAACGGGCGAGCTGTGTTTCTATGCGGGGAGCGGCATCGTGGCGGGAAGCGACCCCCAGGCGGAATACCGGGAAACGCTGGCCAAGGCCGGCAAATTCATGAGGGCCATGGAACGATGATCTTCTACAGGCAGGGAGAACTGCATGACGGTGGGGTCCGGCAAAGCATGGCCTCGCCCGCATTCCGGTATGGTGTGGGGCTTTTCGAGACGCTGCTGTACAACGGCAGCGCCATCTGCCGCCTGCCGCAGCATCTGGCGCGGGCACAGCGCAGCATGGAATACTTCGGCCTCACGGCGGAGGAGACGGACTATGCCGCGGCCATTGCAATGGTGCTGGAGGCAAGCGGGCTTGAGCATTCCCCGGCGCGGGTGAACATCTTCTTTCAGGTGGAGGACGAGGAGGGCGGCGTATGCCCAGTGGTGACGGCAGCCCCCTATGCGGCGGATGCTGCACGGTGCTACCGGCTCATGCTCTCGTCCGCTCCGGTGGTGCATCCCTATTTCGTGCATAAGTCCATGAGCTCCATGTTCCACTGGATGGAACGGCGCAACGCGCGTCTTCTGGGCTATGATGATGCCGTGCTGGTGCAGCAGGGCAATGTGCTGATCGAAACGACAACCGCAGCGCTGGTCTTCGGCGACGGCACCAACTTCTGTACGCCCAACAGCATGGACAAGCTGGAATCCACGGCGCTGGAAGGGGCCCGTGAGCTGCTGCACATTCACGGCTGCACCATCCGGTCCCATTCCGCCAA
>QKEJ01000172.1 GCA_003252375.1 Halodesulfovibrio sp.
CATGAGCCGGAGCTTTCTGTCCGCGCCGGGCGCACTATGATCCGAGGTGCCGGTGATGCGTTGCGAGGCCACGATCCACAGGCCGCCGAAGACGACGTGCCGTCCTCGGTAGGTGCGCTTGGTCAGCCGCAGGATGCCGTCAACGGTGCGTTCCCTGGCGATGCCGAGCATGAGATCGAGAAACGGGCTGACGTCTATGCTGTGCAGGGTGGGAATGAGTTGCGGCTCCTGCCTGCGGGAGACAGGCTGGGGGGCGGGCTGGTCTGGCTGGTTTGAATGATCTGAGTGATTCGGGGGGCGCATCACGGAACCTCCGTTACGAAATGTCGTTACGAAATATCGTATACCACGAAATTTCGTTGTCTGTACAGCGGGGAAGTGGGGCCGGAGCGGGCGCACTCGGAGCGGGCGCACTGCGGGGCATGAGCGCTGACCGCTGTTTGGCATGGTCTGTGCTATATTCCCACAACACGAGGATTTACGTCCGTGTGGTCCCTCGCTTCGCGGACATTGATTCAGTCGCTTCATTTGGCAGCCCCCCGAGATCCCCTCTCGGGGGGTTGTCCGTTTCATGGGGGAACCGGTTGCGCTTCCCTGTACCTTGCCGTATGCAGATGGCAAGACACCGGAGCTTGCAGAGATGGTTGACGCGCCTGACCGGATCGATACGATTCTCGACATCCGATTTCTTCATGCGGACATGGGGCTGTCCTTTTTTGCCTGGCTGCGCAATGCGGCCCGGGTGCGCCTGTGCGCGCAGCTGGAGCGGGGCGAGCCTCTGCCCCTGTTGTCCGCACAGGAAGTGAAGGCGGCCATGCCGCGCGTTCAGGGGCCAGCGCCCCGAGTCTGCCCCGATTCCCTTGAGGCCGTCATTCCCAAGATTCAGCTTCCCTCGCTGCCGCAGGTCTTTTTTGAACTGCAGGCTCTTTTGGAGCGTGAGGATGTTACCGTGGAGGAGTTGGGGCAGGTGGTCAGCATGGATCCCAATATGACCGGTTCCATACTGCGTCTTGTGAACAGTTCGTTCTTCAGCTTCCGTGCAAGTATAGACACTGTCTCACGGGCCGTGACCGTGCTCGGTACCCGGCAGATATCCTCGCTGGCCCTTGGAGCGCTCATGCTCGGCCTGTTCCGTGAGCGCCCGTGCACCTGCCTGAATCTGGAGCTGTTCTGGCAGCACTCCATCGCCACCGGCATGGTGGCCCGTTCCCTGGCGCTTCATTGCGGACGCGAGAACCCCGAAAAATACTTCGTGGCCGGGCTGATTCACGATCTCGGCTGGCTGGCGCTTGCGTGTGCCCAGCCGGAGATGGCATCCATGGCCCTTGAGAAGTCCTACGAGGGACAGCAGGCGTTTCACGATACGGAGCGGAGCGTGATGGGGTTCAATCATGCCGATCTGGGGGCCAGGCTCTTCGAGGCGTGGGCTCTGCCGCCCAATCTGGTGGCGGCCGTCCGGTACCACCATGCCCCCATGGACCCTGCGGCGCATGACGAGGCCATCTTCGTGCACATTGCCGATGCCGTGGTTAAGGGGATGGGGTATGGTACAAGTGCTGACAGCATCATTCAGCCGCTGGATGTTGCGGCATGGGGGACGCTGGGGCTTGCGCCGGAGGCCCTGGGGCCGATTGTCAGCGAGCTGGACGCCGAGCTCGGAGCCCTGTGCCGGGTGCTGCTGATGCACTAGGGCCGGAGAGCGGCAAGAGCATCCGTCAGCCGCAGCCATGCGGCCTCTTCCCGTACCTGCATGCGAATGAAGCCGGGCGGCATGCCCGGAATGTTGTCGCACACCCGCACAAGCATGCCCTGCGCCAGCAGGGCGTTGTATACGTCGTCCGCCTGTTCCGGGCGGGTCAGCTGTGCCGTGACGAAATTGACTCCCTCAAAGATGTGCTCGGGCGTAAAGACGCCCGTGGCCCGCAGGGCGGCTGTGAACCGGGTGCGCTCCTCGCGCAGCGCGGGAAGGCGTTCCCGGTATGCGCCCATGGCGTCCAGAAAGGCCAGCCCGGTCTGTTCCGCAAAGGCTGAAACGCTCCATGGGGTCTTGCCGCTGGCCATGTGCGTGGCAAGGGGCTCGGACGCCATGGCGTAGCCGAGCCGGATGCCCGTGCAGTAGAAGAACTTGGTGAAGCTCTGCACGGTGATCAGTTCCGTGCCCCGGGGCATGAGGGGGAGATAGCTGGCGTATCGGTTTGCGGCGTGCTCCGGGAGTCCCCACAGGAATTCGCTGTAGGTGTTGTCTATGAGGACCGTGCGCGCCCGAATGGCGCCAAGGATGGTCTTCATGGCCGGATAGGTGATGCAGGCCGGATTGTTGGGAGAGCAGAGGATGACCATGTCGGCATCACTCCGGCGCAGGGCGTCGAGCTCCCGCTCCGTGAGATCGAACCCGTGTTCCGGACGGCAGGGGAGCAGGCTGTGGGACACGCCGAACGCCTCGCAGGCCCTGACGTATTCCGAAAAAATGGGAGCCACCAGCAGCACGTGTTCGGGCTGCAGCTGCTGTATGGCAAGGAAGATGTTCTCCGAGGAGCCGTTGCCCACGATGATGGACTCCGGGGAGACCCCTTCATGCACGGCCAGCCGTTCGCGCAGTGCGGTGCTCCATGAATCCGGCGGTAGGGGTAGTCGGTTCCACGGATGATGGCGCCGGTCAGGTCGTCGCACAGCGAATTGGCATTGCTGGAGAAGTCCAGAATTGCTTCGGGGGGCACGCCCATCCGGCGGGCCAGCCGGTAGATCTCTCCGCCGTGGGTTCCCTGTCGTTCGCCTGCACTGGGCGCGGGCCGGAGGGATTGTGGTGCTGCTGGCTGCCGTTGCATGTGTCAGGCCGCGGTTCCGCGTGCCGCCAGCAGGTCGCGATAGATGGCTTCCATGCGGTCGGCGCGGTTGGTGATGGAGTACTGCGGCGCAAGGGTTCGGCTGGCGGCGGCAAAGGTGTCGCGGGCCTGCCGGTCTCCGTGCAGGGTGCGCATGGCCTCTGCCATGGCTGCCGGATCTTCCGCCGGCACGAGCAGGCCGCTTCCTGCCTGCAGTTCCTGTACTCCGCCCACATCCGTGGCCACGGAGGGCAGGCCCAGGCGGATGGCCTCGAGCAGGGTGTTGGGCATGGATTCCGATCGGGACGGCAGCACAAACGCATCCATGCAGTTCAGGTAGTCCGCCACATTTTCCGTGTGGGCGATCATGCGGACACGGTCGGCAATGCCCAGTTCCTCGGCAAGGGGGCCGTACTTGTCGGTCGAGACGCCCACCATGACCAGCGCCCCGTTTTCGGGACGGGCAAGGGCGAAGGCGCGCAGGAGCACATCCGCACCCTTGACGGGATTGTTGCCGGCAACCGTGCCGAAGATGAAGGCGTTTGGTGCGATATCCAGATCCGCCCGCATGGTTTCGGCGCTGATGGCGGGGCTGGTGCGTTCGTCCGGTATGCCGTTGTAGACCACGTGCAGGCGCGTGCGTCCGACCCCGTAGCGGGCCAGAACCCGGGCGCACGCTGCGGAGTTGACCGCAAAGGCACCGATGCCGGGCGACCAGTAGGGAAGGGGATTGCCCGGCTTGTACACGACGCCCCTGTGCGCCACGCAGACCACGCCGCGCGAGCGCCAGCGCAGCCCCCACCATGCCGCCTTCTTGACGGCCTTGTTGTGGAAGGCGTGGAATACCGTGGGGACTCCGGGCCGGAAGACTGCTTCAATGGCGCTGCGCCATTGGGCCGGTTTTTCCGGCAGGTCGGCCCAGTGCATGCCGGTGTCCAGCGTGCGGAGAGTGGAATCGGCCGGAGTGAAGAAGGTGAGCTCGTGGCCGCGGCGTACGAATTCCTGGGCAAGATAGAGTGCCTGCCGGGAGCCGCCGCTCTTGGTGCCTGACGAGGTGCAGAAAATGATGTGCATGGTGATCAGCGTGTCTGGATGAGGTCCATGAAAAATGTTTCCAGCCGTCTGGCCTGGGTGTCCATCGAGAAGGCCTCGACGCACTGGTTCCAGGCGGTGGTCTTCCATTCCTGCAGGGTTTCGGGCGAAGCCGAGAGAATGTGCCTGAGGGCGGAGTGGAAGGAGGGCGTGGCCGCCTCGGTCCGGTCCACCGGTCCGTCGCTGTAGGCGGGGACAAGGAAGTCCCGGAGGGCTTCGGGCCAGATTTCGGCGATGCCGCCCACGTTGCGGGCGACCGGAACAAGTCCTTCAGCCATGGCCTCCAGCAGGGTGTTGGGAAGTCCTTCGCTCAGGGAAGGCAGGGCGAACACGTCGGCCTGCGCCAGTATGGCCCGTACGTTCTGCGTCCAGCCGTGCCAGGTGATGCGGTCTTCCATTCCCAGCAGTGCAGCCCGTTCCTGCAGTGTTTCCGCAAGCCGTCCCGTGCCCGCCACATCCCAGTGGAAGGCATACCCTTCCTGCTGCAGCCGGCTGAGGGCGTCCATGAGTTCCATGTGCCCCTTGTCGGGATTCAGCTGGCTGGTGGTGGCGATGCGCAGGGGGCGGCCCAGATGGCTTGGCGCCGAAGGGGCCGGCCGCTTGGCGGAATGGATGACCGTGGTGTCCTCTTCCCGGATGCAGGGCAGGTTGCGGAGCAGGCCGTCGCGGTTGAATCGGCAGGGGCAGAGGTAGTGGGGGCGCAGCCAGTGGTGCAGGGCGCGGACCTTCCATTCGTTGCGCATGTCGCCGGGCAGGCCGATGCGCTGGACAAGGGGCAGCCCGGCCAGTTTGGCCGCAATACCTGCCGTCCGCAGGTCGCGCCCCACGTTCACGAGCACGGCGTCAATGCGCTCCCTGGCGTACAAACGTCGGAAACGCGCAATGGCCACGGGATTGTAGTCGGGGCCGAAGCGGACGGGCCGCGCATCAAGTCCGAGGGACAGGGCGCGTTCGATGAAGCTGCCTTCGCGTCCGAGGACAATGACCGTGTGGCCCAGCTGCTGCAGGGCAGCGGCAAATTCCAGGGTCCATGTCTTGACCCCGCCCCATTTGCGGGTGGCATTGAAAAAGGCGAGACGCATGCGTGGTTTGTTCCGGCGTGATGATGTTGGTAGGCGGTGTCCGCAGCCGTTGCTGTCCGGGGCAACGCTGCCGCGTGGGTGCGCGGCCTGACGCCTATGTCAGGGGGAGCTTCTGCGTCAAGTCCGCAGGCCCGTGAACAGCGATTTCGGGAACGCTACGGGAGCAGCGGGGCGAGGTCAATACCATGTTTTGCCAATTGCTTCATTTTATGCGAATGTTCAACGCTGATTCTTGCGATTCTAGACGCATGAGGTTATCAAGGAAGGCATGTCACTGAGACGTATACTTTTTCTTGCTCCGGCAGCATCTGTCACGCACATCTTCCCCCGACTCAAGGACGCAGGGTACGAGGTGGGCCTTGCGGAAAATTTGAAGGGAGCCTCCGCGTTCATCCGCAAGTCCGGACCGAGCATCATTTTCTCGCGTCCGCAGCTTCCGGGGTACAGGGTGGAGGATCTTCTTGCCGTGAGCCAGGACGACGCCACCTTTCCGCCCGTGATCGTCTTCAGTGACAAGGGCTCCGTGGAGGAAGCCGAACGTTTCCTCAGTCTCGGCGCACATGACTACTGGCTCGAACCGCTGCTCTACGAAAAGGTTACCGCAGCCGTTCCCACCCCCCGCAAGCATGTTGTCGCCCCCGCAACCTCCACGCTGGGCGGCCGCAAGCCGCAGATGCCCGAATCGCCCAAGGGGCCGAGCATCATCGGCAGCAATCCGGTCATGCGCCGGGTCCTGGCCCTGGCCAAGCAGGTGGCTCCCTCCCGCGCCACGGTGCTCATTTCCGGCGAATCCGGTACCGGCAAGGAAATGTTCTCCAAGTATCTGCACGCCCACAGCGGCAGGGCGGAGGGGCCCTTTGTGGCCATCAACTGCGCGGCGCTTCCGGAGCATCTTCTGGAAAGCGAACTTTTCGGGCATGAAAAGGGGGCCTTTACCGGGGCCATCAGCCGCAAGCTGGGCAAGTTCGAACTGGCCAGCGGCGGCACCATCCTGCTGGACGAAATTTCCGAAATGGACCTCGGACTGCAGGCGAAACTGCTGCGTGTGCTGCAGGAGAGCGAACTGGACCGCGTGGGCGGAACAGAAACCGTGAAGGTGGATGTGCGCGTGCTCGCCACCACCAACCGCAATCTCGAGGACTGGGTCAAGGAAGGCAAGTTCCGGCAGGACCTTTACTTCCGCCTGAACGTCATTCCCCTGCGCCTGCCTGCCTTGCGGGAGCGGGGCGAGGACGTGCAGGAGCTGGCCCGTTTTTTTGTCACGCTGTACGCCCGCGAGTACGGGCTTGCCGCCCCCGAATTTTCGCAGGACGCCACGGAGTGGCTGGTCACCTATGACTGGCCGGGCAACGTGCGCGAACTGCAGAACCTGATGGAGCGCGCCACGCTGCTGGCGGGACGCGGCCCCATCACGAAAAGCCACTTTCTCCTCGATCCGGACAGCTGGCCCCTGTTCGGAAGTGATGAGTCAGAGGAGACCGATGCTCCCGCATCCGCAGGGTTGGCAGATCCTGCCGGTGCAGCCGTGATGCCCGCAGGCTCTGTGGAGTCCGCAGGCGACGCGGGTGCTGCCGGGAATGCCCTTTTCGCGCAGGGAGTCATTCCCCTGCACGAGATGGAGCGCATCATGATCCTGAAAGGGTTGGAGCAGACCTCCGGGAACCGCACCCAGGCGGCGGAGATGCTCGGGATATCCGTCAGGACGCTGCGAAACAAGTTGAACGAATATCGCGGCGACGGGTTGGACATACCATAAGGTCCACCCGACAATCGGGAACAGGCCAGGCTCGCGCGCCTGAAGGAAGAGCAAGGCTGACGGTGGAGACTCCCGCAAGGGAGCGTGTGCACGAATCGCCCGTCAGCAAAGGCGTATCGGGTTGGGACCCGTGCGCGGTTCGGCATGTGCGGCAGGAGGGGACTCCGGCCGGAAACGCCGTCTGCGAAACAGACGAATGTAGGAAGAAGACGATGTCCATGAATATTACCCAGAAGATTATCGCCGGGCACTGTCTGTCCGGTGACCTGACCCCCGGTGGTGAAATCGGTCTGCGCATCGACCAGACCCTGACGCAGGATGCAACCGGAACCATGGCCTACCTGCAGTTCGAGGCCATGGGCGTGGAACGCGTGCGTACGGACCTGTCCGTGAGCTATGTGGATCACAATACCCTGCAGATGGGCTTCCGCAACCCGGACGACCATCGCTTCCTGCGCACCGTGGCCCGGAAGTACGGGCTGGTGTTCTCGCCTCCCGGAACCGGCATCTGCCATCAGTTGCACCTTGAGAATTTTGCCAAGCCTGGCGCCACGCTGGTGGGCTCGGACAGCCATACTCCCACGGCGGGCGGCATCGGATCCCTTGCCATGGGAGCTGGCGGGCTTTCCGTCGCGCTGGCCATGGCGGGCGAACCCTACTTCATCGCCATGCCCAAGGTGGTCAAAGTGCGCCTTGAAGGCACGCTGACCGGTTGGTCTTCCGCCAAGGACGTCATTCTGCATCTGCTCGGCCTGCTCACCGTGAAGGGCGGCGTGGGCAAGGTGTTCGAATACGCCGGTCCCGGCGTGGCGACCCTTTCCGTACCCGAACGTGCCGTCATCACCAACATGGGCGCGGAGCTTGGTGCCACCACCTCCATTTTCCCCAGTGATGAAAAGACCCGGCTCTTCCTTGCCGCCATGGGCCGTGAGGCCGACTGGACCGAGCTGGTGGCCGATGCGGACGCCACCTATGACGAGGAGATCGTCATTGATCTCTCCGCCCTGGAGCCGCTGGCCGCTCAGCCGCACATGCCGGACCGCGTGGTTACGGTGCGCGAACTGGCAGGCAAGAAGGTCGACCAGGTCGCCATCGGCTCCTGCACCAACTCTTCCTACGCGGACATGAAGTCGGTTGCCGGCCTGTTCGCCAAGAACAAGGTCTGCAGCGAAACGGATACCCTGATCAGCCCCGGCTCCAAGCAGGTGCTCAAGATGTTGGCCCGTGAAGGTCTGGTCGAGCCGCTGCTCGACGCCGGCGCCCGTCTGCTGGAATGCTCCTGCGGCCCCTGCATCGGCATGGGCGGTTCGCCGGTATCGGCCGGTGTGTCCGCGCGTACCTTCAACCGCAACTTTGAAGGCCGTTCCGGAACCAAGGATGCCAACGTGTATCTCGTGAGCCCCCTTACCGCCGCAATGCTGGCCATCCGTGGCGAGTTCTCCGACCCCGCCACCTGGGGCGAGGCTCCGGCTGTGCCCGAGTTGCCTGCTGACGTTCCCTCCATCCGCGACCTGTTCCTCTTCCCTCCTGCCGACGGCAGCGATGTGGACGTGGTGCGCGGGCCGAATATCGTGCCGCTGGAACAGTTTGAAGGCTTCGGCAGCAGCGTGACCGCAGAGGTGCTGCTGCGTGCCGGGGACGACATCACCACCGACCATATCATGCCCGCGGGTGCCCAGATCACGGCCCTGCGTTCCAACGTGCCCGCCATCAGTGAACACGTGTTCAGCCGCGTGGATGAGCAGTTCGTTGCACGGGCCAAGGCCTGCACCAATGGCGTGATCGTGGCCGGAGAGAACTACGGTCAGGGCTCGTCCCGTGAGCATGCCGCGCTGGCGCCCCGTCATCTGGGCGTGCGCGCCGTCATCGCCAAGTCGCTGGCCCGCATCCACCGCGCCAACCTCGTGAACTTCGGCATTCTGCCCCTGATTCTCGAAGACAAGGCCGCGTATGAAACCTTTGCCCTTGGGCAGAAGGTGACCGTGCCCGTTTCCGAGATCACCGCCGGAGGTACCGTGCAGGTGGAAGTGGAAGGCGTTGGATCCGTGGCTGTAAGGAATGATTTGACGCAGAAGGAATTGGACATTATTCGGGCAGGCGGACTTCTGAATTTTGTTCGCCTCTCAAAAAACGCCGCAGCGTAACCCTACGCCGCAACACCGCAGAACTAAAGGAATCGGAGCATGTTGGACCCTATTCGGCAGAATGCCCAGTCTTGGGGCGTAAAGATCGCCTTCGCCCTTATCATCATCGTGTTCGTATTCTGGGGAGTCGGCTCCATGAGCCCGTCCCAAAACTCCGCCGTGCTGGCCACGGTGAATGAAGAGCCGATCATGATACCTGAGTTCAGGCAGGCTTTTGAGCAGCAGTTTGCCATGCTCAAGCGCCAGATTCCGGGCTTGAAGCAGGAGGACCTGAAGCAGCTGGGCCTTGCACAGCAGGTGATGCAGAAGCTTGTTGCCCAGAAGCTCGTGCTTCAGGAAGCCGAATCGCTGGGCCTTGCGGTAACCCCGCAGGAACTGAAGAAGACCATCGCCTCCATTTCGGCTTTCCATAATGACAAGGGTGTCTTTGACGGTGCCGTGTACAAGCGTGTGCTTGGTGCGCAGGGCATGACTCCCGGCCAGTTCGAAGAGAGCTACCGCCAGGACCTGCTGATGCAGAAGGTGCAGCAGTTCGTCGGACTGCCTGCTGCCGTGACGGACGAGGAAGCGCATTCCGCGTTCGAGTTTGCCGGTGAGCGCCGCTCCATTGAATATGCCGTTTTGTCCGCAACCTCCTTTGCAACCGAAGCGAAGGTGGATCCCGCAGCGGTGACCGCCTTCTATGAAGAACACAAGGATCAGTTCAAGCAGCCCGCTCTCATCAGTGTGGACTACATTCTGGTCACGCCCAAGAGCCTCGCCAAGCCTTCCGAGATCAGCGAAGCCGAGGTGACCGCCTTCTACAAGCAGAATGCGGATACCTACTTTATTGAGAAGGAAAGCGTGCATGCCCGCCACATTCTCGTGCTGGCGGATGCAAATGCTCCCAAGGCCAAGGTTGATGCTGCCCGTGCCAAGATCGATTCCGTTCTTGCTCTTGTGAAGAAGGGCGGCGATTTCGGCGCACTGGCCAAGAAGTATTCCGAAGGCCCCTCCGCCCCCAATGGCGGAGACCTCGGCAGCTTCGGTCGCGGAGACATGGTGAAGCCCTTCGAGGAGGCTGCCTTCGCCCTGAAGCCCGGACAGACCTCCGAGGTAATCCGCACCCAGTTCGGGTTCCATATCATCAAGGTTGAGGAGCATACCCCCAGCCGGGTGAAATCCCTTGCCGAGGTGCATGACGAGATTCGTCGCCGTCTCGCCGAGGACAAGGCGGCGGACAAGGTTGCCGATACCGTGGACGTGGTGTTTGATGAGCTGATGGCCGGCAAGGCGTTTGCCGATACTGCCAAGGCACATGATCTGGAATTGCGCTCCACCCCCGAATTCCCCCGCGCCAAGACGCAGGAGATGACGGGCATCAAGGGTGATTCGACGGACCTGCTCTTCAACACGCCTGCCAGCTCCATTGTGGACAGCCCGTTGGAAGTTGACGGTGGCTACATCCTCGCCCGTGTCAACACCAGCAAGCCGGAAGGGTTCCTTGAGTTCGCGCAGGTCAAGCCGGCCATTGAGGGCCGTCTCCTGCAGCAGGCTGCCCTGCAGCTGGCTGGTGCCGAAGCCAAGAAGATCGCTCCTGAAGTGACGGCGGGCAAGCTGCCCAAGGCGCTGGCTGAATCCGTGAAGACCTCTCCGCTGTTCTCCCGCCGAGGATTCATCCCCGGCATCGGGCAGACCCCCGAGCTGGTCAGCGCGGCTTTCGGACAGACCGGCGACGGATGGGCCGGTCCCTTCATGGGCGCAACCGGTGCCGTGTTCTTCCGTCTGAAGGAAGTGCAGAAGCCCACAGCCGAGGAGTGGACCTCTGCTGCCAAGCAGGTCAAGCAGGCCATGCTGCGCAACAAGCAGCAGGAGCTGTTCCGGGCCTTTATCGACGACCTGATGAAGAAGGGTGAGGTCGAGGTTCTCAATCAGGAATTCCTCGACAAGCTCTAATCCCCATGCGGGATAGCAACGACAACTATAGAAAGGGGCAGCCGGATGGCTGCCCCTTTTTTACGTATGCAACAGTTCCTGCTACGGCATGGGGCCGGTTATGGATGCGGCCAGTCGGACCATTTCGTCCGACCAGGTATCCTGCTTTACCAGATGTCCATCCGCCGCGAGCCACGCGCCTTCGCCCGGTGCGTCCAGGACGGCGGTGCCGGAGGTGGTGATCACCTCAACTCCGGTGCCTTCCAGCATCAGCACGCCGAACTTCATGGCCCCGTCATGCTCGAGGAAGCCGCCCCAGAACTCCGTGCCCCGCACGCCAATGGTTCCACGGGGGGTTGCAACGGAAAAGTTGCTGTCACTGAGCGTGTTGAGCCTGCCTGAAGCGGCCCTGAATGCGCCTTCCAGAAGGCGCATGAGCACTCTCCCCGCACCGGCGTCCGGGTCGAAACCGTATTCGTCCACCGCGAAGACTGTCTTCGGCCCAAGGGCGATCTTTCCGCCGTCTCCCATGACCAGCTGCAGTCGCGAACCGGCGGCCGTATGGATGACATCACCCGCATGGATGGGCATGCCGGAGGCAGCCGCCTGAATGGATTCCGGCTTTCCCGTCTCCTGGTGGTAGTGGATCTCGGCGCTGCCCGTGAGCCCTGCAACGCTGCCCACGACGGTTTTCGCCGAGACTGTCAGGGGAGAGAGGAGGAGGGCTGCGGCCAGCATGCAGAAGACCTGCAGGATGGCGGGGTGGTATCGGGCATGGTGTGCTCCGGATTCGAAAGTGG
>QKEJ01000075.1 GCA_003252375.1 Halodesulfovibrio sp.
GAATCTCGACGGACCGGAAATGCAACGCGCCGTGGAACCGCCACATGAACTCGCGCTGGGGCCACAATGCGGCGCGGAGCACCGACTCACGCTCCGGCGCAAGGGGAAGCTCGGTATACCCCTTCGCACAGCCGGACAGCAGCGCGAGAAGCAGTACCATGCCGATGAGACGCACCATCATGCCGCCTCCCTGCGCCACAGGAGGGGCACCAGCAAAAGCGCGCAGGGCATGGCGACGAGCAGGCCGGAAAACACGCTGAGGCCCATGTCAAACAGTGCGGGGTGGTTGGCAAAGAGCAGCGAACCGAACCCGGCCAGACTGGTCAGGGCGGAAACCAGAATGGCTTTCGGAGCCCCGGTGCTGTTGTGCTGGATGGCGTGGGTTATATACACGCCGTAGTCCACGCCGTGCCCGAGGATCAGCAGGGCGCCCGCGATGCTGAACAGGCTGAGCGGCCGTGCCGTGAATCCCAGAACGGCTCCCATGGCCAGCAGGCCGAAGAGCGGCGGAAGAAGTGCCGAAAGAATCCGTTTGGGTCTGCGGAGCACCAGGACAAGTATCAGACAGATGACCCCCAGTGCGTACAGGACGAAGGTGGCAAAGGTGCCGGTCAGCACCTTGGCGAGCTCCTCGCCCAGCCGCGTCTGGGAAATGAGCCGCACGTGCAGACGGCTCTCGGTCCGATCCGAAAAAAACGCACCCACTTCAGGGGTATCCGGCAGATAGGAGACCATCTCCCTTCCGCTTCCGTCCGCGTTGGGAGGCAGATCAAAGTACCCCACAAGGTTTCCGAATCCCATTTCCGTCAGCGTGGCCGGCAACAGAACCGCAGGCTCCTGGCGGATAAAATCGAGGAAGGGAGTAAAGGCCGTCTTCGAAAAACCCAGTTCGGCGCCGTGCTGCACGACAGAGTCCCCAATGGCGGGATGCGCCTCCCAAAACGCCTTCCACCGCGCATGGTTGTGCTGCTGCACACCCTGCGGGGGGACAAGGAAGCTGAGGCTGAGCGTATCGTTGCGGATGGCTTCGGGAAGCTCCGCAAGGGCGGCACTGGTGGCGTTGAGCGCCATATCTTCCGTACGCCCCTGCGCCAGCAGGATGGCGCGGGAGGAACCGGTACCCCACAGGGTGGCGATCTCCCGCTCGGCCTGCTGCAACGCCGGCGACTGGATTCCCATTTCCCGGATATGCTGCTGGATGGTGAGCCGGGAAGCGCCCCACAGGGCTGTCACCAGAAAAAGTCCGGCCATTGCGAGAACACAAGCCCGATACCGTGAAGAAGCAGCCTGCTGCAGGGGCACGTCGCGTCCTTCGTCCTCCACTCCCCGCATGACGTGGGGAAGGACGAACAGGGCCAGCCCAAGCGCTCCGGCCAGACCGGCAACAATGAACAGGGACAGTTGCCGCAGGGCGGGAACAGGCGAGGCGAGCAGCAGCGAGAAGGCTCCGATGGTCGTCAGCGCGCTCAGCACGACGGGCGTCGCGGCGGCTGCAATCCGGCCTTCCGGCGTGGCGGTGCGGCCCCTGACGAAATAGAAATGCAGCCCGAAATCAATGGTCATGCCTATGAGAACCGGGCCGAAGCCAAAGGTCATGGCTGATGCGGGCGACCACTGCAGGGCAACGGCCGTGGCCCCCATGGCGTACGAGAACAGGGGCAGGAGCAGCAGAAAGAAGACCTGTCGTGTTCGCAGGAAGCACACGATGATCAGCAGCAGGGCAATCCCCGTGAAGATGGATGTCCGGGTGATGTCGCCGATGATGGCGTTGGCATTGGCGGCCGTATAGAGCGCGCTGCCGAAGGCGGTACTGGTGACCCCCTCCGGAAGCCCGGCAGCAAGGACGTTCAGTTCCTTCTCCAGGGCGATGGCGGACGCGGAATCGGACAATCCGTCCGAGGTCTGCGCCACGATCAGGCTGTGCTGTTCATCCTCCGTCATGTACACGCCGTGCCGCACGCGCAGGTTCTTCATCACCGCAAGCCGCTGCATCCGCCGGAGCACATCGGCATGCATATCCAGAGGGTCCGCGGCAACGACAGGGGCCAGCATGAGGCCTTCCATGCCCCCGAGCCTGCGCTTCTGCGCACCAAGCTGTGTCACGACCCGGGAAGGATCGGCAAACGGTGCCAGACGTTGCTCCAGGGCCTGATCAAACAGACCGGGAACCATGTTGCGCATCGTGATGAAGAAGTTGCCCCTGGGCAGGTCCGGCTTGCAGGAGACGCTTGTGAAGCCCTTGCCTTCCAGCGCCGAGGCCATCCGGATCGTGGCCTGCGCCAGTTCGTCGGCGGTTACGTTGCCGGAACGTCCCAGGGTAATGAGGATGCTGCGTTGCTGCGGGAGGGACTGCAGCGTCTGCAGGTCTTCGCTGAGCCTGCTCCTGTCGTCGGGCAGCAGAAAGGCGATGTTCTCCTCCAGCTTCAGGTGGGACAGCACAAGGCCGCAGCCCAGCGTAATGCCCAGCATGAGGCACAGGAGAATCCATTTGCGCGAGGCAACGGCCGAATATGCTGCAACAACTACGGATCTCATGGCGCCGTGAACGTGGTTTCGGGAAGAGTAATGTTTCTGGATTGCTCCGAGAAGACGAGCGCGACCTCGTTGCCGTTGCTCTCCGTGATGGCGATACGGCTGATGCCGACCAGCGTGGGGTACAACACCATTTCGATACGGCTGATGTACTGCGCCATATTGCTGTCCCTGGGCACCAGCGTGATCCGCGGGTCACCGGTTTCAGCCACGGTGATGACAAAGTCCTTCTGCAGTCTTTCCTGGTCGAGGTTCAGCCACAGCAGCATCTGTCCGGCCATGGCGCGCAGGAGGGGCGACAAGGCCGTGGCATTGGCCAGCGTTTCGGACCTGGAGCCGTCGTCGGAAGAGGGCCGCCACTGCATCCCGCTTGAACCGTTGAGAATGAACCCGGAATGCTCCGGTGAAAGGTATTCCCAGCGAATCTTGTCCGGCTTCTGAATGGTTACCCTGCCGGTCACGACAAGAGGCGCATCAAACAGCTTGAGCATGGTGGACTGCGTGAATTCGGACTGCAGGGACTGCGTGTTCCTGCTGGCCTCCCTCACGGCATCCAGCAGGGGAATGCGGGACGCATCCGCCGCCTGTCCGGCCCACGCCGCAACAGGAAGCAGCAGCACAAGCAAAAGCAGAATCGCCTTTTTCATGCGACCAATCCCTAATCCTGTTCCGGCTGGTACAACTTCAGAATCCCGCTCATGATGAGCTCCCCCTCATACGTCAGTTCGCCACGCACCAGCGTAAACGCATCCGCCCGCCCCTCGACGTCCAGCGTGGCAACCATCTGCGCTCCTGCCGGAACCGGCGGCGCATCATGAAAAACGCAGCTCTTCAGCCCCACGAGGAATCCCTTTCCGCTGGCTTTCCCTTCCAGATGACTTGTATATCCATCCAGCGCGGCAAAGGCCTGAGCCAGAATCTCCACATAGATCAACGGACTCACAAAGCCGTTGCTGTCCACGAACATGCTGTCGGGCGCGATGGCCGTTTCCACGGTACCGCCGTCGGCATGGTTGTGCGTAATATCCTTCACCAGCAGCATGGGGCCCGCATGGGGGACATATCGTGCAGCAGATTCTCTCATGACTCCTCCCTGTTTCCATCCTGACACTGCATGATGCGCAGCTGCTCCTTCATGCGGTCATGCGTACGTTGCGCAAGCCTTCTGTGTACAAACTCCCCCGCAGCGTCCGAAGGATACACGGGACTGCACACGTGCAACGCCACAGAGGTGGGCGTAATGTATCTGGCCTTCGGAGGAAGAAGCTTCTCCGTTCCCGAGATGCAGAAGGGAATCACGGGAACATTGCACGCCACGGCGATACGGAACGGCGCCTGCCTGAACGCCTGCAATGCGCCGGTTCTGCTTCTGCCCGCTTCGGGAAAGAACAGCACGCGCGTGCCGTTCTCCAGATGGACCCTGCACTGCTCCAGGCAGGAATCGAAGTCGCTTTCCCGCATGTCCACATACTTCGCCATGCTCATGAACGGAGCATACAACTTGATCAGAAACGGCCTGCGCTGGGTGACAAAGGCGATGTCTCCATCAAACGGGAGCAGGCCGAGGTAATACAGGTCGAGGATGGAGTGATGATTCATCACCACCACCGCCGGGGCAGTGAGCGGAAAGACCTCCGGCCCGTCGCAGCCTATGGCGCACGGAATTAGGGGGCGGGTGCAGAAGACGTAGCCCTTACCATACCACCACACGTAATGCCGCACGATCTTGTCCACTGGCCATCCCCGCACCACAAGGAAGTACGGCGAACAGACAAGGCCGATGAACACGATGGCCACGGTGAGCACCACAAGGAAGACCAGCAGTGCATAGGTGGCTGCTGGCGAAGGCTGTTTCCGGTCTGCCATTCAATATTACGCCGCTTCCTGCTGCATCAGCTTCTGAATCAGATCATACACATCTTCAAGTGTCCGAACTTCCTTTACTTCCGGCTGGTTACGAAGCTTAACCTTGAAAGCCTTTTCAAGGACAAGCACCAGATCCACGGCATCAAGGCTGTCCAACCCGAGATCCGTATACAGATGCGCCTCGGGGGTCATTTTCTCCATGTCGAATTCGAATTCCTCACAAATGGCTTCGTTGGTAATCGACACGATTTCTTCTTTGGTCATGGTGGTAATCGACACGTTATATTCTCCTAAAAACAAGGGATGCGTTAATGCCACCAAGGGCAAAACTGTTCTTGATGAAATAGGTCACACTCTGCGTGAGGGCGTGGCTAAACAGGTTGATACCCACGCAGTCCGGATCGATGGCTTCCAGATTTCTGGTAGGATAGAGAGTGTTGCTCTGCAGCCCGCTGAAGGTTGCAATGGTTTCCAGCACGCCGCTGGCAGCAAGGGTATGGCCCATGTGGCCCTTGAAGCTGGAAACCGGCAGTTCGCTGCCGAAAAGAGTGCGGATGGCCTGGGCTTCGGCCGCGTCTCCGGAGACCGTTCCCGTGGCATGCGCGTTCAGATAGTCAATCTGCGAAGGCATGAGCCCGGCATCGTGCAACGCTTCTTCCATGCACCGCAAAATAGCCTCCGCATCCGGGTTGGCAGGGTGCTTGGGAGAGGAGGAGGTGGAGAACCCCACCAGCTCGCCAAGGATGGTGGCGCCACGCGCCACGGCATGGTCGTAGGATTCCAGAATCAGCAGCCCTGCGCCCTCCGCGCACACGACGCCGTCGCGGTCACGGTCGAAAGGTCTGGGAGCCCGCGTTGGTGCGTCGTTGAATCCGGTGGATGCCGCGTTGATCAGGTCAAAGGACGCCAGACTGAGCGGGTGCAGTTCCTCCGACCCACCGCAGAGCATGATGTCCTGACGGCCAAGCTGGATCGCTTCATACCCGTATCCGATGGCCTGCGTACTGGTGGCGCATGCGGATGCCGGCGAAATGATCCTGCCGCAGACGTTCAGGGCCTGCGCCACCGAAGACGCAAGGGCATGATTCATGAGCTTGAAGAAGGTTGTGGACTTGCAGTGAGAGACGTCCCTGTCCGGCAGGTAGCCGGAGAAAAACTCCTCCAGAAGGTCGCCGCAGGTGGAGGTGCAGGCAAGGCTGACTCCCAATCTGCCGGAGCCCAAGTCCTCGTCCCCCAGGCCCGCCATGGAAAGCGCTTCCCGGGCTGCCATCAGGGCGTAGATCCCCATGGCAGTCATGGTCCTCCGGTCCTTGCGGGGGACGACCGTAACATCAATGTCCGGAATGAGGCCCGCAATCTGCGAACGCAGCTCCCGGATCTCGGAGGCCCGTTCCATACGGGTAATGGCGCTTTCCATACCGGCAATACCGGCCTGCAACGCCGCAACACCGCTTCCGTAGGGAGAAATGGCTCCCATACCGGTTACAACAACTCTCTTTAACTGCATGCTTGTAGCTCTCCCCGAAGCAGATCATGCCCCAGAATTTCTCCGCACGTAATGAACCCTGCCGTCATCGCCCCCATGATGCCGGGAGCTGCAATGCCCTGACCGGACAGGTACATGTTCCTGACCGGGGAGGATGGCGTCGGCGCAAACTGCGTCAGTGAATGCTTGATGCCGTAGGCTGCCCCTTCTGGCGCATTGCAATAGTCCCTGATGGTAAGCGGCGTGCTGACGCTGACGACCGTTGCCCTGCCCTGCATCTCCGGTATGTACTGCTGCGCCTTGCGCATGACCTGCCGGGCCACGTCGTCCTTCCTTTCATGATAACCCGCCCCGCGCCGGTGTACGCGGCCTCCGGCATAGGGCTCCCATTCGGAGAAGTGAGACGGGACAAATATGGAAAACGTTGTCGTGCCGTCATGGCCGGCATGGCCGGTCACCATCATCGGGCGCTGATCGTAGCCCTGCTGCTCGGAAAACACCGCGTCATAGGGTGCAGCGGTTTCCGCAATGATGACATTGCGCCCGGACAGGCAGTCGACCGGCTCATCAATGGTGCCGTACACTCCCAGCAGGGACATGGAGGACGAAAGCTCACGGTAGTAGGCCCTTCGCACGTCCCGCATGGCGGTATCCGGCAGCAGGTCCGGCAGCAATGCCGGATGGCCGGTGTAGATGAGACAATCACAGGACAGGGGGGCCCCGTCTTCCAGCACCACGGAGGTCACCTGCTTCCTGTCGCCGGTCTGTATGGAACGCACGCCGTTACCGAACAGGACCGTTGCGCCCAGCCCCTGCAATTCCTCAAGCATGCCGGTACAGATGGCCCTTCCGCCGCCCTCCACGGTGCCGCTGTCCTGATAGTAGAGACCGGCGCTTGCCGCAAAAAAGCCGTAGGAGGTTTCCGCATCCACCAGACCGCAGAACAGGGTGTTGAAAACACTGAGACAGACCTTGAGCTGCGGTGCGGAGACATACCTGCCGAGCACGGCATCCATGGGCTGGTTGTGCTGGGGATGGTCCAGCGTCGCCTGGTTGAGGACGGGGTACTGAAACTGCTCCCCAAGCGCGACGGTGTCCTTCAGGAATGCCGCAATGCCTTCGGCCTCCTGCGGAAACAGGGCGGCCAGCGAGTCGCTGCACGCCTCCAGCCCCTGCGGCATGTTCCAGACAAAGCCATCCGGGCCATGGAGCGTGTAACTGTTCTTCGCGGCAAACGGCTTGTAGGTCAGACGGTTCCGGATATTCAGGTATTCGAAAAGCAGCGTCAGCGGCCCGTTGTCCCCGAGGCCGCTCAGGCAGTGCACGCCCGTATCAAAGTAGCGACGCTTGCGCTCAAACCCCTGCATCAGCGGAGCCATGCACGGCCCCTTTTCCACAACGGTAACGCTGTGGCCATGCTTGGCCATGATGATCGCACAGGTCAAACCCGAACAGCCGGAACCAACAACAATGCACCGCATGTCGTCAGCTCCGGGTATTCACGATCAGACAGGCATTTGTTCCGCCAAAACCAGCTGAGTTGAGCATGACACGACCGGGAGCGTCGCTATTCTCATCAACAACGATATTCAGCTTGGCGCTGGCTTCATCAGGCGTTTCGAAATTCAGTGTACGGGCCGTAAACCCGCCATCCGCCTGCAGCAGGGTATACACGAGCTGCGAGGCTCCGGACATCCACAGCTCGTGCCCGGTCATGGACTTGAGGGCCGTAACGCGCACGGACTTGCTGCCGAACACGGCGGCAATGGCGTCCGCCTCGGCATTGTCGCCCAGGGGGGTGGATGTGGCATGCGCACTGACCAGATCAATCTGGTCGGGCGTCATGCCTGCTTCCTGCAGGGCGCTCTGCATGGCCGCCTGCAGACCCGCGCCATTGGGGCGGCACAGGTCCTGTCCGTCCGAAGAAAATCCGTACCCTTCGATAACGCCGAGAATGCGCGCCCCGCGCTCAACGGCAAGGTCATACCGCTCCAGCACCACGGCGGCAGCTCCGCCCGAGGGCACCAGCCCGTCGCGGGCGGCGTCAAAGGGACGGCTTGCCAGATGCGGAGCGTCCGTCCGCCGGGAAAAGGCCTCCAGCGCATCAAAGCTGCACAGGGACTCCCAGTTGATTTCCTGGGCGCCGCCGCAGATAACCCGGTCCTGCCTGCCAAGTGCAATCAGGTCCGCCGCCTGCCCGATGGCATGGCCGCCGCTGGAACAGGCGGAACTGATGGTCCACGAGGCTCCCTGCACGCCCAGCAGGACGTTCAGGTTCAGGGTGATGGTGGAGTTCATGGCCTTGAAGCAGTACCCCGAGCCGATTCCTGCCGTGGAGCCGTACTGCCGCGTAAGGGCGACCTGCTCGGACTGTGCCCTGGATGTGGAATCATTGCCGAACAGAAGCCCGGTTCGTGCATTGCGGATATCAGACAAGCCGAGATTCGCCTTCTCAAGGGACTGCACAACGGCGGCATAGGACTGCACCGCAAAATTGGGCATGGTCTTTCGCTGGCGTTTCGTCAGGCCGGCATCCTCAACGGAGAAATCCGTGATGCAGCCGGTAATGGGGCTGAAAAAGCCCACGGCTTCACGCTGAGGGTCGATGCCCACACCGCTTTTGCCTGCGCGCAGATGCTGCTGCACAACATCCAGCTGGCTGCCGAGACAGGAGACGATGCCAATGCCGGTAACGGCCACTTTGTGAAGGGAGTGCCTCATGCGGTGAAGATTCCCCCGTTGACGGAGAAGGTCTGCCCCGTGATGTACTGTGCCTTGTCGGAGCAGAGAAAGGAAACCATGTGGGCCACATCGTCCGCCCTGCCAAGACGTCCCAGCGGAATGCTCTTGGCAATTTCCTCAATCGGCAGCCCGTCAAGCATGTCGGTTTCGATAAAGCCGGGAGCCACGGCGTTGACCAGAA
>QKEJ01000145.1 GCA_003252375.1 Halodesulfovibrio sp.
AGGCCACAGGGACGGCAGGAAACGTCCGCCTCCAGCACCGTCGCCGTGGCCCCCCGCGGGGCGAACCCCAGGGAACGGACCGTGGGCCCGAAAATGGCCGTCACCGGTGTACGCTGCGCCCACGCAAGATGCATGGGGCCGGAATCGTTGGTGACATAGCAGTCCAGCCTGCCGAGATAGGCCGCCAGATGCGGCAGGGAAAGCTGCGCCGACAGGTCGATGACCCTGCCCGAATCCGCCACACCACACGCCTCAATCACCTCGCGCGCCATGGCTTCCTCACCGGGCCCGGCAAATACCAGCACCTGCGCCCCGTTCTCCACGCCCCGCCGGACGATTTCGGCATACGACGCCGCGGGCCACCGCTTGGTCCCCCACACCGATCCGGGGTGCACACCCAGTACGGGAGAATCAATATGCGCCTTCCAGAATGCCTCAGCAGCGGCTTGGGCGTCCTGCGGCAGCACAAGCTCGGGCCAGTCCTCGACATGGGTAATGCCCAACGGTTTCACCAGACGGAGCAGGCGCTCTATCTCGTCCAGTTCGGCAAATTGTCTGTCCACGGTATGCGTATAGAACCAGTGGTTCAGCAACGGCCTGTCGTAACCGATGCGCATTCGGGCGCTGGTCCAGCGGGCGATGATGCCGCTGCGCAGGCTTCCGTGGGCGGAAATCCACAGGGAATAGTCGCGGGCGGCCAGTTCCCGTCCATACGCCACCGCGGAAAGCAGGCCGCGTTGCGCGCCCCGCTTGTCATACTCGAACACGGCATCCAGTTCGGGCTGTGCGGCAAAGAGCGCTCCCAGTCCCTTGCGGACATAAAAATGGATTGCGGCATCGGGGTAAGCCGCCTTGAGCGTACGCAACAGGGGCAGCGTGAGGACGGCATCCCCCAGAAACGCGGTATTCCAGACTCCGATGGCGCCCATCATGCCTCCGGTTCGTGCAGGGAATGAAGGATCCAGTCGGCCGCGGCGGCAAGATCCCGGGCAACGCATGTGGGCCAGCGGCCCTCCGCACTGGCCACGTCCAGCCAGCAGGTCTCCCCGTCCGGCTCCGGCAGCCCCATTTTGCGGGCATGCCGTTCGCCTTTTCCTGTAAGCACCAGCACGGAAGCGGCAAGCCCGGCGTTCAGTCCGAGCTGCACATCCGCAACCTTGTCCCCGATCATGACGCTTTCCTCGGGCAGAAGCCCGTGACGCTCCCGCAGGGTCTCCCACATGCCGGTTTCGGGCTTGCGGCAATGGCAGGCCGTATCCGGGGCATGGGGACAGAATACCGTATCCACAATGTGCACGCCCGACGCGGCGAGCATGCCGTCAAGACGCTCCGTGCAGGCGGCGAGGTCCGATTCCGCGAAGTACCCGCGTCCGATACCCGACTGATTGGTCAGCACGAAAAACCGCATGCCGGCCGCTGCAAGACGCTGCAGCCCCTGCATGGCGTTTTCCAGCAATTCAAGTTCGTCCGGGTCATGCTGGTAATGCTTGTCGAACACGATGGTACCGTCACGGTCCAGCAATATGTTGCGGATGGTGGGCATGCTCATCTCCTGTTGTGATTGCTGGGTGTTGTGTCATGGAGCCCCTGTTTTGGCAAGACGCACCGCCCCCTCCGTGCGGGACCGGGAACCGGGAAAACCTTGCATTTCCCGACACACCCCTTATAGAATACCGGAATCGGTCACCATATTCATGTTTTCCTCGAATCCGCCCCACGGGCGGAAGGATTCACCATGTTTGAACTCGTGCTTTCGGTTGGTCTTGCCATTCTCATTTCCGCCTCCTGCTCCGTTGCGGAGGCCGTGCTCTATTCCGTCCCCTGGAGCTACATAGAGCGACTGCGGACAGACGGACGCCGCTCCGGCGAAATCCTCTTCAAGCTCCGCCAGCATGTGGAAGAGCCCATCACCGCCGTGCTCACCCTGAACACCGTGGCCAACACGGCCGGTGCCGCCGTTGCGGGCGTGGCCTTCGCCGACGTCTTCGGCCCCCAGTACATGGCCGTCTTTGCCGCCGCCTTCACACTGGCCATTCTGGTCTTCTCGGAAATCCTTCCCAAGACGCTCGGAGTATCCTACGCCCGCCCGCTGGCTCCGGCCATAGCGCGCCCCCTGCAGGGACTGGTCTGGCTGCTCAAGCCGGTCATCGTCATCGGCGGCGCCCTTACCCGCATGCTCACGCCGGAACGAAAAGGACCACACACTACGGAAGACGACATCCGGGCCGTGGTCAGCCTCTCCCGCCGCTCCGGCTCCATCAAGCCGTACGAAGAGACCTCCATCCGGAACATTCTCTCCCTTGACCACAAGCGGGTTGAGGACATCATGACCCCCCGGACGGTCACCTTCTCCCTGTCTGCGGACATGACCGTCACGGAGGCCCGTGAACAGGGTGATTTCTGGCACTACAGCCGCATCCCCGTCTATGACGAGCACAACGAGGACATGGTGGGCGTCGTGCTGCGCCGGGCCATTCTCGAGGAACTGGCCGCCGACCGCGACGACACGAAGCTTGCGGAGATCATGCGTCCCGTCCATTTCGTGCTGGAATCCGTCACCCTCGACAAGCTGCTCCTCAGCTTCCTTGAGCTGCGCATGCACCTCTTCGTTGTTCTGGATGAATACGGCGGACTCTCCGGGGTCGTGACCCTTGAGGACGTGCTGGAAGAGATTCTGGGCAAGGAGATCGTGGACGAGAGCGACCGGGTGGAAGACATGCGCCAGCTGGCCCGCCGCAAGCGCTCGCAACTGACCAAGTCCGGCGCCTAGGCGACGCCGGACACGCTTCGTGCGCGTGCAACGGCTTGCACAACACAGAGTTTTGTCTTGTTTTCAGCATGTTGCACAGAACACGCGCTGCTGCATGTATAATTTTTTTACTTGGATAAGCGGTCGGTTTTACGATACATCCGCATGCAACACAGGTGTCGGCCATCCAGGCACGCTTGCGCGCTTGCAATCAGGAATCAAACCTATTATGCTGGCAACCATTCGATATTCAGTGGAAGTTTGGAGGAATTGTGGCGAACAAGAATAGCAAAGGCGTCTACGTTGCCGCGCTGGTGCTCTTTCTCGGAGGCATAGGCTATCTGCTCTTTTCCGGATTTTCCGAAAACAGCGTCTATTTCCTCAATGTCTCCGAGGCCTTGGCCATGCCTGCCGAAAAGGTTTCCTCCATCCGGCTCTTTGGCACCGTCAAGCCGGAAGGACTGGAACAGCGCAGCGACGGTCCCGGCGTCTCGTTCCTCATTGCGGACAAGGACAACACGACGCTCTCCATGCGCATCGACTACCGGGGTGCCGTGCCTGACACCTTCAAGCCCGGCGTCGAGGTGATCGTGGAAGGGGGACTTGCCCCGGATGGCAAGATTTTTGCCGCCAAGACGCTCATGACCAAGTGTCCTTCCAAGTACCAGAAGGAAAACCGCAAGGACTAGCCTCCTTCTTCCCGGCCTTCCCACGACCCATTCCCATGCCGCCCGTCGGCTGAAGGAGTATCATGCATTTTCTCGCATATCTCTTGCTTGTCGCCTCGCTCATGTTTTCCCTGGGCTTCGGCATTGTTGCCGTCATGCAGGTGTGGCAGGGCCGCACCCTGATCCTGCCCTGGATGGAAAAGGCCCACGTCATGATCACCGCGCTCATGACCGTGAGCTGCATGATCCTCCTCTGGGCGCTTACGAACTACGATTTCACGAACGTGTACGTGGCCAGCTACACCAGCCATGATCTCGACACCTTCTACCGCATGACGGCCTTCTGGGCGGGGCAGGCGGGCTCCCTGCTCTTCTGGGCCTGGTCCGTGGCCATTTTCGGCATATTCTTCCTCACGTCGCGTGCCTATCACACCCTTTCCGAAGGCACGAAGCTGTGGTTCTGGATACTCTTTCTCGCCATCATGTCCTTCTTCCTGCTGCTGCTGACCACCTGGAGCAATCCCTTCAAGATGGTCGACCCCGCTCCCGCAGACGGCAACGGCCTGAACCCCCTGCTGCAGAACCCCGGCATGATCTTCCATCCGCCGCTTCTGTTCCTCGGCTATGGCGGGTTCGCCATCCCCGGCTGCCTTGCCCTGGCGCAGGCGCTGAACGGCACCTTCGCCAAGGAGGGCTCCTGGACAGCCATCTCCCGCAACTTCATTCTCGTTGCATGGCTGAGCCTAACCGCAGGCATCGTTCTCGGCGGCTGGTGGTCCTACATGGAACTGGGATGGGGCGGCTACTGGGCATGGGACCCGGTGGAAAACGCCTCGCTCATTCCGTGGCTGGTCGCATCGGCCTTCCTGCACACCTCGGTCATCGAGACACGCCGGAACAAGCTGCACCGCGTGAACATCTTCCTCATCGCCCTGACCAGCATCTCCGCCTTCTTCGCCACCTATCTGGTACGAAGCGGCGTAGTGGATTCGCTGCATGCCTTTGGTGACGGCGGCGTCGGGACGCCCCTGCTCATCTTCATCATCCTCTTCACCGGCATCAGCCTGCTGGTTGCCCTGCAGTACCGGCATCCCTCGTCGCACGCGCTGTCCGAGCTCGCCAGCCGCGAGGGCTTCCTCGTGCTGGCCGCATGGGTGCTGCTCGCCCTCGGCGTCATCATCCTCATCGCCACCATGTGGCCGGTCTTCTCCAAATTCTGGAGCCCGAATCCGGTGGGCCTTGAACCCGCGTTCTACAACAAGGTCTGCCTGCCGCTCTTCGTGCTCCTGTCCGCCCTGCTGATGATCTGTCCCTGGCTGGGCTGGAAGGGTGGCATCCGCAACGGCAAAAAGGCCGCCCTTGTGGGCGCGGTCTTCATCGCCGCGCTCGGCCTGCTCTACACTTCCGGGTTCACCATCCCCATGGCCGCGGCCGGCGCCGCCACGGCAATTGCCGCAGTGTCCGGAGTCCTGATCCTGCTCGCCACCGAACCCGCCCTTCGCCGGAACATGCGCTCCGTCGCGGCATACGGCGTCCATGTGGGACTCGCCCTGACCGTTATGGGCGTTGCCATCTCCGGCCCCTTCAAGGCAGAGACCGAAGGCACCATCAAGCCCGAACAGACCATGCAGGTGGGGGACTACACCTTCACCTACAAGAAGCTGACCGAAGGCAATGAACGCGCCTTCATCTACATGCAGGCCGACCTTGAAGTTTCCAAAGACGGCAAGGTCATCGGCCTGATGCAGCCGCAGCGCCGCCTCTACCACAAGTTCCGGCGCAACGCCTTTGCGGAAGCCGCCACCATCCCTTCGCTGGGCAACGAGCTCTACGGCACCTTGCTGGGCGCCGACGAAAGCGGTGCCATCACCCTCAAGCTCAGCGTGAACCCGCTGGTGAACTGGGTGTGGATCGGCGGAACACTGATGTGCCTGTTCCCCTTCCTCGGCCTCTCCGGCGGCCGCAAGCAGGAGGACGAACTTGTCGATGCTTAGGCTGGACAAGGTGGCCAAGTTCTACGGCACCCGGCTGATCATCAAGGATGTCAGCTGCGCCATCGAACCCGGCACCGTGACCATTCTTGCGGGTCCCAACGGCGCAGGAAAGTCCACCCTGCTCAAGATCATGGCCGGACTGGCGCGTCCCAGCGCCGGAACCGTGGACCGTACCGTTGCCGAGGACAGCATCGGCTATGTGGGGCACCAGACCTTCATCTACCCAGACCTGACCGCCATGGAAAACCTCGCATTCTGGTCATTGATGCACGGCCTCGACGTCCGGGAGGAAGACCTGCTGCATGCGCTGGACCGCGTGGAACTGAAACGGTTCGCCTTTGAACGCGCCGGGACATTCTCGCGCGGCATGGCCCAGCGCCTGAACCTGGCCCGTGTGTTCCTGCTGCAGCCCAGCCTCATCCTGCTGGACGAACCCGGAACCGGGCTGGATGTCCGCTCCATGGCCATACTGCACAGCGAAATAGCCGCTGCGCGCGAACGCGGTGCCGGGCTGGTCTGGATAAGCCATTCCGTCGCCGCCGACCTGCAGCGCGCCGACATGGTGCTGGCCATCCGGGACAAGCGCGTCGACTTTTACGGCCCCGCCGCAGACTACACGCCGGAGGCCACATGCTGAGTCATGCCGCCCGCATTGCCGCCAAGGACCTGCGCCTGGTACTGGCCCGCGGCACGGGCCTCATTCAGGCGCTGCTGCTCGGCCTGCTGCTGATCTTCGTCTTCAGCCTGTCTCAGCAGGTGGGGGAACGCATGCAGCCGCAGGCGGCCGCCGCCATCTTCTGGCTGGCCTCGGCCTTCTGTCAGGTCCTGATCTTCAACACCCTGTTCAGCCTGGAGGAGCAGAACGGCGCCCGTTTCGGCCTGCTGCTTTCCCCCATGCCCATCCAGTCCGTATGGATAGGCAAGGCTCTTGCCGGCCTGACCCTGCTCCTGTGCGCCCAGCTCGTCTTCGTACCGGCCACCATCGTCTTTCTGGGGCAGACCGTCTCCGGGCAGTGGCCCACCGGTCTCGCCGCCCTGCTGCTTGTGGACATCGGCGTTGTCATGCTCGGCTCCCTGCTGGGGGCCCTGTCCCAGGGACAGGCGGCGCGCGAGTCGCTGCTCTCCATCATCCTGTTTCCGCTTCTCATCCCCGTCCTTCTGGCGGGCATCCGCATCGGGGCTGCCGCCTTTTCCGGAGACATACCGGAGGGCGTGAGCAACTGGCTGGGACTGGCCGGTGCCTTTGACGCCCTGTTCGGCGCCACCGGCCTGCTGCTCTTCGGCTTTGTCTACAGCGGCGAAGAATGATACCTGCAACCGAGCAGCCAACGGCGCCGATTTCAACCGCAACCCGCACCACAGCGAGGACATGATGCGTGACAACTGGATAGCTCCCCTCTCCCTGGCCGCAGGCGTCGCCTTTGCCCTGTGCCAGTATCTCATCTTCGTCTACGCACCCGTGGAAGAAACCATGGGAATCGTCCAGAAGATTTTCTACTACCACCTGCCGCTGGCATGGTGGGCGCTCATCAGCTTCGCTGTCGTGTTCGTCGCCTCCATCATGTACCTGAAGCGCCGCACCTGGTTCTGGGACAACCTGGCCGGGGCCTGCGCCGAAATAGGCGTGCTTTTCAGCGGTCTGGCACTGGCCACGGGCATGGTGTGGGGAAAACACAGCTGGGGCGTCTGGTGGACCTGGGACCCGCGCCTTACCACCACGCTGATCATGTGGTTCGTGTACGCCGGGTACCTCATCCTGCGCTCCATGTCCCTGTCACGTGAACGCCGGGCCGTGGTCTGCGCGGTTCTGGGCATTGCCGCCTTTGTGGACGTGCCGCTGGTCTTTCTCTCCGCCCGCCTCTGGCGGTCCATCCACCCCGCGGTATTCGCTTCCAAGGGGGGCGGGCTGGAACCCGAAATGAAGATTACGGTCATGGTGTGCGTCCTGACCTTCGGTCTCATCTGGCTGGCTCTTGCGGCCATCCGTACGCGCCAGAGCGCCATGACCGACCGGCTCGACACCATCGCCACCTGCGAAGACATGTAACGCCTCCGGGCATATTTACAGGAGTACGTCATGGATAGTTCCACCTGGCTCATGATGGCCAACATCGCAATCTGGCTCGGCCTGGGCGGCTACCTCTGCCTGCTGGCATCCAACCAGAAACGTCTGGACAGGCGCATTCGCCAGATGGAGCTGCTGAAGGATGAGTAATGCCACCCTTACGCCGCTTACCGGCAGCAAGAAGCTTGTGCTCGCCCTTGTGGCGGCCAGCATATGCGCCATGTTTGCAGCCTCCTTTGCCTACCGGACCATGCATCCGTCCCTCACGGAACCGGGCAGGTCGCAGGCTGCGATGTCCGCACCGTCCGTATCGTCAGACGATGTCGACCATGACGCAGAGCAGCTTTCCCAGATGATGGGCATGCTGCAGGCCGAGCCGAACAACCCGGAAGTCCTGAAGCAGATCACGGAACACTTCATCCGCAAGGACGACTTCGACCGGGCCAACTTCTTTGCGCAAAAGGCTCTTGTCGTCGCCCCCTCCGATCCCCACGTGCTGTACATGAACGGCATCATCCTTTTCAATCTCAAGCGCCCGGAAGACGCCGCAGGCATGTTCGAGGCGCTCATCAGCCTGGAGGATGATCCCTCAGCCCGCTACAATCTCGGCGTAATCTACAAGCACTTCCTCAAGCAGCCGGACAAGGCGGCCCCACACTTCCAGGCCATCCTGGACAACCCCAAGGCTGACGCAGCCCTTCGCGAACGCGCCACCAAGGAACTTACAACAGAGCACAAGTAGTTCCCGGAATATCGACGATGAACGCACCCAAACGGGCAGCCGACCGGCTGCCCGTTTTTTTGTGACAACCGCACCGTGATCATTGCCCGTTTCAACTTTGTGGCGTAGAGTGGGGAATGTTGTTTCGACGCAGAGAACCAGCAGCGCGGCACCCCGCCCGCCCTCTTCTTTTTCGGCTCCGCCACGTCCCTTCCGGAAGCGGCCCCACCATCCTGATGCCGCGTCCTCTGCCGTCTACAGCGGCCTCTCTTTTCCGCCCCCTGTCCAACACCATGTCTGCCCCGTTCTGTCCCGCTGAGGCCACCTTCAGCAGATTGACAAGGGCGAGGATTTCAACGTATAATGGTAAATTATACTTTAACATTTTTGTTAAAGTCCGTGCCTTGCCTGACGCGCCGCTGCGCGCAGTCGCCCGCCAGGACGTGTACGGAACCTTTCCGGCTCTCAGAATAGGGAGCCGCGGGGCGGAAAACATCCGGACCACAAAAGACCGACAACGAGCCCGCTCGTTCCCCGGCCTTGATACGATAGCCACACAAACCCTTGGGAGACCCACACGATGAGCGAAATCATAGGCAAGGCTTTGACGTTTGACGACGTACTGCTCTTACCCGGATATTCCGAGACCACCCCGGACATGGTGGATGTCAGCACCAAACTCACCAATTCCATTCCGTTGAACATCCCGCTGGTCTCCGCGGCCATGGACACCGTCACCGAATCCGAGCTGGCCATCGCCATGGCCCGCAACGGCGGCATCGGGGTTGTCCACAAGAACATCCCCCTCGAGCAGCAGTGCCTTGAAGTGCAGAAGGTCAAGAAGTCCGAATCCGGGATGATCATCGATCCCGTGACCATCGAGCCGGACCTGACCATCACCCAGGCGCTGGAAGTGATGTCCGTGTACAAGATTTCCGGCCTTCCGGTTCTGCGCGGCAAGGAGCTGATCGGCATCCTCACCAACCGTGACGTCCGGTTCGTGGAAGATCCGGACACCACCAAGGTTTCCGAGGTCATGACCAGCAAGAACCTGGTCACGGTTCCCGTGGGCACCACGCTTGAGGAAGCCAAGCGCCACCTGCACGAACACCGCATCGAAAAACTGCTGGTGGTGGACGCCAACCGCGTTCTGAAGGGCATCATCACCATGAAGGACATCGACAAGGTGGTGAAGTACCCCCACTCGGCCAAGGATGAAAGCGGCCGCCTGCGCGTCGCAGCCGCCCTCGGCATTGGCAAGGACTGCGAGGAACGTGCCGAAGCCCTGCTCAAGGCCGGCGCCGACGCCCTGGTGCTCGACTCCGCGCACGGGCACTCCAAGAACATTCTTGACGCTGTGGCCATGATCCGCGGCAGCTTCCCCAACGCCCAGATCGTTGCCGGCAACATCGCCACGTATGAAGGGGCCATGGCTCTCTTCAAGGCCGGTGCCGACACCGTCAAGGTGGGTATCGGACCCGGCTCCATCTGCACCACACGTATCGTGGCCGGTGTGGGCGTTCCGCAGATCACCGCCGTACAGGAAGCTTACAAGGCTGCCCAGGAATACGACCGCTGCATCATTGCCGACGGGGGCATCAAGTACTCCGGCGATGTCGTCAAGGCCATCTCCGTGGGCGCCACCAGCGTGATGATCGGCTCCATCTTTGCCGGCACGGACGAATCCCCGGGTGAAACCGTGCTGTACCAGGGACGCCGCTACAAGAACTACCGCGGCATGGGCTCCATCGACGCCATGAAGGCCGGCAGCTCCGACCGCTATTTCCAGGAAAAGAGCAAGAAGCTCGTCCCCGAAGGCATCGTGGGCCGCGTCCCCTACAAGGGCCCCGTATCCGACACCATCCACCAGCTCATCGGCGGCCTCCGGTCCGGCATGGGGTATGTGGGTGCCGCCACGATTCCCGAACTGACCAAGAAGGCCAGAATGGTGCAGATTTCCGCTGCGGGCCTGCGCGAGTCGCACGTCCACGACGTCATCATCACCAAGGAAGCTCCCAACTACAAAATGGAAAACTAGGCGCACGCCTGCCCATAGAGGATCATATGGATTCCATAAGCAAGATTGTCATCATCGACTACGGTTCCCAGTTCACGCAGCTGATTGCACGCCGCGTGCGCGAAGCGGGAGTCTATTCCGAAATACATCCCTGCGTCGTGACCGCTGACGAAGTGAAGGCCATGCAGCCCTCCGCCGTCATCCTGTCCGGCGGCCCCTCCAGCGTCGGCGACGACGACGCCCCCAGCCTGGACATGGGCCTGCTCGAACTGGGCGTTCCGGTGCTCGGCATCTGCTACGGCATGCAGCTGCTGGCCTACAATCTGAACGGTGCGCTGGCCAGCTCGGAAACCCGTGAATACGGCCCCGCCGACTTCACCATGCTGAAGCCCACCCCCCTCTTCGAGGGACTGGACCTTTCCACCCCGTCGCGTGTGTGGATGTCTCACGGTGACAAGGTGAAGACCGCACCGCAGGGATTCGAGGTCATCGGCCGCACCCAGACGCTGGACATTGCCGCCATGGCTGACGAATCCCGCCAGTTCTACGCGCTGCAGTTCCACCCCGAAGTGCACCACTCCGAAGACGGAACGCAGATCATCAACAACTTCCTGTTCAAGATCGCCAAGGTGAAGGCCGACTGGACCATGTCCGGCTTCATCGACAGCGTCATCCAGCAGGTACGCGAACAGGTGGGCCCCGAAGGCAACGTGGTATGCGGCCTTTCCGGCGGCATTGACTCCACGGTCGTGGCCGTTCTGCTGAACAAGGCCATTGGCCATCGCCTGCACTGCATCTTCGTGGACAACGGCCTGATGCGTGCTCAGGAAGTGGAAGAAGTCTCCGACTACCTGCGCGAGCACTTCGACCTGAACCTCAAGGTAGTGGACGCAAGCGACCGCTTCCTTTCCAAGCTCGCCGGCGTGGATGATCCCGAAAAGAAGCGCAAGATCATCGGCTACGAGTTCATTGAGGTCTTCGACGAAGAAGCCAACCGCATTGAAAACGTGGCCTGGCTTGCACAGGGTACGCTCTACCCGGACGTCATCGAATCCATTTCGCACAAGGGCCCCTCTGCGGTCATCAAGAGCCACCACAACGTGGGCGGCCTGCCTGAAACCATGAAGCTGAAGCTCATCGAGCCCCTGCGCGAACTCTTCAAGGATGAAGTCCGCAAGGTCGCCATTGAGCTCGGCATGCCCGACTCCGTGGTATGGCGTCACCCCTTCCCCGGTCCCGGCCTTGCCATTCGCGTCATTGGTGAAATCACCGATGAGCGTCTGACTATTCTCAGAAAGGCAGACAAAATCGTGCAGAACGAGTTGACTGCCTCCGGCTGGTATCGCAAAGTGTGGCAGGGATTTGCGGTGCTGCTGCCCCTCAAGACCGTCGGGGTCATGGGAGACGGCCGCACCTATGAGCATGTCATCGCCCTGCGCATCGTGGACAGCGTCGATGCCATGACCGCCGACTGGGTACGCATGCCTTCGGAGATTCTGGAACGCATTTCCAGCCGCATCATCAACGAAGTGAAGGGCGTTAACCGCGTTGTATACGACATCTCGTCCAAGCCCCCGAGCACCATCGAGTGGGAATAATCTAACCTCATCATCGCAGGCAAAACGGCATGTTCGGCATCGGTACTACTGAAATTCTTGTTATTCTTGTTGTGGCCCTGATCGTTCTCGGTCCGAAGAGTCTGCCCAAGATTGCCCGTACCCTGGGCAAGGGCATGGCGGAATTCCGTCGGGTATCCACGGATTTCCAGCGGACCATCAATACGGAAATCGAACTGGAAGACCACGAGAAGCGCAAAAAGGCTGCTGCCAAGCGCCTGTATGACGAGGACGACGACGAAGGAACGGCAAAGCCCAAAAAGAAAAAGGCCAAGCCCAAGACCACCGCGTCGAAGAAGACCGCCGCCCCTGCCGGCGACCTTGCCACCCCTCCGGAAGAATCTCCGGTAGAGGCGACCGCTGCTGCGGATGAGACCGTTTCCGCAGAGGTCAAGGCATGAGCGACGCCGACAAGAACACGCAAGACATGAATCCCGTAACCGATGACGGGACAGCGGAGTCCGCGGAAGACGCCACCAGCGCTTCCGCAGCGCCGGATGCCGAAGGCTCCGACGAACTGGCTCCGGACACCACGGATACCGCATCCGGGGAGGCTTCTGCCTCCCCGGATGATGATGACATTGATACGGATACGGATTCTGTTCCCAATCCTCCCCCGCCCTTTCCCTTTGAATCTCCTGAAGAAGATCCTTCACTGACCGAGGAATTCCTGCCTGCGGTCGAAGAGGATGATACGGACGATGAAGAAGAGGATGGAGAAGAGGAGGACGAGGAAGAAGAATCCCCCATGACGCTTGTCCAACACCTGGACGAGCTGCGCAAGCGCCTCAAGTACATGGCCTTTGCCGCCATTGTCGGGTGTCTTGCCTGTTACGGATTCGCCGAGGAACTGTTCAACCTGCTCGTGGCGCCCATGGTTCAGTTCATGCCGGCGGACAGCTCCTTCATTTTTACGGCCCCTCAGGAAGCCTTCCTCACCTACCTCAAGGTGGCGGCCCTTGCCGGCGTCTTCCTGACCAGCCCCATCATCTTCTATCAGATCTGGGCATTTGTCGCCCCGGGTCTGTACGAAGAGGAACGGAAGTACATTGTTCCCATAGCATTCTTCTCCGCCCTGTTCTTTATCGGCGGAGCGTCGTTCGGGTACTTCATCGTATTTCCGGCTGCCTTCGAATTTTTCATGAGCTTCAACAACGAGCACATTCAGGCCATGCTGAAGCTGGACGAGTATCTCAGCTTCTCCATCAAGCTGCTGCTTGCTTTCGGTATCGTGTTCGAAATGCCGCTCTTTGCCCTTGTCCTGAGCCGGATAGGCATCCTGACTGCCACCATGATGCGCAAGGCCCGCCGGTTCGCCGTCCTCGGTGCCTTCATCCTCGGTGCCATTCTCACGCCTCCGGACGTGTTTTCGCAGCTGCTCATGGCAGGTCCCCTGCTGGTGCTCTTTGAACTCTCCATCATTGTTGCCGCGGTCTTCGGACGCACGTCCAGAAAACCCGAGGATGACAATGAGGACGAGGATGAGGATGAAGAAGAGGACGAGGAAGAAGAGACCGCATAGCCGGTCTGCCCAGAATCTGTCGATGCCAACGCGGCGCACAATGCCGCATGTCCCGTGCCCCGGCACGGCATAACGAGGAAATGAGCATGACACATCGCACCGCCAGTGTTGAGCGCAATACCAGCGAAACACGCATTTCGCTCACCCTTGCCCTTGACGGAACAGGGTCCGTGAACGTTGTGAGCGGATGGGGATTTGCCGACCACATGCTCACCCTGCTCGCCTTCTGGGGCGGGTTTGACCTGACCGTGCGCTGCGAGGGGGACATGCACGTGGACGCCCACCATACCCTTGAGGACATCGGGCTTTGCCTCGGACAGGCGCTCAACCAGTGCCTGGGAGACAAGAAGGGGATCAACAGGGTCGGCTTTGCCAAGGTTCCCATGGATGAGTCCATTACCGAGGTAAACATCGACATTTCCGGACGTCCCTATCTGGTCTACCGGAATGACGAACTGCTTCCTCCGGTTATTGCCGGAGACGAAAGCGACCTGTGGCGTGAATTCTTCAAGTCCGTGGCCTACTCCGCGAAATTGAACATGCACATTTCCTACCTGTATGGTAAAAATGGCCATCACCTGCTCGAATCCGCCTGCAAGGGACTCGGCCTGGCCCTGCGCATGGCTGCAAGCCGCGACAGGGCGCAGTTACTCAGCACCAAAGGGAGTCTTGATTCATGAGATACGTACAGCACATCTGCATTGTCCTGCTTCTGATCGCCGGCATGGCGCTTTCCGGTTGCCAGCAGGTAACCCAGGGACCTGCTCCCTTGCCTGACATTTCCGTGGGTGTTGCCCAGTTCACCCAGCCCATGAACACGTGGGACCTGCTTGCCGGGTACATCCCCGAAGGCCAGCCAGCCCTGGACGCCAAGGTGCTGCGCAGTCTTGATGAGTCCTTCGAGACCCAGCTCTTTCGCATGACCAGCCGACACTACACCAGCGCAGGCGCCAGCACCCGCTGCCTGGAAATGGATGTGAGCAAGAGCAACGCCTCGTCCACCTCCCTGAACAAGTGGGTGAATGTCGGCAAGTGCATGGGCGTGGACCTGCTGGTGGTTCCGCAGATTCTTGCCTGGAGCGACCGCGACGGTGGCGAAATGGGCACCTACCATCCCGCGTATGTAAAGATGGACTTCTTCCTCATTGACGTAAAGAAGGAACGCCCCATCTCCCGCGTCCATTTTGAGGAAACCCAGGAAAGCCTGGCCAACAATCTCATGAACATAGACAAGTTCGTAGAGCGCAAGGGCAAATGGATCACGGCTCTGCAGCTTGCCGAAGAAGGCATGAAGAAGGCCATCAAGGAGCTGGGTCTGTGATCATTTTTCCCGCAGTTGATATCAAGGGTGGACAGGCTGTACGTTTGAAGCAGGGCAAGGCGGACGAGGAAACGGTCTTTTCGACCGATCCCGTAGCCATGGCCCGTCAATGGCAGGACCAGGGCGGCAAATGGCTGCACGTGGTGGACCTTGACGGCGCCTTTTCGGGCGAGCCGGTCAACCGCGAGCTCATCCGCCGCATATGTTCCAGCATCGACATTCCCGTGCAGCTCGGTGGCGGCATCCGCGACCTGAAAACGGCGCAGGCCTATATCGATGCCGGGGTCTCCCGCCTCATCATCGGAACCATTGCCCTGACCGAACCGGACCTCTACGGCTCCATCTGCCGCGCCCTCCCGGGCAAGATCGGGGTCTCCCTGGATGCCGAAGGCGGCAAGCTCAAAACCAAGGGATGGGTGGAAGACACCGGCCTGACCGTCTATGACGTGCTGCCCCGTCTGGAAGAGCAGGGAACCGCCTTCATCATCTACACGGACATCGACCGTGACGGCATGCAGACTGGCGTGAATGTGCCCGCCCTGAAGAAGCTCTCCGAAACCTCTTCGCTGCCCGTCATCGCTGCCGGTGGCGTCGCCACCCTGGATGACGTGAAGGCCCTGTACCCCCTGACCCGGGAAGCGAATCTCGAAGGGGCCATTTCGGGCCGCGCCATCTATACCGGTACCCTTGACCTCAAGGAAGCCATGGATTGGATCGCCGCACAGGCCTGATCCCTCCCTGCATCCGGTCCCGATTGCGGCTTGCCATCCGCTCCATGGCGCAGTAAACCTTCCTCTGCGCAACAGGACCCACCTTTTGAATCCGAACGGGAGCGCATGCGCTCCCGTTCACCTTGCAGACACGGAACGTCCCACATGAATTACGATTTCAAAGATCTCGCCAGCCGCCACCCCCTCTTTTCGCGACTGACAGGACAAGTCATCTGGCTGCTCTTTGAAGAACACAAGGCCTCTTCGGAAGACATTGACGCCTTCATGGAGCATTATCTGGCATGGCGCAATGAACAGCTGGCCGTCATGGCTGAGCTTGAGGCCAACCGCGGGGCCTATCTGCGCATTACTACGGAACCGCCAAGCGACGCCATCGGTGACGACGGATATATCGCCACCCGCCCCCCCTGCAAGCACTGCCGCTCACTCAACGGCGCCATTTTGCCCGCATCCCACCCCGATCTTATCCGCTGCCTGCCTCCCTTTGCTTTGGGATGCCGGTGTCGCGCGGAATTCATTCCTGCAGAAGACGTCCCGCAGAACGCCCCGCTCATCTTCTCCAGCGAGATGCCCCGGCACGAACTGCACTGCGCCAGCGAATGGATCTTCTCCGTGCCGTGGGCCAAGCGCCGCAAGGCCTAGCCCGCATCCTCCAGCCAAGGCGCACCCTGCCCATATTCCTGACACAGCGTCAGGATGGTCGTTATCCCGAACCTTTTCGCCCCACACCTTTTGCGCTATCCTCCCGCCATGCAGCACACCGAGTCCTCCCCTTCCTCCGGGCGCTCCCCGCTCGACATTCTCGCCTCCGTCTACGGCTACCATGCCTTTCAGGGAACACAGGAAGCGGTCATCAACCATGTCGTAAACGGTGGCGACGCCCTCGTGCTCATGCCCACGGGGGGCGGCAAGTCGCTGTGCTACCAGATTCCTGCCATGCTCCGGGAAGGTACGGGCATCGTGGTTTCTCCACTCATTGCCCTCATGCAGGATCAGGTAAATGCCCTGCGCCAGATGAATGTGCGCGCTGCGTCCCTGCATTCCGGACTCTCGGTAGCAGAGCAACGGCAGGTGGAGATACGGTTCCGCAACGGAGAGCTGGACCTGCTGTATGTAGCCCCGGAACGGCTCATGACGCCGTCGTTCCTCAACCAGCTGAAGACGCTCCCCATCGCCCTGTTCGCCATTGACGAGGCCCATTGCGTCTCCCAGTGGGGACATGACTTCCGCCCCGAATACACGCAACTGAGCGCCCTGCACCAGCGATTCCCCAATGTGCCGCGCATCGCCCTCACGGCAACGGCAGACGGCCCCACCCGAAAGGATATCGTGGACCACCTGCAGCTGCAGGATGCGGCCGTCTTCTCCACCGGGTTCGACCGGCCCAACATTTCCTACGCGGTCACGCTCAAGGACAAGGGCATGGACCAGCTGCTGCACTTCATCCGCCGCCGGACGGGCGAGGCCGGCATCGTCTACCGCGTATCCCGCAAGAAGGTGGAGGATACCGCACAGGCGTTGCAGAACAAGGGCATCACCGCCCTGCCCTACCATGCGGGCATGACCGCCATACAGCGCAACCACAATCAGGAACGGTTCATGCGGGAGGAAGGCGTGGTCATGGTGGCCACCGTGGCCTTCGGCATGGGCGTGGACAAACCCAACGTCCGTTACGTGGTGCACATGGAGCCCCCCAAAAGCCTTGAGGCCTACCATCAGGAGACGGGAAGAGCCGGACGCGACGGGCTGCCTGCCGAAGCGCTGCTTCTGTACGGCCTTGCGGATGTCGTGCTGCTCCGCCGGATGATCGGCACACCGGAAACCAATCCCCGCGCCTTCGTGGAGCACCACAAGCTCAATGCCCTGCTGGGCTTTCTGGAATGCGTGGACTGCCGCCGCAAGGTGCTGCTCTCCTACTTCGGCGAAACGCCCGGCACCCCCTGCGGCAATTGCGACACCTGCCTCGTGCCCCCGTCCACATGGGACGGCACCGTAGCCGCCCAGAAAGCCCTCTCATCCGTATACAGAACCGGCCAGCGCTTCGGTGCGGCCCACCTGACCGATGTCCTGCTCGGCAAGCTCACCAAACGCATGACGGACCATGGGCACAACACCCTGAAAACGTTCGGATGCGGCAAGGAACTGGCCAAGGAATCCTGGAAGTCCGTCTTCCGGCAGATGGTCGCCCATGACCTGCTCACGGTGGACATGGAGGGACACGGCAACCTGCTGCTCAACGAAAACAGCTGGCAGGTGCTGCGCGGCGAGCGGGAAGTCCTCTTCCGCCGGGAAACGCTGGACGCCGCAACCGGCCGAAGCCGGGTCGCCCCTGAAACCGACACGGCCCTGCACGCGGCCTTGTCGCATCCCCTCACAGCCTCACTGCTGCAGACCCTGCGCGAAACGCGGCTGCGCCTTGCCGAAGAACAGGATGTGCCGCCCTACGCCATCTTCCCGGACAAGACCCTCATGGAGATCGCCGTATACCGTCCGGCAACGGTGGACGATCTGGGTAACCTCTATGGCGTCGGTCAGGCGAAGCAGACCATGTACGGGCAGCTGTTCGTGGATATTGTTGCCAGCCACGCCGCAGCGCACGGCATGCCGGAATCCGTTCCCCCCATGCCCCAGAGAGCCGAAGAAAAGGAACGCCGTCGCTCAGCCCGGGAGAGCCGAGGGGTCACGCAGACCATACGCACCACGCTGGATCTCTTTGCGCAACACGGCACGGCCGAAGCCGTGGCCGCAGAACGGGGGCTGGTGGTCGGGACCATCTACGGGCATCTGGCCCAGGGAATCCGTTTTCAGGAACTGACGGTGGAGGATGTCACCCGCAATCTGTCCGCCCAGGCCCTGCAGGCCATTCATGAGGCGCTGGGAAGCAACATCGCCTCCGGAGCGGGGCTGCGCGGTGCCTTCGATACCCTGAAGGGACAATATGATTACGGGCTGCTCAGATGCATCGCCACGGGTCTGAGAGGCGGCGATTCGCCGGAGCAGGACTGGTAGGAAAGCCGGATCAGCCCACGGCCATGGGCAGGCGGCCATGCTGCATGATGCGCCTGAGGCGTTCCGCCTCCACGGGCTGGGAATAATAGAACCCTTGTGCGGCTTCACAGCCCAGTTCCACAAGTACCTGCGCCTGTTCCGAATTCTCCACGCCCTCGGCAACCACCTCAATGCCCAGTCCCCGTCCGAGGCTGACCATGGCCTGCACAATGCCGTACGACGCCCTGTCCTCGTGCACGGTGGACGAGAAGATACGGTCCACCTTGATCATGTTTACGGGGAACTGCCGCAGGTAGTTGAATGAGGAAAACCCGGTCCCGAAATCATCCAGCGCAATACGCACGCCCAGCTCCTTGAGCTTCCACAGGCGACGGGCCACGGCCTCTTCCCCCTTGAGGAGCGTATTCTCGGTAATCTCCAGACAGATGTCCGAGGGCCTGCACCCGGAGCGCCGGAGAATGGCCGTAAAGACCTCCACCATGTTCCAGCGCTGCAGCGTCAGGGCGGAAACGTTCAGGTTCAGGTTCATGGCCCCGACCGTCCCCGCCTTCTGCCATTCCGCAAGCATGGTGCAGCTCTGCTCCAGCATCAGGCAGTCCAGTTCAAAGACAAGCCCGGCCTCCTCCGCCTGTGCGATGAACGCGGACGGATGGATTATGTCGCCGCCGGGCTGGTGCCAGCGCACCAGAGCCTCGGCACCGCGCACCCTGCCGGACTGCAGAGTGACATAAGGCTGAAATACCGGTGAAAACTCGGCAAATTCAAGTCCCCGGCGAATGGCGTTTTCCAGCTGCAACATGTCCTGCATGTGCGTGTGTAGAGTGCGGTCGAAAATCTCGTAGCGCCCGGATCCCCCTTCCTTGGCGCGATACATGGCGGCATCCGCATCTCTCAAAATATCCTCGGCGCGCTCGTATTCCCGGGCACGCAGGACAACACCGATGCTGGCACCGCTGTACACCTCAACCCCTTCCACCTTGAAGGGAAGCACGAATTCGTCCTGAATGCGCTGCACGATGTGGGCGGCCTGCAACACATCATCAAACTCGTCCATCAGCACGGCAAACTCATCACCGCCGAACCGCGCAAAGGTATCGGATTCACGCAGGCAGCGTTTCACGCGTGTGGCGAACTGGACAAGCAGTGCGTCTCCGGCCTTGTGCCCCATGCTGTCGTTCACGACCTTGAACCTGTCCATGTCCATGAACAACACGGCAAAATGGTAGTCGCCGTGCCGCTTGGCGCGACGCACGGCACCGGAGAGACGATCCATGAACAAGGAACGGTTGGGAAGTCCGGTCAGGGCGTCATGAAAGGCCATGTGCATGAGCTTGTCATCGGCAAGCTTGTGCTCGGTAATGTCTTCCAGCAGGACCACGGCGAAGGAGAAGCCCGCCTTCGCCGTCTGCACGGCAGTAAAGGTCATGCGGCACCAGAAATGCGTATCCCCAGCCAGCCGGCACTCCACGATAGTGGTAAAGTGGCTGCTCTCCCCAAGACACAGGCGTTCAAACTGACGGCACAGCGCATCCCGGTCGCTTTCATGCGCAATGAACCGGGTCACGGGCGCATACTTCAGGGCCAAAATATCCTCGGCCACCATTTCGGCCGCACGGCGGTTGCAGTCCTGAATGGCAAGCGAGGCATCCACCATGCAGACGCCAAGCCCGGAATGTTGAAAGACAGCCCGGAACCGCTCCTCGCTCTCCCGCAGGGCCTCCTGCTGGCGGAAGGTCTCAATGGCCCCGCCCACGTAACTGGAAATCAGTTCCAGAAGCTTGAGATCCTCCGGAGAATAGGCATCGCCGTCGGAATAGCTTCGCACTGCCAGCACTCCGACACTATGACCGGCATGTGTGCGGAGCGGTACCCCCAGCCAGACAGCCGGGCGTGGCGAAGCAGGACACACCCTGCCGTTACATTCCAGCGCCTCTATCTCCGCACGTTTGAGCAGAAAGGGTTTTCCCCAGATGAACACGAACTCGGTCAGGCCATGACCGAACCTGCGGGATGACGGAGGTTCACGCTTGATGTCGGCGAAATACGGAAAGGAAATGCAGCTCCCCGGACCGCTTGTAAGAGCGATGGAACAGCTTTCCGCGGGCATGAGTTGTCGCAGGACATTGTGTATCCCGGTCATCAGTCCATCAAGGGTATGCTCCTGAAGAATGACCTGCGTCAGCAGCTGCAGGGCCACGTAGGCCTTATCCCGCTCCGAACGCAGATAGGATCCCTGCTGCGCCTCCGCGCCTTCCTCCACACTGAGCTGGCGGACGATGAAACGGCTATTGCTCTGGACGTCATAGACAAGATGCATGTCGAGCTGGATCGCCAGTACCCGGCCATCCCGATGCAACATGCGGCTGGTCATGCTGCCGTGTTCACGCTCTCCGGCAGCAAGGGCGTTAAAGAGCCCTGCCTGTTCAGGGAATCCGGCAGAGCCGCCGGGCAGGGGAGCAAAGGCGGAGGAAAAAACGGAAGCGTCATACCCGGTAAGACGTTCCAGCGAGGCATTCGTATAGACAAGGCTTCCTGTGAGCGAATAGACCGCAACACCGACACTTGCATCATCAAGTATGCGAAAAAAAGTGGGATCTGTATGATGCTCCGCAGAGAGCATCTCAGAGGAGGAATCAGGCATGCGGTCAACTCCAGAAAACAGTCAGGCAGGAATGACCATACGCAGGTGGCGGCACGGAAGCAACCACTTCAATGCGGTACAGGAAGAACGTCGTCTACCCCCCGCCCACAGCAGGAAACAGCCCCAGCAGGTCAGCATCATGCAGCACTGCCTCTTCATCAACGAGCACCTTGTTGATGAAGCAGATCTTCACCTCTCCGTCGGGAATGGCCAGCCGGACAATGACATCCTTCACACGGGCACCGTCGGGCAGCGAAAGCATTCCATCTTCCGGCGCCAGATGGGCCAGCGTGGCATAACACTTCACAGTTATCTGCACGAACGCCTCCCTGAACCATATGTGCTAGACCGCGAACGGCACATCCTCGTATCACTCCCCTGCAGCGGGCAGAAGGACATACCGCACGTGCAAGCCGCTTCCACCGCTCACAACAACCGCGCGCATGGTTGTTTCACACACATCGCCGACCATTCCGTCCAGTGTCAGGGTACCCGTGAAGCAATCACCTGCGCATTGCAGAGTGCCGATCATGCTTGCCACCCGTTCCCTGTCGCACTCGGCAACGCATTCGTGAAAAGCCATTCCCTCCGTCACACCTGCCTGATGGGCCATGGTGTTGGCATAGCACACAATGCCATGCATGTCGGACTCGACCACAAGCCCCGGCAGCGAATCCACGTACTCCCGCTGATCACGGTCCCGTTGGCGGAACAGGCGGTACAGTTCGAAACTCTCAATGGCATTGGCGCAATGCTTGAGCACGATGGACAGCAGGGACAGCAATATCCCGGAAAGATTGCGTTCGCCTTTGGACATCACGCCGACGAACATGCCACGGGTTCGCGAGGAGGTCGCCAGCACGTGCAGCACCATGCGGTATTTGTTATCACGGGAATAGACGGTTATGGGCCTGTTTTCGCGGACAGCCAACGCAAATACGCCGTTGTCGATGAGGTGCTGCACCTCATCATCAAGCTGGGTACGGAACAGAGCGGGCTCACACAGCGTCAGACCGAAGTCGGAGCTTGCCTCATCCACCAGATAAAAGGCCGATGCCGTAAAATGCACCAGCTCGCCGATGCGGTGGATGGTCTCTTCCAGCAAGGCGGTAGGCTCATGCAGCTTGTTTATGCAGGTCTGAAAATCACCAAGCGTGGAGGCCATCTCGAGGACGTCGAGCGTGAATCTGGCCTGTTCTTCCAGATGCCGCAGCCGTTGTTCCAGCCCGTTGGATTCCGAAGAAGAATGCATGTTATCCATCGACATCCATCAACCGTACAATTTCCGCCACCTGAAATTCCATCTGAACCGCAGTCTGGCCAAGCACGCTCACGGGAAGATCGAGAGCTCGCCATGCTTCCATATCTAGCACGGGAATCAGGCTTTCGCCACTGCTGCCGAACTGCAGGGCATTGGCAAGCACGTCAGCCACGCAGAGAATGGCCGCTTCCTGCACGCTGGGCGACATGGCCGGAAGATGATGGTAGCGGACGTTCTTTTCAAGAGAAACAGGGCACTTCCACGCCTTCAGCAGCAGTCCGCCCAGCCTGTCGTGCGTAAAGCCCAGCACTTCCTTTTCGCACTGCTGGACAATCCGTTCCTGGCTGTGCGCCATGTGAAGCAGGTGCGCCATATGGTCGGGCAGCAGTTTGAAGGCAAGCAGCCTGCCGATATCATGCAGCATGCCCGCCACGAAAAAGCGCTCGGTATTGGACATCTTGTGATAGCTGGCGAGAATTCTGGCCCCGATGCCGCAGGCAATGGAGTGTTCCCAGAAATGACGCATCCGGATCAGATTCTCCGGAATCCCCTTGAACGAAGAAATGATGGATACGCCCATGGCGAGCGAAACCAGCTGGTTGCTCCCTATGACCGTCACCGCACGAGAAATGGTGTCGATGCGGGATCGCATGCCATAAAACGGGCTGTTCACAACCCTCAGCAGCCGGGCAACCAGATCCGTATCATTGGTGATCACCTCGGCAACGTCCGCAGCGGAACTGCGCGAATCGTTCACGACCTCCACAAGCTTGTGGAAGACCGATGGCAACGATCCAAGCTTCATGTCGTCCTGCAGCAGGCTCTGGACGTCCACAGGCTCGGGACGAGGCACGGCAGGCTGCGGAACAGCGGGCCTGATCAGCAGGGAAAGAGGGTCTTCACCCGCTTCCTGCCGGGCGAGCATCTTGCGGGCAAGATGCAGCGTCGCCAGCCGGCGCAGTTCGATCATCACGTCCGACGTCACATCATTGTATGCGAACCGCCTGTCAGTGAACGCCACAGCCTCCTGCCACAGTTCCTGCGGGATTTCGGCGGGTGAAAGACACTCTCCGTCCTCCCCCTCACCGTCCACCACAACCTCCGTCACGCCCCATATCTTGAGAATGCGCAGAGACTGTTCAGTGAGCGCATCACCCTCGACAAGCAGCTTGCGGCCGTTTCTGTCGACGACATCCGCTGCGAGCATCATTCCGGCCCTGAGAGCCGAGACAGCTACTGTTCCCATCGAGCCCCATCATTTTCTGCAACTATCCGTTATTGATCAATTCCATCAGCCACATTGATACTGCCTGCACCGTACTAGGAATCCGGATGCGCGGCAATGCCCTTTACACGCCGCAGCCAAAGGAACTCCTGCCTGCCCGGCCGCACCGGCTCTTCCCCTTGCGGTTCGATTCTGCTATCCAAGGACAGCACGATCCGCCACGCAACCGCAACCATCGTGCGCGGCCCCGGCCCCGCTCCCAAAACCGCAACCCGCCAGCTGGCACTCCGGATTGCATTTCCATGAATTCACTCGATATCATCTTCATTATCATCACCGGGTTCTTTCTCATCCGCGGCCTGTTCAGAGGCCTCATCACGGAAGTGGGCGCCATCATCGGGGTGGTAGGCGGTTTTCTTGCAGCCAACGCCTATTACGACAAGGCAGCTCCCTATGTCGGCAAGGTCATCACAGACAGTTCATGGGTGGGCATTGCCTCCTATGCCGGCATTTTCCTTGGCGTTATCCTGCTCACCTCCATCATTGCCGCCATCCTGCACAAGATCATCGGCGCAACCCCTGCCGCATGGCTCGACCATGCCGTGGGTCTCGCCCTTGGCGGGCTGAAGGGCGTGCTCATCTGCTGCGTGCTGCTGGCATGCATCACCTATTTCCTGCCCCGAGCAGAATTCGTCCAGAACGCAAAGACCGTCCCCTACCTGCGTCAGGCAACGGTCTTCCTGCAGCAATTCATGCCGCAGCGCTCCTACTAACCGGGTCCAGACCTCTCGCCTGCCCACATACCGTCACGCACATCAGGACAGCATCGCATGAATATGCCCCTTTCCGAGGCGCTCGCCTCTTTGCAGAATGTCATTGAAGAATTGCTCGGCCCCAACGGATGCCCTTGGGACAAGGAGCAGACCCCGGAATCGCTCTGCGACTACCTGCTTGAGGAAACCTTCGAGCTGGTGGACGCCATCCGCAGCGGCAAGGTTGTGGACGTCCGTGAAGAACTGGGAGACGTCATGTTCCTCCTGCTCTTCATCAGCCGCCTGTATCAGGGACAGGGCTTCACCCTTGCCGACTCCGTCCAGGAAAGCGCCGCCAAAATGATCCGCCGCCATCCTCACGTGTTTGACGACAGCTGCGTGAACAGCGTCGCAGAGATCTGGGCCAACTGGGAACGGATCAAGCGCACCGAGAAGCAGGGCGCCGAGGGCGACAAGCCCAAGGGCACCTTCGACAGCCTGCCCAAGGGACTGCCCCCGCTTCTCAAGGCCTACCGCCTGAACTCCAAGGCCGCCCGCGTCGGTTTCACCTGGGCCGATGACGAGGCCGTAGAAAAGCAGCTTGATGCCGAATGGCTCGAATTCCGTGAAGCCTGCGCCGAAAAGGACACGGCAGCGCAGGAACAGGAGTTCGGCGACGTGCTCTTCACCATGGTGGAACTGGGACGTCGCAAGGGCCTGAAGGCCAACGCCGCCCTGAACAGCACCAACATCAAGTTTCTTGAACGTTTTGAACGCATGGAAGCCCTCGCCCATGCACGTGGCAAGGTCTTTGCCGACCTCACGTTCGAAGAGCAGGACGCCCTGTGGAACGAGGTGAAGAACGAGGCGTAGGATGCCGCACCCAGCACTCCCGACATTGGCGGACGCCATCAGCCTCTGGATACGGGAAGGACGACACGTCACGGCCGAGGTCCGGCAGTACGCGGAACGGCTCGACAGCTATGCCCAAGCGGACCCGGTCCTTGCCCTGCTCAATCCGGAGGAGCCGGAGCATGAAACCTTCGCGGAGATGCTGCTCTTTCCTGACGAGGCGCTGCACGACCGGGTGGATGCCTGCCTGCTGCCGGATACGGAAGGAACCCATCCCCCGTTTCTCGGCAACGAAGATCTGGTTCTCCTTGAGGCGCTGCTGACGGACGCCGCCCCGGTGTGCACGGTCACCCAGGCCCTGCCTGACGGAAAAGGGTGGGAAGCCGCGTTTGCGGTTCCGTCCTCCATCATGCACGCTCTGATCAAGCGCCTGCATCTGACGGTTCGCATCCCCACCAGGCTCCTTGCATGCATTGCCCGACAGATGGACGCCCCCCGGGCCCGGCGTACCCGCACGCGCCTGCGGCTCTCCCGTCTTGCCCTTGACGGCGCCTGCGGCCAGCTCGTGGAGCGGTTCATCCGGCAGTACCCAAGCACCGACCCCGCGTACGAAAAGACTCTGGCCTTCTGGCTGCACTTTCTCTCATCCGTGCCCCTTCATGGGACGGATGCGGAACATATGGAACAGGCCGCCCAAAAGGCTCTGGCAAAACGCCATCAGCGATTATGCCGGGCATTGCGACAGGCCAGCGACTTCGCGGAAAAGGTTCAACGGTTTTCCATGGAACTCATGATGATGCAGGGCCAGGTGGCCCCCTATGTCCATGAGGAGGAAGCCAGGGAAGAACTGCGCATCATGGAGCGAACAAGCCTTGCCGTATTCGGCTGCCCTGCGGCCGAACCGGACGGCATGCGCGAAGCGGACTACGGCACCGTGGACCCCGCCGACATGCTGGATGTGATGCAGACCCTCTCCCTCTTGGACAAATAGAAAGCGGGGCATCGCCCCGCTTTGTGCAATGGGAACAACTCCCGGATTGTCCGGCATACAGCCTAGACCATACGGTTCAGATTTTCTCCCAGCCCCTGCACAGCGACCCCGGTCTGGGTCTGTGCCTCATGCTGGCGCGTTTCGGGACGGGAAAGCCTGTTCTGCTCCTGCTGGTTCTGCTGGTTTTCAACCTGACTCATCCGGTGAATTTCCAGCATGTTGGCAATGCCTTCGACACCACCATTCAGCTTGTCTATTGCCATAACTCCCCTCCTATCCAAACGTTACACAAGTCCCATTCAGCAGACTTATCGGCGCATGAACAAATTCCTTTAGGGGAAACGAGCACATTCACGGAAAAACTCGGCGAAACACACGCTCCCGAAACCGCGTGCATTCGCAGAACAAATGCCGTACGATTGATACCAACTCATGACGATTCATTCCATCCGGAAATCCAAACAACACGGGAGGATGAAATGTTGTTGCCCGAAAAGGAAGCCCGCTTTAAAACATGTCCGTTCCTGAAGACATCCGACAACAAGATGAAGTTCTGCCTTGGTGACGGCTGCATGATGTGGCGATATAAAAACCCGCAACGGAACGAGGAAGCAGACCCCGGATACTGCGGACTCGCCGGCAAACCCGCCGGGGCCATGTAACCCCGGCCCAGCCCCATACCCACCCGACAATGACAGACACCACCAAGACCACTCGCGAAGCCCCCCCGGCCCCAGCCGAAACGATGTTGGGACCTGCGGAACAAACGGCCGATTCGCTCCCTCCCCTTTCACAGCTGACGCAAACATTTTCGCGGCAGGGACTCTACGGCTATTTCCTCATCGTACTCGTGCTGATCGCCCTGATCATGGTCTTTTACCTGATCAAGCCGTTCCTGCACACGGTGATCATCTCCATTGTTGTTGCCGCATGCTTCTCCCCGCTCCACAGCCGCTTCATGGCCCGCATGGGTAACAGGGAGCTTGCAGCATCCGCAGCGGTCATCGCCGTCCTGGTGGTCTGCATTGCCATACCGGTAACCGTATTTCTCTCCGGCCTTATTCCGCAGGCAATAGAAACCATCCGCTCCGTCAACGACTGGCTCAGAACCGCAGACTTCGACCTGCTCTCCCAGCAAAGCTACATTACCCCTGCCCTGCAGTGGATACAGCAGAAGCTGCCCTTCATCGACCCCATCGAGCTGGACATCAAGCACAACATTACCCTTTTCTCCAAGACCGTGGGGCAGAACATCATCTCCCTCGCCACCTCGGCCCTCGGGGATACGGTGACGTTCTTCTTCCACTTCCTGCTCATGCAGCTCACGGTGTTCTTCCTGCTCAAGGACGGCAAACGGATGCTCGCGGCCGTAAAGTACCTCTGCCCCATGCGCGAGGAACAGGAAGACAACATCATCAACACATTGCGGCAGGTCTCCCGCTCGGTTCTGGTGGGAGGCCTGCTCGTCGCCATGCTGCAGGGGCTTGTGGGAGGCCTGGGCCTTGCCATGGTTGGCATCCCCGCTCTCTTCTGGGGCACGGTGATGAGCTTCTGCTCCCTTATCCCCGTTATCGGGACCGGCCTTGTCTGGATTCCCGCCTGCGGCTACCTGCTCATTCTCGGCGACTGGCAGAACGCCCTGTTTCTGTTCTTCTGGTGCGCCCTGCCCGTGGCGGCCATCGACAGCTTCCTGCGCCCCTACTTCATGAAGGACAGCGCCCGGGTCTCCGTATTCTTCATCTTCATGTCCATTCTTGGCGGCATCAAGACCTTCGGCATGCTGGGCATACTCTACGGCCCGCTGATCCTGAGCTTTGCCATGGTCATGCTCACCATCTACGGAGAAGAGTTCTCCGACGTGCTGGGTGAAAAGCCCGCCCCGCCCAGGAAGGCCTGACCCTCCCCACCTGAATACAAAAAGGGCCCCGGAAGCGCGTGCTTCCGGGGCCCTTCACATATGCTCAGGAAAAACGGAATATCAGATTCGGCTATTCGCCCCGCTCGTAACCGGGCAGTACGACGGAGCCGGAATCCTGCGAGCCGGAACCCTTGGGGCATTCCTTCTGCAGGTAGCAGATCTCGCACGCCCCCTTGAAGGGAAAATGCGTCACAATGGCAAACTTGCGCGACAGCGCCGTTCCCAGTTCGTTATAGGGACACCCTTCCGCCTCCATGGCCTCCACAAGGCCATCGGTGGGCTTGGGCGCAGGCGCACAGCCGGCATCCTGCACCTCGGGCAGAAGCTGGTTCACGGCGCACATCACCAGAACCTGTGCGAGGGTGCCGGAGAGATAGGCGCTGGAAGGCGATTCATCCCATATGGCATCGATATCCTCTTCCACGCCGTCGCCAAGCCATACGGCCAGATACTGGATCTTGCCAACCTTGAGCTTGCGCACCTCAAGCTTGGGAGACCACCGTTCCCACAGCTCTGCCATGCGGTCCATGGTATCGCCGTCAACCCGCGATTCCTGGCTCACGCTCATAAGCAGTTCCATATCCAGAAACGGGCGAATCTCAACCACTTCACTAGTATAATCTGCCATAGTATCATCCCCGGCTTGAGTTAACGTTTTGTCAGGCGGAGACTTTGCGGTATTCACGTCCACGAGTCAAGCGTTGCCCCCCTGCCCCCTCCTTCCAAACGGCACCTTTACTTCGGCCGCGCCCTGCCGTATCCTCATAAGAGAACAACGCTGCGGTCTCACTCGTGAAACTGCAGGCACCATCGGCACACGTAACAACACACCATGCAAGGTGGCATATCATGGCCTTTCCACCCGTCATTCCCGAAAAGACAGTTCAGTCGGAAGACCGCATCATGCGGTCACTGCTGCTGCTCGGAATGGAAGGGGCGGAACGGCTGCCGTTCAGCAGACGGCCTTACACGACAATGATGGATGATACCAACATCATCGTGAGCGACATGGTTGCCGATGCCGAGGCGCACTGGAATGCAGGAGCCATCGCCCGTTCAAAGCTGGGACAACTGCCATCAGCGAGACCTCTCTCGCAGCAGTCATCCCCTCTGGTTTCTCCGGAGCAATCCTCCGGCAGACTGCTGAACACCGCATCCTAGGTCTTTCCGGGCCACGCAGGCCCGTCTTCCATATGTAAAGGAGTCATCATGAGCAAGGGATACAAGCTCCCCGCACGAATCAGTTACGAGTACGACATCCGCGAGGGCACCAGACTGGAATACGCCCACGGCGTCTGGGGCGGCGTCAACCCTCACGGCGAGGTCGAATTGAATTTCTATACGGAAAGCGACAAGCTGCCCACCTCATCGGAACGCCTCATTTCGCCCGACGGCTCTGTCGGACACGAGATGGTCTCCATGGAAGAAGACAACAAGACCGTGCAACGCAGTATCCATTCGCGCATCATCATGAACTACAATACGGCGCGGGCCATGTACGAATGGCTGGACGAAAAGCTCGCCACCCTCGAATCCGAATGGGAAGCAGCCGGCACCCCCATGTTCGACGGCCCGGATAGCGGTGGTCTGGAACAGTAGCGGACGACTGCGCCACAGACACATGCATGCAAAAGGACGGCTCCCGTTGGGAGCCGTCCTTTTGCATGCATGTCTCTGTGGCGCAGTCGTCCGCTACTGTTCTAGACCACCGCTATCCGGGCCGTCGAACAAGGGTGTGCCGGCTGCTTCCCATTCGGAT
>QKEJ01000141.1 GCA_003252375.1 Halodesulfovibrio sp.
CAAGGTTAAATCAATGTAACCGCTGCCAGCCAAAGCGCAAGAGGCAGGGCATACATTTCCTTGCTTCGCATCCGCCCTTTACGGATTGCGGTTTGCCAGATACACCACCCTGCCTTATACTCCATTTATCTTTTGAGGAGAAGCCACATGAACAAGTTATCGCAACCGGTGGCCGCACGCGTGGAGGAACTTCTGCGCGAGCAGCTTGAGGAGATGGGCATACGCATCGCCACGCTCCCGCCCCATGTCATCACCGAGAACATGCGCTGCGAGGTCTACCCTGATGAGAGCCTCATCTACAGCTGGGAGGAAACCCAGTTGTTGCGCGTCGTCCCGGAAAAGGACGGAGAAGGCAACGTGATCCGCTGGCGGATGTACACCAAGGACGACACCGAGCCCATGGTGCACTAACCCACCGCAGACGAAAAAGCCCCCGACCGCAAGGCCGGGGGCTTTTCATGTGCTGCACATAACAGGAAGCAATGTCCCACGAATCAGGAATGCAGCACCATATGGAGCAGGGGAAAGGGTTTGCCCATGCCGTCCACTGCGGAGCGTCCGACCACCACAAATCCCATATGCAGATAAAAGGCAATGGCGGAGGGATTCTGCTCATTCACATCCAGCTTCCGCGCATCAAGCCTTGAAATTGCAAATCGCAGCAGTTGCTTGCCGACGCCTTTTCCCCGGCTCTGCGGGGCCACAAAGAGCATTTCGACATTCCCGTTTGCCACACCGACAAAACCGCATATTCCGCCTGATGCATCCTTGGCGCAATAGAGGGCAACCGCAGGAAGATATGCATTCAGAATCAACGGCTTGAAAAACCGGATATTCTCTTCCGTCAGAAAGTCGTGCGTCGCCCGTACCGACGCCTCCCACACGTCCACAATTGCGGGATATTCCTCTTCAATGGCTGCAACAATATGCATACTCTCCCCACACTCCCACAAAAAAAGAGGGAGCCAGGCTCCCTCTTCATCATCGTATCCGCTACAGGGTGACGGCGCGGTCCATGCGGGCCAGGGTCCGTTCCTTGCCCAGCACTTCCATCACGTCGGGCAGGTTGGGGCCGCCCATGGCGCCCACCAGCGCTACGCGCAGGGGGGGGCCCACGGCCTTGAACTTGAGCCCGTTGTCTTCCACGTAGCGGGCCATGACGTCATGCGTGGTGTCCTTGGTAAAGGATTCCAGCCCGGCGAACAGGGCGCGGAGGGCCGCCACATGTATCCTGCCCTCTTCGGTCAGGGCCTTGGCCACTGCCGCCTCGTCATAGGCAAGCCCGGCATCGGACACCAGCATGAAGCGCATGGCTTCCGCCAGTTCCGGCAGGTCCTTGGCGCGTTCCTTGAACAGCGGCACCAGCTTGGTCAGGAAATCGATGGAGGCATCGTCAAACCCGGCCCGCACCACAAAGGGAAGCGCCAGCGCCGCCAGATCAGCATCCGCGGAGGCTTTCATGTAGTGGGCGTTCAGCCACTGCAGCTTGTCCGGGTCGAACCCGGCGGGCGAGCCGCTCAGGCCGTCCGTGGAAAACTTTTCGATAAGTTCCTGCAGTTCGAAAATTTCCTGATCGCCGTACGACCAGCCCAGACGGACGAGATAGTTGACCAGCGCCTGCGGCAGGTAGCCCATCTTCTCGTATTCCATCACGGAAAGAGCGCCATGGCGCTTGGACAGCTTCTTGCGGTCCGAGCCCAGAATCATGGGCACATGGCCGAACTTGGGCACCGGGAATCCCAGCGCCTCATACAGCATGATCTGCTTGGGCGTGTTGCTCACATGGTCGTCGCCGCGCAGAACATGGGAAATCTTCTGCTCGTAGTCATCCACCACCACCGCAAGGTTGTAGGTGGGGGAACCGTCGCTGCGCCGAATGATCATGTCGTCCAGCTCGGTGTTGTCAAAGCTCAGCGGGCCCTTCACCAAGTCCACCCAGCCGGTCTTGCCGCTCACCGGCGCCTTGAACCGCACCACGCGGCCTTCACCGGCGGGCAGATTGCGCGCCCGGCAATGGCCGTTGTACTTGGGCTTGTCGCCTGCAGCGCGGGCCGCCTCGCGCATGGCCTCCACCTCTTCGGGGGTGCATTCGCACCAGTAGGCCTTGCCCTCATCAAGCAGCTGGTCGATGTACTTGTTGTACACGTCGTCGCGGTCGCTCTGGTAGATGGGATCCGCGTCCCAGTCCAGTCCGAGCCAGCGCATGGATTCCAGGATGGCATCGGTATATTCCTGCTTGGAACGCTCCCGGTCCGTATCCTCGATGCGGAGCACGAACCGGCCGCCCATCTTGCGGGCCAGCAGCCAGCTGAAAATGGCGGTACGCGCGCCACCAATGTGCAGGTGGCCTGTCGGGGACGGGGCGAAACGGGTGACAACCTGAGGCTGCGTGGTCATTGCTGAAACTCCGGTATCACGGCCTGCGGCATGGACCCCATGACGCGGGCTGCGGTATGCCGCGCACCATCCGGCGCTGCGGCGAAATACATGAAACGGGGGAACGGAACACTGCCGCTCCCGCGCGGATTATTCCTCGACGGCCTCCACGGCCTTGACCTCGCGCACTTCCTTGAGCACGAAGCGTTCGACCGTGTTGCGCAGGGTCACCTTGGACATGGGGCAGCCCTTGCAGCGCCCGGTCAGACGGACCTGCACGATGCCCTTGTCGGTGATGTTCACCAATTCCACATCGCCGCCATCGTTCTGCAAGAAGGGACGCACCTTTGCCAGTGCCGCTTCCACCTTTTCTCTCATCTGCCTGCTCCTGAAGGATACCCCGCACGCGACATGCCTGCGGGCGCAGTCGTTCTAGCGCCCTTGCCCCCCCCTGTCAAACGCTCAGCGTTGCAGGGGAATTCCGGTCATGCCGCGTCGATGTGCACCGTGTACTTCTTGAGGAAATCCACGGGAAGATAGGTCAGCTTCGCCTTGCGCAGTCCCTCGTCATCCAGGTCCTGCTCCCTGTTGATGAAGGTATATTCCGCCCCTTCGGCATTGACGAAAAGGTTGTTGATGGCCTGATACACGCCCCGGTAGCCGTTACGCCCCTTCTCGAAGTGCACCACCAGCGTATCCTCCGTGAGCCGCTCGCCCACGGTATAGGCGACCATTTCGCCGCCCACGTAGATGGCGCCGCCCACCAGACCGGGAATGACGTCCCATTCCTCCAGCACCCGGATGATGGCCTCGTTCTCCGCAAGCAGGGCTTCCGATTCCTCGCATTCGCGCCACTGGCACCACTCCTCCTGCAGGGCAATGACATGCTCCACGCAGTCGGGGGTCAGGGGGTGGTACTCGTACAGATACTGCTTCTTGAACTGGTTCACGTGGTTCTTCTTCTTGTGGAACCGGTTCCCGGAAAGGGTGGCCAGATCTTCGGCGCTGTACAGGTAGTCCCACTGACCGCGAGCTTCCTCCACCTGCACGCGTCCGCCCAGCTGGGCCTGCCAGCGCTCCATGAGCACCTGCGGCACGCGTATGAAGGTCCGTTCCGGCACCAGATGGGGGCACTGGGACCAATCCACCTCGTTCCACGGTCCCACGGGAGCCCAGTAGCGGACCTCCGGCAGCGTCTGCCTGATCCAGACATGCGTCGCACTCCAGGCCCATTCAAGGCCGTATTCCTCGGCCCAGCCCCAGAGGTTGGTGTAGCTGTAGTCGGAAGAGGGAGCCGGGCACTTGGAAAACCGCTCCAGATATTCGTTCATTCTCTCCAGCGAGATGGGACTAAATTGCAGGTCTGACATTGGTCTTGGCTCCTTCAAGAGGGGGAGGACAGCAGACGTCCTCCTTCTTGTCTGTGGTACCGGGCGCGCCCTTCCCGTTCCGCTTGATCATGCTGAAACGGTACCAGTCGCGCCTGAGCAGAATGTAAAACATGGTCGTGGACTGGAAGATCTGGGAGATGAGCATGCCGAGATAGATGCCATCCGCCTCCTTCCAGATGAAATGTCCGAGAATGTAGGCGATGGGCAGACGCACCAGCCATGTGGCGGAGCTGTACACGATGAAGGTGTAGATGGTGGCTCCGGCACCGGCCATGATGCCGCCCAGCGTCATGCTTGCCACGGTAAAGGGAACGGACAGCATGTTGTAGATGAGGTAGCTCACGGCCTGCGAGGCAACTGCGGGCTCGGGCGCCAGAAAGGCAGCCAGCGACCCGATGAAGGGATACAGACACAGGGCCACCAGACTCATGGATCCGCAGGCAATGCCCAGAATACGCAGGGCGATCTGCAGCGCCTCCCTCTTGCGTCCGGCGCCGAGGCTGTTGCCCACCAGAATGCCGCCCGTGCTGTTGAAGGCGAAGGCAGGCAGGAAGAGCAGCGATTCCACGCGCATGCCCGCAGTCATGCCGGCCAGCGCGTTCACGTTGTCATGGGGCAGCGCTCCGGTAATGGCAAAGAGCACCATGTAGCCCAGATGCCAGAGAAGCTGCATGCCCCCGGCAGGCAGGGCCACCTTCAGCAGGTACGGCAGAGCCCTGCGTATCCAGCGCAGGGGCGGAAAGGAATCCCGCCGGAGCAGGCCATGCTGGTACAGCTTGAAGATATTGAAGGCCGTGGCCGCGCTCACCGAGGCGAAGGTGGCCCAGGCAACGCCCTTGAACCCGCAGTCGGGCAGGCCGAACCAGCCCAGGCCGAAGCCGAAGTCGGTAACCGCGTTGACCGTGGCGGCAATGGCCGTGGAGGCCAGCGGGATGAGCACCAGCTTCTGGGCCCGGAACACGGCGTTGCTGACCACCATAAGATAGTACGTGGGCATCAGCAGCAGAAAGACATCCAGAAAATAGCTGGCTACGGGCAGAATTTCATCGGGCACCTGCAGGATGGCAAGGAACTGCCACTTGCACAAACGGCCCACCACCCAGAGGACACAGCCGCACAGCAGCCCCAGCATGAGCACCATGCCGATGTAGCGCATGGCGCGCCTGACCAGCCCCGCCCCGAAGGACTGGCTGATGGCGGCCACGCTGCCGTTGGCCACAGCCATGCCGATGACCAGAAAGAAGAACAGGCTCTGGGAAATGACCCCTACCGAAGCCTGCACGGTGTAATCGATGCGTCCGGCCACCCACACATCCGCAAAGCCGATGGTGAAGTGAAAGAACATCATCACGACCTGCGGCCACGAGAGGTTCCAGATATTGCGATACGAAGCCTGATCCGTATCAGACGAGGCAAGAGCGGTCATGCGACAGGGTGTCCATTGGGTTATCGTTACAGGTCCAGCATTCCATACTGCCCAAGCATGCGGGGCCGGTCAACCGACCAAAAGGGAACATGGTTTCCCTCCGGATACCGCTTGCATGGAATCACAATTATTGTACACTATCTGTACAAATCCACACAAAGCCATCGGATACGGAGGCAGCCATGAAAATATTCAAGGAAGAACTGGAAACCAAACGGGTTATTTTCAATGTGGATGCCGACCTGGCCGCCAGACTGGAAGAGGCAAAAAAGCTGGCGAAACAGCTCGGCAAGAAACTCAATGTCGAGGCCGTGGTGGACGAATCCCTGGCGCGGTATCTTGATGCAGCGGAGAAGCAGCTTTCGCGGATGAAACGCGGCGGCAAGTCCATACCGGACAGCCCCATCGTCATGGGGCCTTCGGCGGAAGACGCGGGCGAACCGGCCGCCACCAAGGCGGTGCAGGTCCGGACGACCAGCAATCTGGCCCCCTCATCGGCCACAGCCACCAGCGGACCGCAGAAAAGGTAGACCCATCCGCAGAAAAGTCAACGGCAGATGCCGATCTTTCCAGCCGGAACCGGAAAACGAAACAGGGCCGCCCCCGATGCACGGGGGCGGCCCTGAACCGTGCGGCCGAGCCGCACATGGACCAACACGGCCCGCAAAGGGGCCGGAAGGACCGGGCCGGACGTCAATGGTGCTTCCCGGGGACCGCAGACCGTCAGCCAGGGGGCACACCCGGCATGTGGCGGTACTGCGGAGCTCCAGCCATTGTGTCCGCACAGGCTGCGGCACGGAGCCGAAACCTGCAAAAAGTGGGCGGCCATGCGACCACCGTCTGCATTTCCTCATGCCGCCCGGCAATGGCAGTTGCCGGGCGGCATGAAAGGAAACGCTGCGCTGCATCGGCTGGCATACCAATGCGGCACGCCGCAGAACGCACCGTCCATCACGCCGTTCTCAGGCCCCCGCAAACAGCACATCCGGTGGCGGACCGGAAGGTCGTGTCATTCGCGGCCGGAACCGTCTTGGAAGACGGAACCGGGAGCCCGGCGTCATGCAGTGCGCAGAGCGACCGTGGTCCGGAAGTGCAAACCGGCAGGGATTGCGTTGTTGGGTGTTATGGGAACAACACACCCCCGGACCGCATCCACCGCGGCAACGCCACGGCGGAATATGGTGTCCCGCCGACACCCGGCGGAACAAAACACGGAATCGTCGTGAACGCAGAAGGCCTAGGCGCAGTCCCGGAAACGCTCGGCAAGCACGCTTGCCTCGGGATACATGGCCAGCAGGTCTTCAATGGTTTCACGGCGACGGATAAGTCTGGGATGGCCGTCGGACTGAATGAGCACCTCGGCCGGACGCAGGCGCTGATTGTACGGGGAGCTCATCACGTACCCGTAGGCCCCGGCGTCCAGCATGCCGATGATGTCCCCTTCCATGATCTCGGGCAGCTCACGGTCCTTGGCGATAATGTCGCCGGACTCGCAGATGTTGCCCACGATGGACTGCAGCATGGTTCCCTCTACGGGGGCCCCGTCCTCGCGGTAGATTTCCACGTCATGGAAGGAATCGTACATGGCGGGGCGCACCAGCGTATTGAACCCGATGTCCGTCCCGACAAAGCGCTTGGGACCATTGTTCTTCACGCTGTAGCAGGTGCCCAGCAGGATGCCGCACTCGGCGACCACGTAACGGCCGGGCTCGCACATGAAGCGGCCCTTGTAGCCGGTACGCTCGGAAAATTCGGAAATGGTGGCATGGAAGGCCTTGCCCAGCTCGGCAAGGTCAAGGCGGGGCTGGCCCTCATACTTGTGGTAGGGAATGCCGAACCCGCCGCCGAAGTCGATGATCTCCAGCGTATCCCACTGCTCGGCAATGGAGAGCAGCACCTGCATGGCCTCGATGTAGCCGTCGGGCTCCATGAACAGGGAGCCGATGTGCATGTTCACGCCGCACAGGGTCAGGTTGTGCCGGTCCAGAATGGCGCGGACCTCATCCATGGCGTCGGGATCAACACCGAACTTGGTCTGCTTGCCACCGGTCACCACCTTGGCGTGGTGTCCTGCGCCTATGCCGGGATTGAAGCGGATGACCACCTTGCCGCCGGGATTGATCTCCCCGAACAGGTCAAGCTGGGACAGGGAGTCCACGCTGACATTCACGCCGTGGTCCACGGCAAAGCGCAGCTCCTCTGCGGAAACGTTGTTGGAGATGAACAGGATCTGTTCCGGGGTGAACCCGGCGGCGAGGTCCATGATGATTTCGCCGGGAGACATGGCATCCACCACCAGGCCTTCCTCGCGCACGATCTTCAGCAGGTGGATGTTGGTGTTGGCCTTGGCGGAGTAGTTGGGCAGAAAGCCCGGATGGCTGGAGAGCGCCTTGATTTCGCGGCACCGACGGCGGAGCATGTCTTCGCTGTACACATAGAGGGTACTGCCGAACTGCTCCACGAGCTCCATAGGGGTATTCAGACCGAAAAACTCCACACTGTCCGTATAGACGGAACGAACATTGGCCATGATCCTGCTCCTGGTTATATGCCTCCCCGTATCCTGATCAGTTCAATCTCGTTGAGCAGCGCTTCGCGCATCAGATATACGAGGTGCTTGTTCTTCGAGTACAGGCACTGCCCCATGTTCAGCTCCACAAGCCCCACGATGACTTCACTCGTGTCGGCGATGAGCTTCACGTTGCCGGTGCCCGCACTGTTCTTCATGTATTGCGTCCCGGGTATGCCGGGATCCTCGTTCGACAGAATGACCACCTTGAGTCCGCGTTCCACACAGCCTGCAATCTCGTTCCGCAGCAGGGCCACGTTGGTCGAATGCATGGACATGTAGATGCGCAGTTCGGCCAGCAGCAGCATGTTCCGCATCTTGTCCAGCGTGTTCTCGAATCCGGCGACAGTGAGGTACGGCGCCGCCCCTTCCTCCTGTTCCGGGAGGTTGAGTTCAAGGAACTCGATGGTGCGTGCGCAGGACCGCTTCAGATTCAGCAGCAACTCCTCCTTGGGCGTTGCCACATATCTGCTGGCGTCCTCGCTGGAAACCACCGCCCCGCCCTTTTCCACAAGGCTGGACAGGGCCGCATAGGCGTTGGAACGGGAAATGCCCGCAATCTTCGCAGCTTCATATCCGGTCATGCCCCCATGACGGCTGAGCGTCACGTACATGAGCGATTCCTGCTGCGTAAAACCGAATTTCTTGAGTGCTTGGATAAGTTCCATGGCGTCCTCAGTGGTACTAATTGGTACTACTATTCCTCCGTACTCCGGAAGTCAAGTCCTCTGCCGATGAATAAGGCCCGTCCGACGCAGGTTTTTCCAATACCTGCCTGCCCCGGATGCGCCCCTGAAAAGCGGTGGCACTATGTACGCTTTGCGATCAACTGTCCACCTGTCTGCCAGCCGCCTGCCGAGCATCCGTTCGGCCGCCCAGCCGCAGCGGTGCTCCCCGGTCCTGACACGCCGGTTGACCTGCTCCCCATTTCGCGCGACACTCCCTGCAATGCGAGTCCCGCCGCAGCGCACCAATGTAACACGCCTGCGCTTCCCGGCCAGACGCGCTCCCTCCCCCACCTCCAACCTGCCCGACGCCCCCATGGATACCATCAAAACGCACGTTACCAACAGCACGGAATTCCTGCTGGACGCCCGCAGAGCCCTGCACCGCATTCCGGAACTGGCCTTCAAGGAAACCAAGACCGCCACCTACGTGGCCGATGCCCTGCTGTCACTCGGCCTTCCCGTCCGGACCGGCATTGCCGGAACTGGCGTGATGGGCCTGCTGGAAACGGGGCGTCCCGGCCCCACCATCCTGCTGCGCGCCGACATGGACGCCCTGCCCATACAGGAAGCCACGGGGCTGCCGTTCTGCTCCGAACATCCGGGATGCATGCACGCCTGCGGGCACGATGCGCACATGGCCATCCTCCTTGCCACGGCCCGTGTCCTCACGCAGATGCGCAACTCGCTGCGCGGCACGGTCAAGTTCCTGTTCCAGCCTGCCGAGGAGTATCCCGGCGGCGCCGCGCCCATGATTGCGGAGGGCGTCCTGGAAAACCCGGCCGTGAACTGCTGCTTCGGCCTGCACGTATGGCCTTCCGCGCCCGCCGGAACCGTTGAGGTGAAGCCGGGCCCGCTCATGGCCGCCATGGACCGCTTTGAGGTCACCATCACCGGCCGGGGCGGCCATGCCGCCAAACCACATGAGTGCGTGGATGCCCTTGAGGTGGGAACCCAGGCCGTCGGGGCCCTGCAACGCATCGTCTCGCGCCAGATTGATCCCATCCACCCCGCCCTGCTCACCGTGGCCGTGTTCCGCGCCGGACACGCCTTCAACGTGATAGCGGACACGGCGCAGTTCGGCGGCACGCTGCGCACCTTTGACACCGGAGTCCGCTCCCGGTGGCAGGAGCGCATCAATCAGGTGGTGGGCGGCGTCTGCAGCGCCATGGGAGCCACACACGAACTGCAGTTCACCAGCGGCTACCCCCCGGTCATCAACGATGTCGCCATGACCGAAGCCGTCCGCCGGGCAGCCGAGGCCACGGTGGGTGCGGCCAATGTCCGGGAGGCCACCCCGACCATGGGCGGAGAGGACATGGCCTATTTCCTGGAGCGGGTTCCCGGCTGCTTCTTCTTTCTCGGCACCGGGTTTGACGGCTGCAGCATGATTCACAACCCCGCGTTCACGGTGCACGAGGACGCCCTGCCCTGCGGCGTGGAGATCTTCTGCCGCATCGTGCATGAGCGGCTCGGCATTTCCGGGTAATCCGATTGTCGGTTGACAAGAGGAACAGCAACAGCAATGGTATGAAATTCAACACTCTAAATGAGGAGACGCGCATGACTCAGGTCAAAGACGGCGATTCCGTTAAAGTCCACTACACCGGCACCCTCACGGACGGCACGGTGTTCGATTCTTCCCGCGACCGCGAACCGCTTGAATTCACCCTCGGATCGGGCATGCTCATCCCCGGCTTCGAAGCTGCCGTCATCGGCATGGGTGTGGGCAACACCACCAAGGTGACCATTGCCCCGGAAGATGCCTACGGAGACGTGAACGAAGATCTGGTTCTGGACATCCCCGCCTCGCAGGTGCCGCCGCACATCACCCCCGAAGTGGGCATGATGCTGCAGCTGCAGACCGACGACGGCGTCATGGAAGTGGTCATCGCCGCCGTGAACGAGGACAACATCGTTCTCGACGCCAACCACCCCCTTGCCGGACAGGAACTCACCTTCGAAATCGAAGTGGTCGAGATCAACTAGATTTCCGGATTACCGATGCGCAAAGGCCGCCGTCTCCCTCACGGGAAACGGCGGCCTTTGTCGTACACGCGCCTTGGCCATGAAAAAGCCGCCGCTCCATTGGGAGCGGCGGCAAGAGGTGCGTGTTGGTCCGGCAAAAGCCGGGGATGTCTAGAGTGAGCCGATCTGGTACACGGCCGTGGCCACCAGAAGGGCGAACGCCGTGTTGAACACCGTGGAGAAGATGGCCCAGCCCCACGATCCGGATTCCTGCTTGATGGCGACCACCGTGACAAAGCAGGGAGCATAGAGGAGCACGAAGAGCAGCAGGGCCACGCCGTTGGCAGGCGTCCAGTGCGGGTCGTTCGCGATCCGGTCGGCCAGAGGCTGCGCCTCTTCCGCGTCCACCTCACCCAGGGAGTAGGCGGTGCCCAGCGTGGAGACGATGACTTCCTTGGCCGCAAATCCGCCCACCAGGGCGATGTTGGTACGCCATTCGAAACCGGCCCACTTGGTGACGGGCTCGATGGCGATCCCCATGCGACCGGCAACGGAGTTGCGCAGGGCTTCCTCGCTCTGCACGTTGTCGATGTCGGCAAGGCGTTCCTCGAATCCGGCAAGGTCTTCCTGACCGGCGGCCTTGGCTTCTTCCATCTGTGCCGTCACAGCGGCGCGCTGCGTATCGAAGGGCGCAATCTGCTCAACGGAGAGCTTGGGGAAGGTCATGGCCAGCCAGAGCAGGATGGAGATGGCCAGAATGACGGTACCGGCCTTCTTGATGTACTGCCAGGTGCGTTCCCAGGTATGGATCAGCAGGCCGCGGAAGGTGGGCACGCGGTACGGCGGCAGCTCCATGACAAAGGGGGTCGCTTCACCCTTGATAACCGTGGAACGCAGCAGCTTGGCCACCAGCAGGGCGGAAATCCAGCCTGCCAGCGTCAGCATGAACATGACCGAGGCTTCGTTGTCGGCGAAGAACACGCCGACGACCAGCAGAAAGACGGGCAGCTTGGCGCCGCAGGCCATGAAGGGAGCGGTCAACAGGGTTGCCAGTTTTTCCTTGGGGCTGCGCAGGGTACGCGACGCCATGACGCCGGGCACGGCGCAGCCGCCGGCGATGCCGCCGGAAACGATGAACGGCATGACCGAGCACCCGTGCAGGCCGAAGTAGCGGAACACACGGTCCAGCATGTAGGCGATACGCGCCATGTAGCCGGAGTCTTCAAGGAAGGCGATCTGCAGGAACATGAACATGATGAGCGGCACAAAGCCCATGACGCCGCCCACACCGTCAATGATGCCGGAGACAACGAGGGACTTGAGCATGCCGTCGGGCATGGCGGCCGAAACGGTCTCGTTGAGCCACCCGAAGAGCGACTCCAGCCAGCCCATGGGAATCTCGCCTATGGTGAAGGTGATCTGGTAGATGAGGAACAGGATGCCCAGCATGATGAGCGGGCCGAACATGCGGTGGGTGAGCAGCTGGTCCAGCTTGTCGGAAAAGGCGAGCCGTTCCTGCATGCTGTCCAGACGGCTGACCACGCCCTGCCGAAGAATGGAGGAAATGTAACCATAACGATAGTCTGCAATAACGGCTTCAGGGTAGGTCTTGAGGGTGGCGTCCAGATGCTCGGCCACCTCGGCGGCGCGGGATTCCAGCTCCGAGGCCACGGCACCGAAGGGACGGCCGATGCGCTGCATCTCCTCGTCGTTCTCCAGGTACTTGATGGCTACCCAGCGGGCGGGATACCGGTCGGTCAAGAACTGTTCCTTGTTGATCAGGGCCACCATCTCCTCGATGACCGGATCAAGGTCGGGACCATAGGATATGGCCAGCGGTTCCCACGGCTTGCCGGCCTTGGCGTCGGCGGTGCTTACGGCCTTGAGCATGAGCTCATCCACGCCTTCGCCGGTGCGGGCCACGGTTTCCACCACGGGCACGCCGAGCAGGGAGCTCAGCTTCTGGGCGTCAATACGCATGCCCTGCTTCTTGGCCTCATCCATCATGTTCAGGGCCAACGTCAGCGGGGCCCCCATTTCCATAAGCTGTACGGCAAGGTAGAGGTTGCGCTCCAGGGCACCGGCATTGACGACATCGACAACCATGTCGGGACGTTCGTCGGCCACAACGCTGCGGGCCACAACCTCTTCCATGGTGTAGGCCGTCAGGGAATAGGTACCGGGCAGATCGATGACGTGCACTTCACGGCCATCCACATAGGCGGTGCCCTGTTTCTTGTCTACGGTGATACCGGGGTAGTTCCCCACATGCTGGCGGGCGCCGGTAATGGCATTAAAAGCGGTCGTCTTGCCGGAGTTCGGATTGCCGGCAAGCGCAAGGGTCAACTTCTTGGACATGCTATCATTCCCCTGAGTGGTCTTGAATTGGAAGTGGGACTAGATTTCAACCGTAATGTGGTCTGCTTCGTTATTGCGCAGCGAAAGCGTGAATCCGGTCAACCGCAGGGCCACGGGGTCGCGCAGCGGCGCACGCCCGGTCACTTCGACCTCGGCTCCGGGAATGAGCCCCATGTCACGGATGCGCCGCCCCAGCTCGCCGCTTGCGGTGACCTGACTGATATGGGCCTTCTGCCCGACCTGCAGTTCCCTCAAGGGAATAATCGTCGACATACTGATTCCTCTCTGCCGTCGCAGCTGTCGGAAAACACCGTTTCCGGCAGCGCCGCGACGCCCTACAAAGCTTTAAGGTGATGTTGAAAATCGTTTTCAATAAGCTTTCCAAAAGAAGGTGCACATGGTGCACCGCGTGTCCAAGGCATGGAACAAGCCGTACGGGTTACTTGCACGCTCCGCCGCAGGAGCAGCCTGTGCCCTGCGTGGTTCCGCCCGCCGGGGAGTGCCCGGCTGCGGGAGTGGAGATGTGCCGGCCGGTTCCGCAACCGCCGCAGCCGCCCGAGCAGCCGCACCCGTCTCCCGACTTCTTCCGCATCTGCCTTCTGACAAGATATATGACCGCCAGCGCGACAATAAGCGCCACGGCTATCGCGTCAAACATGGAACGCCTCTCCTTTTCCGTTGGTTACAGGATTGGCCTCATGCGGTCTTCACGTTCAGATGACCGCCCTCGCACTCCAGAGGTTCACAGGTTACCTGTTCCGCCATATCGTGTCCCAGAGCCACGCATGACTCCCGCACCTTCACGCTGCACGGTGAGCAGACCTCCACCACCGTACCGGGCGTAATGCCCATGGCGCAGAGCCTGCCCCGCAGCTTGGAACAACCGCAAAACCCCTTTATGGTCGCCTTGCAGCCTGCAGGTACTTTATCCAAGGTACAACATGACATAGAATCCTCCGGAAGACGTGCCCTTGTCTATTCCAGTTGAAAATGATTGTCAAGTTCTCCTCCAGCATAAATGAAAACTATTTTCATTGCACGCAAAAAGCGGCCGATCCGTGGATCGGCCGCTGTCAAAATCATATGAGCCTATGGCTGGGACGGGATCAGAGCACCCGCTTGTCGATCACCCGGCGTATCTTGCCCTCGGTCCGCTCCAGGGTCCGTCGTCCCACGAACACCACGTCCATGGAGACGCCCAGTTCCGAGGACAGCGAATGGTGAATTTTGTCCAGTGCTTCGCGGGCGACGCGCATGCGGTCGAAGAGCAGGTTCTCGGACACCTCAAGGTAGACGGTCGCCTTGTCCAGACGCCCCTCGCGCTCCAATACGATCTGGTAGTGCGGCTCCACGCCTTCCACGGCGAGCAGGACCGATTCCACCTGCAGGGGAAAGACGTTCACGCCGCGGATGATCAGCATGTCGTCGCTGCGGCCCATGATGCGGGCGATGCGATGAAAGGTTCTGCCGCAGGCGCACGGCTCCGCCAGTTTCCGTGTCAGGTCCCCCGTCCGGAAGCGGATCATGGGAAACGCCTCCTTGGTCAGGGTGGTGATGACCAGTTCGCCGGTCTCCCCGTCGGGCACGGGCTCGCCCGTCTCCGGATGCACGATCTCGAAGAGGAAATGGTCCTCGTTCACGTGCAGCCCGTTCTGCTCCGCACACTCCCCGGCAATCCCCGGCCCCATGACCTCGGAAATGCCGTAGTTGTCCGTGGCGGTCACCTTGAGCCGGGCCTCAATCTCCCGGCGCATGGCGTCGGACCAGCCCTCTGCGCCGAACAGCCCCCACTTCAGATGCAGCGAGTTGGGGTTGACCCCCATCTCCTCCATCACGTCGGCCAGATGCAGGGCGTAGCTCGGCGTGCAGCAGAGCGCCGTGGTCCGGTAATCCTGCATGATGGTGATCTGCTTGCGGGCATTGCCGCCCGAACTGGGAATCACCGACGCGCCCAGGTGCTCCGCCCCGTAATGAAGGCCGAACCCGCCCGTGAACAGGCCGTAATGGAAGGCGATCTGCACCACGTCGTCACGGGTCATGCCCCCCATGGCCAGAATGCGGGCCACAAGGCCTGACCAGCGTCGCAGGTCGTTGCCCGTATAGCCCACCACGATGGGCTTGCCCGTGGTGCCGGAGGAGGACTGCAGCCGCACCACGTCCCGCAGGGGCACGGCGAAAAGGCCGTAGGGATAGTTGTCCCGGATGTCCTGCTTGGTGGTGAAAGGCAGCGAGCGCAGATCGTCAAGGGACCGGAAGTCGTCCGGATCGATGCCCAGGTCCGCAAATCGCTGGCGATACAACGGCACGTTGCGGGCCACCCTGTTCAGCGTGGTCTGCAGGCGCTCAAGCTGCAGCTGTTCCAGCAGCGCCCTGTCCATGCACTCCGCCTGCTGATCAAAATACATTGCTGTCACCTCCACGGTCTTCCCAGTCTACGCTGTCTACGCTGCTCCGATAGTCACGACGGATCATGCGGCACCTCCCGCAGGCTGCGTCTCCCGGTCAAGGTCGCGTCCGAGATACGCACGCTGCACGTCGTTGTTGGCCAGCAGTTCCCCTGCCGGCCCCTGCAGGATGATACGGCCCGTCTCCAGCACATAGCCCCTGTCGGCAATGCGCAGCGCCGCACGGGCATTCTGTTCCACCAGCAGCACCGTCAGCCCCATGGCGTCGCGCAGCTCGACGATGTGCCTGAAAATTTCACGGGTAACCGTGGGCGCAAGGCCCATGCCCGGTTCGTCCAGCAGCAGCAGGCGCGGCCGGGCCATCAGCGCCCGGGCAATGGCCACCATCTGCTGCTCGCCGCCGGAAAGCGTGCCTGCGGCCTGCAGCCGCCGCTCCTTCAAGCGCGGAAACATGGCGTACAGCCGCTCCATGTCCTCCTGCACGCCGGATGCACGCCCCAGCCGGTGGCGGCAATATGAGCCCAGCAGCAGGTTGTCCTCCACGGTCATGGGGCCGAACACCAGCCGCCCTTCCGGTACATGGGAAATACCGGCCCGCACAATGGCGTCCGGACGCGCACGCGTGATGTCCGCGCCGTCGAATTCCACCGTGCCCGCCGCAGGGCGCATCAGACCGGATATGGCGGCCATCATGGTCGTCTTGCCCGCACCGTTGGCGCCGATAAGGGCCACGATCTCGCCCCGTCCCACATGCAGCGAGGCGCGCCGCACGGCCCGGATGCGGCCGTAGGCAATATCCACATTCCTCAGAAACAGCATGCTCAGGCTCCCCCGTCCGTGGTTTCCTCATCGTCCGTCCCCAGATAGGCAGCCACCACCTCCGGGTTCCGCTGTATCTCCAGCGGAGTGCCTTCGGCCAGCACCGCGCCGAAGCTGAGCACCAGAATACGATCGCTGACATCCATGACCAGCTCCATGTCATGCTCCACCAGCGCCACCGTGATTCCCAGTTCATCGCGCATGCGCCGGATGAGCTCGCCAAGCTGGCGGGTCTCCTGCATGTTGAGCCCTGCCGCGGGCTCGTCCAGCAGCAGCAGGTCCGGCGCGGCCACGATGACCCGCGCCATCTCCAGCAAACGCTGGTTGCCATAGGCAAGTTCCCCGGCCGGAAGCAGGGCCATGGATTCCAGCCCCACAAAACCGAGGGCGTGCATGGCGGCATCACGGGTGGCCCGTTCCTCCCGGCGGTACCGGGGGGTCCTGAAAAAGGCGTCCAGCACGCCGTAGCGGCCCATGCGATGCCGCCCGGCCATCACATTCTCCAGCACGGTCATGTTGGTGAAAATCTCGAGATTCTGAAAGGTCCGCAGCACGCCGCGCCCGGCACGGACATGGGGCGGCAGTCCGGTGAGCCCTTCCCCGGCGAAGAGGATGGAGCCCGAGGCGGGGTCCACCGTGCCGGTCACGGCATTGAGCAGCGTGGTCTTGCCAGCCCCGTTGGGCCCGATGATGGAGGTGATGGTTCCCTTTTCCACGGTGCAGGAAACGGAAGACAGGGCCTGCACGCCGCCGAAACGGACACACACCTCACGGCACTGAAGGAGGGAATCAGCCATTGCGCTCCTCCCCTGTCTGCGCCGAGACAGCCTCCGGACGGAATGACCGCCGCAGCACGCGGAACAGCGTCCCTATTCCGCCCACAATACCCTGCGGCATGAACATCATGCAGAAGACCAGAATGCCCCCGTAGATGAGGGTTTCCACGTTCTCGAACACCCGCAGGAATTCCGGGAGCATGGTCAGGAAGAAGGCCCCGGCCACGGCCCCCCACACCGAGCACATCCCGCCGAGCACCACCATGACCACCAGCTGCACGGACACATGGAAGCCGAAGGAGGACGGCGCAATGAACCCGAGGTAATGGGCGTACAGAAAACCGGCTATGCCCGCATACACAGCGGACAGCACGAACACGAACAACTTGTAGCGGGCGATATCCACCCCGATGCACATGGCCGCCTTCTCGCTGGTGTGAATGGCCTTGAGAGCCCGGCCGAAACGGGAATGGATGAGATTCAGCGACAGCAGCAGCACCAAACAGAGAACACCGGTGACAAGGTGGTAGTATTCCGTATCCTCCCACAGCTCGTGCCCGAACAGGGCCAGGCGGGGAATGCCCACCATGCCGGAGGGACCGCCGGTCCATTCGATGGACTCATTGAAGACAATGTAGACGATGATGCCAAACCCCAGCGTGCCCATGGCAAGGTAGTGGCCGGTAAGCTTCAGCGTCGGCATGCCCACCAGCAGGGCCACCAACGCAACCAGTCCGATGGCCAGCAGGAACGAGCCCCACATGGGCAGCCCGTAGGTGGCCGTGGCAATGCCGGTGGCATACGCAGCCAGCCCGCAGAAGGCCGCATGCCCAAGGGATATCTGCCCGGCAAATCCCAGCAGCATGTTCAGGCCCACCGCAGTGATGGCGTTCATGCAGGCAAGGCTGAGAATGCTCAGATAATAGGGATTGGGCAACAGGAAGGGGACGGCAAGCATGGTTGCCAGAAAGGCCCCCACCGGAAGCAGGGCCCCGGACGCAAGACGGGAAACGATCATACGCGCCGCACCTCCGGCTTGCCGAACAGCCCCGAGGGACGCACGAAGAGGAGAAGCAGCAGGATGATGAAGGCAAAGGCATCCTTGTAGGCGGAAGAGATCATCCCCGCTCCGAAGGATTCCAGAACGCCGATGGCCAGCCCCCCCGCCGCCGCACCAAAGGGATTGCCGAGCCCGCCCAGAATGCAGGCGGCAAAGCCCTTGAGCCCCAGCAGAATGCCCACGTCATAGGAGGTCATGGTCATGGGCGCGAGCATCACTCCCCCCACGGCGCCGACCAGCGCCGAAATCATGAACGAGAGCAGCACCATGCCCTCAACGCCTATCCCCACAAGCCATGCGGCCTTGCGCTGATGGGCGCAGGCGAGCATGGCCTTGCCGAAGATGGACCTGCGGAAAAAAGTCCGCAACCCATAGAGCACCACGGCCGTGATGCCCAAAATCCACAGGCTCTGAGGCATGAGCGTGGCGCCGAGCACGGTTATGGGGTCGGTGCCGGAAAAATGCGGCAGGGTATGGGTATCCTTGTCCCACAGGAGCATCATGGCACTGCGGATCAGGATGGAAATGCCGATGGTGATGATAACCAGATTGATGGGGGGCGCCGTTCGTACGGGGCGGATGGCCACCCGCTCGACAATCGCGCCGATCAGCGTGGCGCCCAGCATGGCCAGCAGCACGGCCAGCGGCAGCGGAAGCCCCAGCGCGGACTGGCAGATGACGGCCAGCATGCCGCCCAGCATGACGAACTCCCCCTGCGCAAAATTGATGATGCCGGTGGTATTGAAAATGATGGTGAAGCCGAGCCCTGTCAGACCGTAGGTGGCGCCGACGGTCAGCCCGGAAAAAAGATACTGGAGGGAACTGGATACATCCATGAGCAGACCTGCGTCATAGGTGAATGAAATCAAGGTATCAGGCGAGGCGACAACTTGGCTTTCTTTTTACCCTTTTGTCAACTTCGACACTGATGGAAACGCTGCATACCCACTGCAAATCTGCCGGAATGCGCGGCAGGGAGCTGACAGTACCGGGAGAATAGGCGCATTTCCCTCCCGCATCAAGCATGGGGGCATCCGGCCCCACGCCTCCCCTTGCGAAATTTCCGTCTAGCGGGCACAACCATGCCTGAATGCGCCACGTATCCCGGCACGGCCTTTCCCACACCCGGCGCACACACCCGAGGATTCAGCATGCCCCACGTCCAGACCGACCGCCAAGACGCCCCAAGCACCCAAGCCACGTCCCCCCTCCTGCAGGTGGAGCACCTGACTACCGCATTTCACACCGGCAGGGGCAGGGTTACGGCGATCGATGACGTGAGCTTCAGCATTCTTCCCGGCCAGACGCTCGGCCTGGTGGGCGAATCCGGCTGCGGCAAGAGCGTCACGGCCCTTTCCATCATGCGTCTGCTGCCCCCCGCTGCAGCCGAGATCGTCTCCGGCTCCATCCGCTTTGACGGCAGAGAGCTGCTGACACTGCCGGAAAGCGCCATGCGCAGTGTACGCGGCAACGACATTTCCATGATCTTTCAGGAACCCATGACCTCGCTCAACCCCGTCTTCCGCATCGGAGAACAGGTGGCGGAGGCCATACGGCTGCACACCGGCCGCAAAAAGCAGGAAGCATGGGATGACGCCGTGGCCCTGCTGCGACAGGTGGGCATTCCCGCACCGGAACGGCGGGCCAGGGAATATCCGCACCAGATGAGCGGCGGCATGCGCCAGCGGGTCATGATCGCCATGGCCCTTGCCTGCTCCCCCCGCCTGATCATCGCGGACGAGCCCACCACGGCGCTGGATGTGACCATACAGGGACAGATTCTGGATCTGATGCGGGAGCTGGCCCAAACGCGGAATGCGGCCCTCATGCTCATAACCCATGACCTTGGCGTGGTGGCGGAAACCGCAGAGAACGTCATTGTCATGTATGCCGGCAGAATCGTGGAGCAGGCTCCGGTGACAGACCTCTTCGCCACCCCCCTGCACCCCTACACGCAGGGGTTGATGCGCTCCATCCCTCCCCTGCCGGGTTCCGGAAGCCGCACGGAAGACCAGCGCCCCTCCCGTCTCGAAACCATCCACGGCACGGTCCCCCCCCTGCACGCCCTCCCCACGGGCTGTACCTTCAGCGACCGCTGCCCGCACGCCTTTCCGCGCTGCCGGGAGTCCGAGCCCCCCATGGCAGTCTGCGGCGCGCATCATGTCCGCTGCTGGCTGCACGAGCAGCAATAGCGCACAAAAAAAGGGCGGTCTGCGACCGCCCCTCCTACCGCCCGAAAGCGATATGGATTGCCCCTAAAGCCTCGGAACCACCCGAGGCGTACCAACGTGTTGTGCATGCCGGAACGGCTTGTCCATTCCAACCGCATGTGCCGAATCACATATGCCCGAACCGGCACCATATGGCTATTAGGCAAAACCCCACTTTTTCAGGTAGGGTTTTTCCGCAGCCCCCCTACAAACCTTTACATTTCGCACGTAGTCCAACATAATGGCGGCACACACGGAACATGACGTTCCATCAACCATCAGGTTATCCCATGAACACCACGATTCTGCTTGTCGAGGATCTCGAGATCGTCCGCGAGGGGCTGAGCGCACTGCTCTCCGCCCAGAGCGGGTATACTGTCGTCGGCGAAGCGGAGGATGGATTGCAGGCCGTTCACATGACGGCCCAGAAAAAACCCGACGTGGTCCTGATGGACCTTCATCTTCCCAACATGGACGGTCCGGACGCCATACGCCAGATCAAGCGGGGCTATCCGGAAACCAAGATCATCGCCCTTACTGCGGACAACAAGGACAGGATGCTCTTCAAGTCCCTGCATGCGGGGGTGGACGGCTACATCCTCAAAAAGGCGAATTGCGAGGAACTGGTCAGGGCCATCACCACGGTCATGAACGGACACAGTTTCATCAGTCCGGACATTTCGGGCCATCTCATCGACCAGTACAGGGAAAAGGGAACCCTGCCGATGGAGAACGCGCTGGACATACTGTCCGGACGCGAGCAGCAGGTACTCAAGCTGGTGGCTTCGGGGCTGGGCAACAAGGCCATTGCCGAACGGCTGTGCATAAGCCACAAGACCGTGGAAAAACACAAGGGCAATCTCAAGAAGAAGCTGCAGGCGTCATCCACGGCCGCCCTCGTTTCCTTTGCCCTGGACAACAGCCTTCTGGACACCCCCTGAATCAGTCCCGGACCGACAGCGGACCGGCGCCGTCTCAGACCGGGGCCAGGCTGCGCAGCAGTTCGCAGTAATAGGCCACCGCAACACGGTCGCCCTCTTCAAAGGCTGTCTCAAGATCGGCAGCCAACTCCGCAAACACCACCTGTCCGAATGACATGGCCGCCCCACGCAGGGTATGTGCATGCGCGGCCCCTTCACCATTGCCATTGCCGCCGACAGCCGCCTCGCACCGGGCAAGCAGGTCCTGCACGGTCCGTTGCAGCTTGGGCACCAGCCCTTCCAGCTCCACAGGTACAGGATGGCCCATGAATATGGTCTTGCCGCCCACCCGTTTCGCCACCTCTCCATACCGAACCACGGCGGCGGCTATGAGTCCGCGCACCTGCCGACGGCTCAGGGGCCAGGGGGCCTGCACGCAGTCGCCCGCCCGTTCCAGCCCGACAGCCGTTGAACCGTAGCGGCAGACCATTCCGGCCTCGGGAATGGAACAGGAGGCCGACTGCTGTGCGGACAGGAAAAGGAGTCCGTAACGGGGCGCAGGAGCGGGACACTGCTCAAAGACGTCCACGCTGCACACCACATTCAACCCGTCCGCCTCGGCCTCGGTCCAGAGCGCAAGCAGGTTCCTGTTGCTGGGAACGGGATCACAGATGACAATGCGGAGAAACCTATGGAACACGGGAGCCCCCTGCAACGCAAAGAGCGGATGCCTTTCGGCATCCGCTCCGGATGGCTGCATTATCGCTTGGTGGAACAATCGCCGCAGATACCATACAGATACATGCGGTGGCTGGTAAGCCGGAAGCCGTGCCGGGCCGCAAGCTGCTCCTGCAGCAATTCGATCTGTTCGTCGATGACTTCCAGATTCTTCCCGCACACCTCGCAGATGAGATGGTCGTGATGCTCGCTGCCGTACTTCTTTTCATACCGGGCCACTCCGTCACCGAAGTGGACTTCCTTGGCAATGCCGGAATCACACAGCAGCTTCATGGTACGATAGACGGTGGCCTGTCCCACGGAGCTGTCCACCACCTTCACCCGCTCGTAGAGTTCCTCGGTGGTCAGATGGCCTGCCTCCCGGAGGAAAACCTCCACAATGCGCAGGCGCTGAGGCGTTACCTTCAACCCGTTCTTGGCTATATAGTCCGTGAAGACTTGCATTGGTTCTTTCATATCATGCTTCCGGTCTGAAGTAGTCTGGTGCGGGCATGCTAGCCTGCCTCGTCAAAAAGCGCAACACGCAGTATTCGCTACAGAAGATTTGTCAGTGACCATTCACTCTCGGCCGCTGCTTCCTTGACGCCCGCGCCACCGAGAACGCAGATGATTCCCTGTTCCGCAGCCGTTGCGAGCACGTCGCCAAAGGCGCGGAAGTGATCCAGCGTGGTAGAGAGAACCTCCTCGCGCATCACCTGACGCCGCTCTTCCGAATCCCCCACCAGATGACGGCTCATGGCCGTGGCCCCCTTGGCATCCGGCAGCATGTGCGCATCCAGTTCGCCGATGCTGCCCACGATGGCCTTTTCGAGCTCCTCGTGGCTCAGGGAGATGGTGCGCAGGTAGTCTGCAGAGGCGTCGTAGGTTTCCAGCGTGCGTCCGAGGTTGGGGTCCCGGTAGGAAACCTGGGCAAGGGTGCCGCTGATACGGTCAAAGGCGGCAAAGGCACCATAGGCGCCTCCCTGCACACGCACCTTGTCCCACAGCCAGCCCATGCGCAGATGCTTGAAAATGACATTGGCCGACCCGTGGTAGACATATCCGAGATCATACAGGTTGGCCGCCTTGCCCACATAGTTGACCTGCGCGGGAATGGCAAAGGCCTCATTCTTCGGCTCCTGACCGGGCATCCACAGCCCGTCGGGCAGCGCCTTGTCCGGCAGTGCGGCAAGAAAGGCTTCGGCATGGGGGGCGACAGCCCTCCAGCCCGCGTCATCCACGGTAATGTTCAGCAGCGTCCCGTTACGGCGCACCAGCATGTCGCGCAGGGAGGCAAGCCGCCCGTGCACGGCGGGCCATTCCGCGTCCACCTTGCCCACGAGCCGGCGCAGGAACTGCAGATAGGCGATGCCGTCCGTCAGTTCGCTCACCCAGCCGGCCGTGGTGAAATGAGAGCGCAGCCGCGACATGACCACGGCATGCCCGGAGGGGACAAGCTGCTCCTCTGCACGGGCCTTTTCTTCCAGAAGAATGGACTTGAAACGGGCACGATCGTCGAGATCGACCTCCAGCAGCACTTCCCGGAGGAGCGCAAACAGGGATTCCGCATTCTCCACCGTGGCCTTGCCGCTCATGAGCAGCTTGACCACCGGGGCGCGGGTATCCAGCTGCGAGGTCACCAGGGTATCCCCGTCGATGCCCCCGGTCTTGCCTGCGATGCGCATGCCCAGTTCCACGAAATCGCGCTGCGCCGTCCCCATCTCCGTAAAGCAGCGGGCCAGCAGGGGCACGTAGGGCAGCAGGTCGTCGCTGATGCAGCGCATGTCAAAGGTCAGGTCGGCATAGACAATGCCCGAGGTGACCAGATCATGCGTCATGACCTGAACGCCGCCCAGTTCCTCCATGGCCGAGGGAATGGTCTTGTTGGTCCGCGGCAGGTCCTCAAGGGTCACACGGGGAATGGCCGCCACGGCCTCCGGATCATCAGGGGCCTCCTGCATGGCCTGCAGGGCCCTGGCCCGTTCCTCGAGCTCCTGCACCTCATTCTCCTCAAGCCCGTTGCGCACGGCGGCAAGACGTTCTTCCTCGCGCGTGCGCCGCTCGTCCTGCAGTTCCTCGTCCGGAACCAGCAAAACGGTGCTGCGATGGTTGTTGGTGAGGAACGCGCAGGTAATGAGGTCCTCGAACACCCGCTCACCCGCGGCAAGGCGGTCCTTGATATGACGCAGAGGCGCCTCGAAGGCCAGCAGGGCCAGCGGGTCGCCATCATACAGCCACGTGGACAGGGAGCGCACCATGACCGAAAGGCCCACGGGGAAGCGCCCTGCGTTGTTCTCCCGGAGCATGAACTCCACCGTGTTCACGGCCGCCTCGATGCAGTCGGCATCGATACCCTTTTCGGAAAGCTCCCGCAGGGTGTCGAAAATGAGCGCCTCGACAGCGGGGGCATCCTCTGTACGGATCCCCTTGAGGCCCGTGGAAAAATACATCTGGCGCAGTTCGGTTTCCAGCCCTGCGCCCACGACGTCCTCGCCCAGCCCGGATTCGATAAGCGCCTTGCGCAGCGGCGAGCCTGGCAGGCCCACGAGAATCTGCTCCAGCATCTGGAAGGCAAAGTTCAGTTCCACCTCAACGGTCTCGGGCAGCAGCCAGTTCACGGTGAGCATGCTGCGCGCCTGTGCATCTCCCTGGGCATCCTCCTGCGCAGGACCGGCCGCATAGGGCAGCCGCAGCGAACGCGCCTCGGCAAACGGGGGCTGCAGAGGCACGGCGGAATCCACATGCAGGGGACCGAAACGGTCGAGCAACCCGCCGAGAAGGGCCAGACGTCCCTCTTCCGGATCATCGCCCCAGAAGTAGAAGCGCCCGTTGGAGGGGTGGTAGAAGGTCTCGTGAAATTCCTGGAACTGTTCGTAGGTCAGCTCGGGGATGACCTCGGGGTTACCGCCCGAATCAAGCCCGTAGGTAATGTCCGGGAACAGGGACTGCTGGGACTGTTCCCCCAGCACGCTGTCCGGCGAGCTGTACACGCCCTTCATCTCGTTGAAGACCACGCCCTTGTAGCTCAGACGCCGGTCTTCGCCATCCACCTCGTAGTGCCAGCCTTCCTGCTGGAAGATGGATTCGGTAATACGCGGGAAGAAGCAGGCATCCAGGTACACGTCCACCAGGTTGTAGAAATCCTGCAGGTTCGTGGAGGCGACCGGGTAGCAGGTCTTGTCCGGATAGGTAAAGGCGTTGAGGAAGGTCTGCAGGGAGCCCTTGAGCAGCTCCACGAAGGGTTCCTTGACCGGGTACTTTTCGGAGCCGCACAGGACAGAGTGCTCCAGGATGTGGGCTACCCCTGTGGAATCCCTGGGCGGCGTGCGGAACGAAACACCAAAAACCTTGTTCTCATCCTTGTTGACCATGGAAAGGAGCTGGGCGCCGGTCACGGTGTGTCGCCACATTCTGGCAGTGGTCGCCAGTTCCGTGATCTCCTGTTCATCCACAAGCTCGAAACCGTACATCTTGGTCATGCATATCCTCCGGAAAAGTCCGTTCATAAAAAAAGCCGCCGCATTGGGCGACGAATTGGCTACGATCCGAATCAGGCCACGTACGCTACATAATACACACCCGATGCAGAGACAAGACCGGCAGCGTGCGTCAGGTCCGGCTCCGTTCCGCATCCAGCAGATCGCGTATCTGACGGCAGACGCTCTCCACCTGCGGCTCCATCTCGGCACACAGCGCCTTCAACTCCGATGTGGCACCGGACCGGGCGGCATGCTCTATCTCCCGCGCCAGCAATGCCGGGCCATCGACCACGATGTCGAGCGCCGAGCCCGCAAGGCTGTGCGCCATTTCCACCACCTCTTCAGTCCATCCTTCCTGCACGGCGACCTTCAGTGCGGCAAACTCCCGCATGAGGGAAGCGTCCATGATGCCGTACAGGGTGAACACATCCTCGCGCTCCAGCCCGAACTCGGATTGCACGAGATCGAGGTTCCGCATGCAGGCAGCCTTGGGACGGGCGGCAACCATGCCGGGACCGGCTTCCGAGTCTCTCCCCTTTTCCACGAGCACGTCATGCATGGTCTTGAGCAGCGCGTGCACCCGCACGGGTTTGGAAAGAAAGGCATCCATGCCGGCCTGGATATACCTGTCCCGGTCGGCATCCATATAGTGGGCAGTCAGCGCGATGATGGGAATGGATGAATCCACCCGGTCGGTAACCGATGAGCGAATGGCCTCCGTGGCCTGCACGCCGTCCATGACCGGCATGGCCACATCCATGACCACCACGTCATAGGAGGTTTGCATCAGGGCGGCCAGCGCCTCCCTGCCGTTGGGCACCGTGGACACGGTATGCCCCCGGCGCTCCAGCATGGCCGAAACGATCTTGCAATTCATCTGGTTGTCATCAGCCACAAGAACATGCAGGGGCCGCAGGGACACTTCGGCAATGGACATCATACGCCCTCCGTGTCCGACTCCTGCGCGGCACGAAGCCGCTGTGCATCGGAGGCATCCGCCAGCACAACACGGTTGCGCCCTTCGGACTTGGCCCTGTAGAGCGCGGCATCCGCCAGTGCATACAGCCGGTCGGGCTCCGCCACATTCCCTTCGTGCACGGCAACACCGAAGGAGATGGTCACCTTGATGGAACGTCCGTCCTCCAGGTGCACCGGAGTCTCCTGGATGGCGAGGCGCATCCGCTCGGCAAGCGCCACCGCCCCCTCGGCGCTGGTACCGGGGAGCAGCACGGTGAACTCCTCCCCGCCCACGCGGGAAACAATATCACTCTCACGGGCGGAGGCCGTCAGCTGGCGGGCAATCTGCACCAGCACCACGTCGCCTATCTGGTGTCCGTAGGTATCGTTGACCCGCTTGAAGAAATCGATATCGGCAATGACAAGGGCCAGAGACTGTTGCTGACGAACGCTGCGGGCCAGCTCCTGCCTGAAGCAGGTATGAAAGTGCCGGGGGTTGTACAGCCGGGTCAGCGGGTCCACCAGACTGAGCTCGGCGTTGTACTGCTCATGTCGCCCGATGATGAAACCGAACACGGAAAACACGACAATGGTCCCCACCGTCATGTACACATGCAGCCAACGTTCATAGCTCGGATCCTCAAGCTGCAGGCCGGTGAGCCTGCACAGCAGCATCCACCCGGCAGGCGCCCCCACGCCGAGCAGGGCCCCTTGCAACAGGCGCTTGCGGCGTATTCCGGACATGTCTAGCTTCCAGCGGGTCATCAATACTCCGAGCTCCTTCCCTACCGCATGAACGAGCGCGCCACGCGGTAGACGTCCTCGTATTCGAGCCGGGAACCGATGGCGATGCACATCTCCGTGGACATCTGCATCTTCCTGCGCGTTTCCTCCAGCACCACGGCCTTGTGCTCCTTCAGCCACTTGCGGACAAACGGAGCATCAAATCCGTCTATGACCATGGCAAGCCCTTCACGGAAGAAGCGGGATGAAACATAGGACAGCAGGGGCTGGCACCCGTTCTTGCTCTCATGCCGGGAGAGCAGCACGTAAAAGAGCAGGGTCACGACAAGCTTGTCGTCCTGCGACTTGTGTCCCACATCAAAGAACCGTTCCTGCCCGGCCTGATGCTCGGGCACGAACTTGATGAGTTCCTGGGAAAGCGCCATGGCTCTTTCTTCGGTAACGGGAGGAACGGGGAACTGGGCCAGCAACTTGGCAAGGGTCCGATGCGGATTCTCTGCCATGGTGACATCCAGAATGGCTATGCGCATGAGATTGAAGCGGCGGCTGATCTCGTGCAACAGGGTATCGGCCTTGGCAGTTGCCAGCAGACGCACCCTTTCCTCCGAGTAGCCGCAGAAGCCGATATCCAGCAGGTGCCTGATGAACGGCTCACTCGTATACTCCGCCTCTTCCTCCAGCACCTTGAAGTTGCGCTTTCCCACCAGTTTCTTCAACGAAAGCCAGTAGGCCGCAACCCCCTCCAAAGGAAGCTCCAGAATGTCAAAATCTTTTTGTATTTCAGACATATAAGCCAAACCCCTCAGCAGGACAACACGCATTACCCTCCCGCATTGTATTGAAAATACAGGAGCCAAGGCGCATTGGCAAGAAGAGGCTGGCTACTATACCGAAATTACGGAATTATCTTCCGCCGAATAGGAGCAGAACTCAAACCGGTCGGCTTCAGCCTCATTGTACCAATGCCCATTGCTCAGATACCGGAACCGATAGTCCTTGCCCGTCTTGAGCTCCATCGTCAGGGCATGGGAGCCGTCCTTCTGCTTTTTCATGGGGCTGGCGGTCTCACTCCAGTTGTTGAAATCGCCGACAACAAACACGGTACCACCACCGTTGGCGGTGTCCTTCGAAACGGCGAACTTCACCTTGCACACCGGCCGGCTTTTCAGAAACTGCTTTGAAAGGGCCATATGTGTCACCTCCTGCATGATGTGACCTTGGGAGTATGAACAATGGACTTTTCATACACCATTTACCCGTGCGTTTCCACGACAACACGATGATTTTTGCAGCGCGCCAAAAAAAAGTGCACCAGAGGTGCACTTTAGCATTCAATGCTGGAGAGCGAAATTCAGGGGACACGAAGAGAGCAGCTTGCCACGGCAAGCCCGTGAACCCGCGTTTTCCGGCTGCCTCACGAGGAGGAAGCAACGGGAGCGCTATTGGTTGACGGCCTTGAGCGTCTGCTCGAGCGACTGCAGGAACTCTTCGCTGCGGCCGGATCCGTCCAGGCCGCACAGGCCCTTGACGGCGGTCATCAGCAGATCCAGCTGGACGGTCACATCGAAAAGGCCGTTGTTGATGCGGCACATCTCGCCATCCACCTGCAGCAGGTACACGCGTCGGTCCTTGTTCACGCCATCGCTGGTCACGATGGAGTACACCTGCTGGTTCTGGTCGGTCACATACAGGCGCTGTCGCGTCATGACGCCCGACTCTTCGTCATAGTATGAGCTCTCGGAGTACAGACGTCCATTAAACGTGATGTCAGCTCCGACATCGTTCAACAGAATGATCTCCTCCATCACGGCATTCGCCTTTTCACTGCTCATACCCGGTCCTCCTATACTTAGGTGGGTAGTGTTAGCTGTTCCGGCCCACGCGGTTTCTTGGGCTTCTCCGGGGCCGGTTCCGGCTCCGGTTCCGGTTCGACAACAGGCAGCTCCGTCTTTTCAAACAGGGCGCCTCCCCCCATGGAACTCCAGAACGCTTCGAGATCGGCACGGGATACACGGTACCCGCGCCCCAGCTTGGCGGCACGCAGCGTGCCATCCTTGATGGCTCTGCGTATGGTTTCCTTGTGACAGCTCAAAAGCTCTGCTGCCTCACCCAATGTGTACGTCTGCTTTGTCATTGTTGCTCTGCAACCCTCGTCGGATCAATCGTGGCACGAGCGGCAGCATAACGAGGACCACACAGGGTCACCATGTCCTCTTTGAACCCACCAAGCCATGGTTGTTTAATACTACCCTGGTCACATATCACCCACAATCAACTATTGTCAACATTGGTCACCTAAAACACACCAAGTGCACATAAACTCATCACACACAACTCAAATACACATTCACACACAACCATGCCCCACACACACGGTCAAGAACCATTCCTGAAAGCTCTGGCCCTCAGAGACCAGCAATGCCCGGCTGAAACAAACATGACGCTGCGCCGCACCAATACAGGTGATTGAGCGATACTCAGCCCCTCTGATGCGTCACCCCGCCGGATATCGACCACACACGTCCATATTCATTAGCCACCACGCACAACACGCTGACAGCGCCCGATACGGCGCACATGAAAAAGCCCCGTACCGGACGGACCGGACGGGGCTGGCAAGGCGGAATCAAAACACCGCTACCGGGCGGGAGACGGCATGAGCCGGAACACCTGCACGCAGCCGAGCAGCGTGCCGTCCGACGCCTTCAGCGGGCTGACGGTGTTGTAGTATTCCGGGCCTCCGGGCACCAGACGGACCCAGCCGGAATGCTCCTTGTGGTCCTGCAGGAACCGGGAATAGGGGCATTCTCCGGAGCAGGGAGCCCCCGCGCTGGCGAAGGGGAACCGTGCCGGATCTATCTCGTCGCTCCCTTCCT
>QKEJ01000027.1 GCA_003252375.1 Halodesulfovibrio sp.
CGGCATGCACTACCCCGGGGGCAGGCAACGACGCATTGGCCACCACGCGCAGCAGGGGCGTCCCTCCCGCCCCCTGCAGGACGGTTCCCACCGGAAGCCAGGGCCGAAGCCCGAGCCCGGAAACACGGAATCCGCAGGCAACAGGGGCGTCGGCCGCTCCCTCAGCGGCAACAAGAAATATCAACCTGCCCGCGCTCATGGCGGCACAGGGAACGAGCGTGCAATGCGTCATCGGCTGTCCTCTCCTACTCCTTGGTTCCCTGCTCCGTAGCCTGTTCCGCAGACTGTTCCGCAGCCTGTCCCGTGCTCTGCTTCAGGCCCTGTCCCGACTCTTGTCCGGGCGCATCGGCCTGTGCAGGGCTGTCCAGAACGCACAGCCGTGTCGACCACGGTGCATAGTACGCGGCAATGGCGTCGGTGCATCCCCGACGCTTGTACAGGTGGTTCCAACGCGCCTTGCACTGTTTCTGCAGTCCATCCACATGAGCTGCCAGATCCAGCGCATCCACATCGTGCAGGCAGGCATCCAGCTGGCTGAACCGTTTTCCGGCAAGCGGCATCTGCTGCTTGGCCATCTCGCACCCGGCCATGCATCCCTTGCGCGTGAGAATGCCGAACTCGTCGTTCTGCTGACACCGTTCGGCGCACTGCCGCCACATGGAAGCCGTATCCACAACATATGCGTCCTTCTGCTCCGCAAACGCCGATGCCGCGGACACGCCAAACAGGACAAGGCAGCACAGCATCGGTATCAGTCTCGTCGGAATCATGGACTCTCCTTGCACTATGGGATGATTACGGGGCCTGCTCCATGGCCAGCCGGACGCCGAACGCCACCATGAGTCCGCCGGTCACGGTTTCCAGCCGGCGCTTGAAGACGGGGCGCAGCAGCACATGGCGGACTCTGCCGAGGCAGAGCGAGAGCAGCGTAAGATAGATGACCGCAATGACGAACTGGAAGCCCACGAAAAACAGCGTATCCCGGATAATGGCCGAGGGGTCGCCGATAACCTGTGGCAGCACGGCAAGATAGAACACCACCACCTTGGGGTTGAGCACGTTGCTCATGAACCCTTCGCCCCACGCCCGGCGCAGCTGGCGAAAATTGCCCCGAAGCAGGGGCGCGCCCTCGCAGGCGACGGCATCGGGCAGCACCGCCCCCTTCCAGGCGCCCCACAGGGAGCGCGCGCCAAGATAGACAAGGTAACAGGCTCCCAGAACCTTCAGCACCGTGAAGGCGGCGGCCGAATACAGCAGTATGGCGGAAAGGCCGCACACGGACAGGGCCGCGTGGACAAACAGGCCGCAGCAGGCCCCCACTCCTGTAGCAATTCCCGCAAACTTGCCGCGCAGCATCACGTTGCGCAACACAAGCATGGTGTCCTGCCCGGGAGTAATGACAAGTAAAAAAGCAAGGCCCATCAGGGCCCACAGCGTACTATCCATGAAGACCTCCGGCCGCTTTCGGCCAAAATGTGCTTGCTCACGTTATCCGTAAACATCGGCATACGCAAGGCGTAGCAACACGCCCCTCGCCCCCAAGCAGAGGCGCGGGAATACCTCACCATATAAGGCCTGCGCTCGCCAGTTGACCCTTCGGGAATTCAGGCGTATCAAAACCGACTGGCTAGTCAGTATTGAGCCTTGCACGAATATTATCGGGCGCATGGCGCGCCCGGGGTCACCACCATGCAGATTCTTGACGAACGAAAGCGCCGGAGCATCCTGGATGCTGCCAGCGCCCTCTTTGCCACCCGCCCCTACCACAAGGTCCTGCTCACGGACGTGGCAGCCGAGGCGGGCGTGGGCAAGGGGACAGTCTACATTTACTTCAAGGACAAGGACGACCTGTACCGCTCCGTGGTCAGGACCGGATTCCATGACATCATAGACAGTATCCGCCAGCAGACGGCAAACAGCGCCGGCCCCGCCTCAGCAACCCTGAGGGACGCCATAGGACAGGTCGTGCGCTACGCTTACGGCAACCCGGACATCTTCCGGCTGATGCGCGAATCGCACACCGCAGCCGAAGACACGAAGCGGTGCTCCGCCATTCGACAGGAACTGGCGGCCATCTTCCAGAGCATCATCGAGGCGGGCATTGAAGAAGGGATCTTCCACGATCCGCACCCCGACCTGACGGCCCGCTTCATCCCCGGGTTCGTCCGTTCGGCCTTCATATACGGCGACAACACCTTCAGCGTTGAAGAACTGCAGAGTCATATTCTGCGCTATATTCTTGCCGGACTGCAGCAGCCTGCCTAACTGGCAGCCCTGCACGAAACAGTTCACCCGAAAAGCATACACACCATGTCAGAGAATTCCGCATCCGCTCCCCGGTGGACCCCCAAGGTCAACCCCTGGCTCATCGCCCTGTCGGTCATGCTGGCCACAGTGCTCGAGGTGCTCGACACCTCGGTGGCCAACGTGGCCCTGCCGCACATGGCAGGCAACCTTTCCGCCAGCACGGAAGAGGCCACCTGGGTACTTACCAGCTATCTGGTCTCCAACGCCATCGTGCTGCCCATGACCGGCTGGCTTTCCACCACCTTCGGCCGCAAGCGCTTTCTCATGGGCTGCATCGGCCTGTTCGTCATCGCCTCGGGCATCTGCGGTGCCGCCCCCACCCTAGGAACGCTGGTCATGGCCCGCGTCATCCAGGGGGCAGCCGGCGGCGCCCTGCAGCCCCTGTCCCAGGCCATCCTCATGGAGAGTTTCCCGCCGGAAAAACGCGGGGTGGCCATGGCCCTGTTCGGGCTCGGCGTGGTCGTCGCCCCCATCATCGGCCCCACCCTGGGCGGCTGGATAACCGACAGCTACTCATGGCGCTGGATTTTCTACATCAACCTGCCGCTGGGCCTTGTCGCCCTGTGGATGTGCCAGTCCTTTATCGAAGACCCGCCGTACCTCAAGGAAAGCAGCGTGGCGCGCGGCGGTTCAGTGGACTACCTCGGCTTCGGGCTCATGGCCGTGGGACTGGCCACCCTGCAGATCATCCTTGACCAGGGGCAGCAGGTGGACTGGTTCTCCGCCATGTGGCTGCGCTGGTTCACCGGCATCTGCGTGGTCTCGCTCATTGCCTTCGTGATCTGGGAGCTGCGGGTCAAGCACCCCATCGTGGACCTGCGCATCCTCAAGGACAAGACCTTTGCCGCCGGCACCGTGCTCATTTTCATGATGGGCATCGTGCTCTACAGCACCGTGGCCATGCTGCCCCTCTTTCTGCAGAACCTGCTGCACTATCCGGCTCTGGACAGCGGCATGGCCCTGTCTCCACGAGGCATCGGGGCGGTCATTTCCATGATGCTGGTGGGCAGGCTCATCGGCCGCGTGGATTCCCGCGCGCTCATCGGTATCGGATTCTCCCTGCTCGCCTTCGCCTCGTGGCGCTTCGGCAGCCTGAACCTGCAGATCAGCATGAGTGACATCGTCGTGCCCAACGTCATCATGGGGCTCGGCATGGGCCTCGTGTTCGTGCCGCTGTCCACCACCTCCATGGCGAGCCTTCCCGTGGAAAAGATGGGAAATGCGGCGGGTATCTACAACCTCATGCGCAACATCGGCGGTGGTGTCGGCATATCCATGGTGACCACCATGCTCTCGCGCGGCACCCAATCCAACCAGGCGCACCTTGCCGCGCACACATCCCAGTACAATCCCGTGTTCCAGAACTATCTTTCCGGCCTCACGGACGCCATGACGGGCAATGTTCCCATCGGCTCGGAAAAGACGCACGCCCTGGCCACCATGTACAAGATGATGCTGGAGCAGGCCTCCCTGCTCTCGTTCCTGGACATTTTCCGCTGGCTCGCCGTCATATGCACGCTCTGCATCTTCGGCGTATTCATCCTGCGCAAGCGCAAGGGCCCCACCGGGCCGGTTGCTGCGCATTAACGACGTCGCCTCCCGGGGGAACACCCCGTGCAACACATGTAAGGATTACGGGAACTATCATGGAGACACCCAATACCGCTCAGGCGCTCGATGCCAGCCTTGCCAAGCGCAAGGCCAAGAACAAGAAGAAGATCGCCCTCGCCGTACTGCTCTGCCTGGCGCTGGGCACTGCCGGCTATGTAAAGGCGACCTGGGGGGAAGAGGAAACCGAAGACGCCTTTGTTGACGGCCACATTTTCTCGGTCACGCCCCGTGTCTCGGGATTCGTGAACAGCGTGCAGGTTGAAGACAACCAACGGGTCGAAGCCGGGCAGCTGCTGGTCGAACTCGACCCTACCGACCTTGAGGTGGCGCTGGCCCAGGCACGGGCCGACCTCTCCACGGCGGAAAGCCAGCTTGCCGCCCTGGAAATGCAGGCCCCCCTGACGCTGCGGGAAACCGACTCCAAGGTCACGCAGGCAAGCTCGCAGCTGGCGGCCCTGTATCGCAGCCTGCAGCAGGCAGCCGAAGAAGAGGAAGCGGCCCGCCAGTCCGTGGAGCAGGCCCGCGCCGTGGAGCAACAGGCAGCCCTGGACATGAAGCGCTACGATTCGCTGATCAAGGACAAGGTCGTCTCCCAGTCGGCATATGACAATGCCAAGACGCAGCTGGCCAAGGCCCGCGCGGAACTCGGATCGGCGCAGGCGCAGATGCTTGCCCTGTCGCACAAGCGCGGCTCGCTGCAGCAGGACGTGGACCGGCTCAAGGCCGAGGTACGGCTGGCCAGCACCGGGCATGACCAGGCCCGTATTGATGACAAGCAGGCCCTTGCCCAGCGTGCCCGGGTGGAACTGGCCCGCGCCAAGGTCCGGCAGGCGGAACTGAACCTTTCCTACACCCGCATCACCGCGCCCGAAGCCGGGTTCATCACCAAGCGCAGCGTGGAACAGGGACAGCAGGTCGCTGCTGGGCAGATGCTGCTTGCCGTGGTGCCCCTGAGCAACAAGGATCTGTGGGTCACTGCAAACTTCAAGGAAACCCAGCTGACGCATGTACAGGTGGGGCAGCACGTCTCCATGACCGTGGATGCCTACCCGGACGAAAAGCTGACCGGCACGGTGGAATCCCTGATGGCCGGAACCGGAGCGGCCTTTTCGCTCTTCCCGCCGGAAAACGCATCGGGCAATTTTGTCAAGGTCGTGCAGCGTGTGCCCGTGCGCGTCAAGCTGGACACCAACAAGCCGGGCTTGCCCCAGCTGCGCATCGGCATGAGCGTGATCGCCACCATCCATACCAAGGACTAGCCCACGCAGCCCCACGCACAGGACGAACATCGCCCGCCCGGCCCATGCCGGGCGGGCGCTTTCATGCTCCCCCCGTTTGACGGACGAGGGTACAACATTGCATCCCCCTGAAAAGACAGATACTGTGTCGTCCAGCATCCTGGTCCGTATTCTGCGGACCCCATGGCCGACACCACAGCAAGGAGCATGCATGGTTCTGGACAACCGCCCATACACCTTTGACAGGGTCTTCCGCATGGCCGTGGCCGTGGCCGTGGTCTGGGGAGGCATAACCGTTCTGGGATACCTGAGCGACGTACTGGTGCCCTTTGTGGTCGCCCTGCTTCTTGCCTACCTCGTCAATCCCCTGACCCTGCGGATACAACGCTTCGTTCCATCCCGGGGCGCGGCTGCCCTGCTCAGCCTGTTCTGCATCATGGGGGCCACATGCGGCCTTGCGGCCCTCATCGTCCCCATGATCACCGCCGAAGTCCGCCACATGGGCACGCTCATCACGGAGTTCGCCAACAACCCGGCGCTGGCGGACAAGGCCTCCCGCCAGCTTCCCGCCGAGGTCTGGGCCGTGCTGAAGGACCTGCTCAACCAGCATGACCTGCGGGACTTCTTTACCTCCACGCAGGGACTGGACATGGTGCAAACAGCCGCCCGCAAGATGCTGCCCGGCCTGTGGGGAGCCATCAAGGGGGCCCGGGACCTCGTCATTGCCGTCATGGGCCTGCTGGTCATCCTGCTCTACACCGTCTTCCTGCTGCTGGATTTCCAGAAGGTGCGGGAAAACTGGCAGCACATCCTTCCTCCGGCATGGCGCATGCCTGTCCAGCTGTTCATGGCCGACTTCGAAACCGGTATGAACCGCTATTTCCGTGCGCAGGCACTTGTTGCCGCCATCGTCGGCGTCCTGTTCGCCATCGGCTTCTCCATGGCGGGGCTGCCGCTGGCCATCCTGCTGGGAGTGCTCATCGGCATCCTGAACATGGTGCCCTACCTGCAGATTCTGGGGTTCATCCCCGCCCTCATGCTGGGCCTCATCCAATGGCTGGAAACAGGAACCAGCCTGGCCATGATCATGCTGATGATCCTCGCCGTTTTCGCCGTGGTGCAACTCATTCAGGATCTTCTGCTCACCCCGCGCTTCATGGGACAGGCCATGGGCCTCTCTCCCTGGATGATCATGCTTTCCCTCTCCATCTGGGGCAAGCTGCTGGGCCTGCTGGGCCTGCTGATCGCCCTGCCGCTGACCGTACTCTGCCTGTCCTACTATCGCCGCGTCATCGAACCCGTCCGAAAGGACGACAGCCCCGCCAACGACTAACACTGACAACGAGCAAGGAGACCATACCATGGACGGCACCCGCCGCAGCGACATTCACCCGGGACAACGCGTTCACATTGTCCTCAAGCAGGACCAGCGCACCGGCAAACTGACGGAAGGCGTGGTGAAGGATCTGCTTACCAAGGCACCGCAGCATTCCCGCGGCATCAAGGTACGTCTGGAAAACGGCCTGATCGGACGCGTAAAGACCATATTGGAATAAACAACACGCGGCTGCATGCGCGACTGCAAGCCGATTTCCGCAATATACTTGTCACAAAGCGTGACGGATGGCATATTCTAGCTAGTACCCTTTGGACATTGGCCTCAACCAATGGTGATATCATGCTGCCAGCCCGACACATGCTGCTCCTGCTTCTCTGTCTGCTCATCCTTCCGGATGCAGTCGCCTATGCCCATCATCCCGGCCCCGTTGTCTGCATCATCAACAGCTATCATTCCGAACTCAAATGGGTTTCCGATTCCAACAGGGCCATCATGGAGGAATTGGGTCCCACAGTGAAATACCATGTCTTTGACATGGACACGAAGCGCATTCCGGAATCCGACTTCAAGCAACGCGCCGCCGAGGCTATCCAGTTCATCGACGCAAACCGCCCCGACCTTGTCTTTCTGGGGGATGATATCGCCCTCAAACTACTGGCCTCACCGCTCACTGACCGCAAAATTCCCACCATCTACTACGCCATCAACAACAATCCGCGCTACTACCTTACTCCCCACAGCAACAGGTACATCACGGGCGTCCTCGAACGTCCCATGCTGCGCCGTTCTCTTGAATACCTGCGCGCCATTCTGCCCAATGCACGCAAGGTGACCATTCTTTTCGATGACAGCCTGACATCTCGCGTTGTCATGGCGGAAACCTTCAACGGACAAACGGAATTCAAGCAGAACGGCCTGCTTGTAACCCTGAAGCTCATTGACAACTGGGAGGTCTGGCAGGACACCGTACTGGGACTGAAGGCAGACGGCACGGACATCGTGACCATGTCCATGATGCACCGCATCCGGAGCAGCGACGATGCTTTTGTCGGGTACGAAGCCGTGGCCGAATGGACATCGGCCCACACTCCCGTTCCCCTGTTCGGGTTCTGGGAAGTGGCCGTGGGCCCCAGAAAGGCCATTGGCGGTCTGGTCCTGGACGGTTACATGCAAGGTGTCACTGCTGCCAGGCTGGGGCAGCGTGTCCTGCACGGAGAGCATCCGAATACCATCCCGCCCGTTACGGCGGAACAGGGGAAATTCATCTTCAGCCGCGCCCAGCTGCAGCGATGGAATATTCACCTTCCGGACCAGATGGCCCGGCAAGCCGTTTTCGTGGAGTAGGAAGCAGCAACGAAGGCACAACGCGAAGAGCGGGAACCGCAGGCAAGGCCATGACGGAGCAAGGAGCAAACGCCTGACGACCCCGCCCGCACACGGGGGGAAACCGTATGGACAGCGCCGTAAAACATCTGCTTGGCAGGGGTACTTCCATCCTGGCCATCGCCGCCGTTTTGGGATTCTGCCTCATGGCGGAATGGATTGTCCTGTCCGTGGAACCTGCTCTTGCCCCCCACACACAGACAGCTACGGCCACCATCCCCAACCCCATTACCAGTCCCATTGCCAATCTGGTCGCCAGCCTCACCCCCGATTCACCCAGCCGCTCCAAGACCAAGGCAGTCTCCCCCGCGAATGGTCCTGCCCCCCCGGCTTCCCTTCCCGCTTCCGACACCCCACACGACGAGATTCGCCCCTCCCCGCCCAAACAGCCGCAGGCCCACGGTGCGGCGACGCCTCACCCCGAAACCGCAGTCTCCGTAGCGCCTGACGTCTCTGAC
>QKEJ01000063.1 GCA_003252375.1 Halodesulfovibrio sp.
GGCCGGTTCCGAAGAACCGGCCCGTATCTTGTTTCCCTGCCAGCCCGCCCATTCCATTCCTAGAGCGGATCGTACTTTTCGATGAACTGCCGGATATCCGGGGCACGAAAATCCTCCAGCGCCGCCCCGATGCGCGCATGGTCCCAGTCCCACCAGGCGATGCGCGCAAGGGCCGCCTGCACCTCGTCGGAGAACCGCTTCCGGATGGGCCGTGCCGGCACCCCGGCCACGATGGTATAGGCGGGCACGTCCCGCGTGACCACGGCTCCCGCAGCCACCACGGCTCCCGTGCCCACCGTGTTGCCCGGCAGGATAATGGCGCCGTGCCCCACCCAGACGTCGTGCCCCAGCACCACCGGGGATTCCCTGCGCCAGTCAAACAGGGCCGCATCATCCCCGCCGAAACCGTAGAAGGCGCTGCGGTAGGTAACGTGGTGCTGCGTGGCCCGCCACATGGGATGGTTACTCGGGTTGATGCGCACATGCGCAGCAATGGAGCAGAACCTCCCGAGTGTGGTGTACATGCAATCCGAATCATTCATCACGTAGGAATAGTCCCCGATGACGCATTCCACGAGCTGGGCGCGGGCCGCAATCTCGGTCCACCGTCCCAGCACGCTGTCGCGCACCATGGCGTCCTGCGCCACCAGCGGCATTCCCTGTTCCGCCGCCTGCAATCCTTCAGTCATCTCCGCCTCCCGGGTATACGATCTTTCCGGGCATCCCTACGGTTCCGGCATGGCGGCCGTGTGACGGAAGGCGCAGATTCTCCCCGCACCCGCAGGACACCGTAGACCATTCCGCCATTGGTCTATCTGCGGAACCCCGGTGTTCCTACTGTCATGCCCGCGTCACAGAACGACAACATTCACCCCCTATTCACGAAGCATCGGATGCTGTGCCCGCAAGGGATGCACGCATTCCCATGTTTGCAATGCATCGGCGCCCCGCGCCCGGAACAGGAGGACTGCAGCAATGGAAGGCAAGGCAATAACCATGAAACGCCCTACCGAGATTCCGGCCATTCAGGTCAACAATCTCAACAAGGTATACCGCACGGGCACCCATGCGGTGCGTGACATTTCGCTCACCGTGAACACCGGCGACTTCATCGTCGTGATCGGTTCCTCGGGGGCAGGCAAGTCCTCCCTGCTGCGCTGCATGAACAGGCTCATCCGCCCTTCCAGCGGGTCCATTGCGCTGTTCGGTGACGACATCACCAGCGTGACCGGCGGCGATCTGCGGCAGGTGCGCCGCAAGGTGGGCATGATCTTCCAGCAGTTCCATCTGGTGCGGCGGCTGACCGTGCTGGACAACGTGCTGGTGGGCCGCCTGCGCTTCAACCGCTCTCCCCTGCATCTGGGCATGTCCATGCTGCGCGTCTTCCCCAAGATCGAACGGGAATTCGCCTTTGACTGCCTCAAGCAGGTGGGCATTGCCGATCTCGCCTTTCAGCGGGCGGATACCCTTTCCGGCGGACAGCAACAGCGCGTGGCCATTGCCCGGGCCCTGGCGCAGGAGCCGCAGGTCTTTCTGGCGGACGAACCCATTGCCAGCCTCGACCCCCACAGCGCCGAAACCGTGATGCAGATACTGCAGAACATCCATGAGACCAAGGGCATCCCGGTGCTGGTCAACCTGCACCATATCGACTTCGCCAAGCGGTACGGCAAGCGCATCATCGGCATGCGCAAGGGCGCCCTGGTAGTGGACACCACCCCGTCCCGGCTTGATGACGACGCCATCGCAGACGTGTACGGCGCGCGCCTCGAGGAAGCCTACGGCACCCTCGAAGCATGCGCCTGACCATACGGCCCCACGGGCCGGCAGAACGTGAACACAATACCCAGAACACAACCGGAGGATTACCCATGTTTCGCAACATCGTGCTTTCTCTCATCGCCCTGTGCATGATCACCGCCGCAGCCCTGCCCGCAGCCGCAGCCGGCCCCCAGTGGCCCGACACCATCAAGGTGGGCTTCATCCCCACCGAGGGCGGTGCCGACATTCTTGAACGCTTCAAGCCCATGCTCGACCAGCTGGAAGCCACCCTCGGCATCAAGGTTGAAGGCTTCTCCGCATCCGACTACGCCGGCATCATCACCGCCATGGCCCACAAGCACATCGACTTTGCCTACTTCGGCCCCAAGAGCTACGTGGAAGCCTCTGAAAAGGCCAACGCCCAGGCCCTGCTGATGGAGCTGAACAAGGACGGCCGCCCCGGCTACAATGGCCTGATCATCGTGCGCAAGGACTCCCCCATCAAGGACCTCGCCCAGATCAAGGGCCACGTCTTCGCCTTCACCGACCCCAACTCCACCTCCGGCTACCTCGTGCCCAACGTCCTCTTTGCCCGTGACCTGAAGGTAAAGCCCGAACAGTACTTCAAGGAAGTGAAGTTCTCCGGTTCCCACGGCGCCTCCATCCTGGCCGTGAAAAACGGCGGCATCGAAGTGGCCGCCACCAACAACATCGACCTGGACCGCATGATCGAGAAGGGCCAGGTGGAAAAGGATGACTTCCGCGTCCTGTGGACCTCCGAAGTCATCCCCGGCGCTCCCATGGCCTGCCGCGCCGACCTGCCCGAAAGCCTCAAGGCCGCCTTTGCCGGCGCCCTGCTCAAGCTGAACAGCAACACCACCGTGCTCAACAAGCTGCAGAACGGCGGCTACGCATACTCCGACGACAAGACCTACGACATCATCCGCTACCTCAAGCGTCTCAAGAGCCAGCTGGCTGCCAAATAGATCCGATTGTCACAGGAAGAAGCAATGACCCAGGAACTGACCCTTGATCAGATCACCCCGAGGACGCCCCTTTCCCAGAAGGTGCTCCTCGGGGGCCTGGGCCTCCTTACGGCCCTGATTCTGGTCACCACGTACGTCTGGTGCGACATTGATCCCTTTGCCCTGTACGCCAAGCGCGGCAACGCCATTTCCTACCTCTTCGGCAGGGAGGTGAACGCGGACGACAAGGCCTCCGCCATGCGACAGGCAGAACGCGTCCCTGCCATCATCGCCCAGGAAGAGGCCATGCAGGAAGTGCGCGCGCAGATGCAGGCAGCGGGAGAACAGAGCGACTTTACGGAAATGACCCGCCGGGCGCAGAAGCTGGCGGAGGAACGCATCGCGGCCATGCCGGAAGCGGAACGCGCCAAGCTGGTGAACAGCGAGTATGCGCGCATTGTGGATGAGAAGCGCGGCGGATTCTTCCCGCCGGAAACGGCTCTGCCCAATCTGGCCAAATACTTCCGTGCGCTTGTCGAAACCATCGCCATCGCCATATGGGGCACGCTGCTGGCCTTTGTGGCCTCCATCCCCGTCTCCATGCTGGCGGCGCGCAACACCCTCAAGCTGCTCATCCCGGGCAGCAGCCCCGGACGCAAGGCCCTGCGAAGGACCATCCAGTTCAATGTCCGCCGTTTTCTCGATTTCTGCCGCGGCTTCAACGAGTTCGTCATGGCTCTCATCTTCGTGGCGGTCATCGGCCTCGGTCCCTTTGCCGGTGTGCTGGCCCTGGCCATCCACACCCTCGGCAACCTCGGCAAGATCATCAGCGAGGCCGTGGAGGCCATTGAACCGGGCCAGGTGGAAGCCGTGGAGGCAGGCGGCGCCAATCCGCTGCAGACCATGGCCTTTGCGGTCCTGCCGCAGGTCATGCCCACCATTGTCAGCTTCAGCCTGCTCAAGTTCGAATCCAACGTGCGCAGCGCCACCATCCTCGGATTCGTGGGCGCGGGCGGCATCGGCTTCCTCATGTTCGACAAGCTGAACGGCTACCTCTACCGCGAGGTCTGCACCATGATGATCATGGTCATCCTTACCGTGGTGATCATCGACTATGCGTGCGGCAAACTGCGCCGCAGATTCATCTAGGAGCGTCAGGACAGATGCTGCACGCCCGCCTCCACCACGAACTGCACACGGTCGGAAGACCAGAGGCAGCGTCCGTACTCGATGGGCACGCCGTCGCGGTCCACATTGACGGATTCCAGCTCCATGACCGGCTTGCTCCGCGGCTGGTCGAGGAGCCGGGCCTCCTGCGCCGTGGGCATGCGGGCGGTGATGAGGGTCTGCAGCCGGGTGTAGTCGGCAATGCCCAGCGCACGAAAGGAAGCGGTTACGGAACCGCAGCACCCGTAGCGTTCCGCAATGTCGGGAAACCGCGCATGGGGAAAGAAGTGGCTGTTCAGACACAGGCTGGCACCGTCGGCCCTGCCCACGGAACGCAGGTGCACAAGGCTTGTTCCGGGACGGACCATCAGGGCCTCGGACGCCCGGCGTCCGGCCTGCACCACCTCCCAGCCGAGAAACTCCTCTTCGGCCTCGCGTCGTTGACGGGAGAGGTTCTCACGGAACCGCACGCGCCGGGCAAGGGAGTAGTGCACCATGTCCTCCCGGACAAAATAGCCCCGTCCCTGTTCGGCCCGGACCAGCCCCTTGCGGGTCATCGTATTCAGGGCCTGCCGCAGGGTATGGCGGTTCACGCCGAAGCGTTCCGCCAGCAGCCGCTCGGGAGGCAGCTTGTCGCCGGGGCCGAAAATGCCCTCCACGATGTCCTGCTCCAGCGCCTTCTGAATCTGCCGCCACAGGGCAAGACCCTTTCCGCGTTCCAGTTCCATATGCAGCCTCCTTGCTGTGCGCCCCGGAAGGCGTCTGCCGGTTCTTCGGCCAATTCTTCATCGGGCACCGCCTCCCCGTCCGGGCAGAGCGGCAAGCCTCCACGACATAGCTGCCTGCTGTGAAGGTATGGCGGCATTTGCGTTACAATAACTTGTTGAGACATCTGGACAACCCGTCCAGTGGTACAGAAAGGCACCAACCATGACACAGACACACGGGCAACACGCCGCGCGGCAGCGCTGGATGGGGATACTCTCCCGCGCCCCGCGACAGGCGCTGGAAGAGGCATGGGATGCGCATTCCGGCACGCCGGAGTTCACCTTCCTGCGCAGGCCCGAGACCGGCCTCGCCATGGTCCGGGGCAGGGCCGGCGGCAAGGGCATGCGCTTCAACCTCGGAGAAATGACCGTCACCCGCTGCGCGGTGCAGGTGCGGGGCAGAGTGGGCCACGCCTACGTTGCCGGACGCGACCCCCGGCACGCCGTGCTGGCGGCCCTGTTCGACGCCCTGCTGCAGGATGACGCCCTGCTGCCGCAACTGGACAGTGCGGTTCTTTGCCCGCTGGAGACAGCCCGCCTTGCCCGCGACCACGCCGAAAGCGAACGCACGGCCGAAACCCGGGTCAATTTCTTCACGCTGGTACGGGGGGAGGACTGATGCGCATGCAGACCATTCTTCCCGGCTTTGACAATCCGGTCCATGATGCGGGCCGCATCTTCCGGGCCGTGCTGGACGCCATGGCCCGACCGGGCCGCGTGGTGTCCCTCACCGGCCTTTCCGGAACTCCCGCGGGCATGCATGTCTCCACGGCAGCCGTGGCCCTGACCCTGTTTGACGCGGACACCCCGGTCTGCCCCGAGGGCTTTGGGGATGACAGCGCCGCATGGCTGCAGTTCCACTGCGGCTGCCCCGTTCTTTCCGCACCGGAAGAGGCGCTCTTCGGGCTGTTCCGCTCCGGCATGCAGCTGGACGGTGCCGAACGCTACTCCGGCGGCTCGGAGAGCTACCCGGACCGCTCCGCCACCCTGCTCGTGCAGGTCGATTCCCTGCGCGAAGGCGACCAGCTGCGCCTTGAAGGTCCCGGCATTCAGGATGAGCAACGCCTTGCCGTGTCCGGGCTCGACCGGGCCTTCTGGCCCCTGTTCGCACGCAACCGCGCGACCTACCCCCTGGGCGTGGACGTCATCCTTTGCGCCCCGAGCGAGGTGGCCTGCCTGCCCAGAACCATAACCGCACGAGGACCCATCACATGTATGTAGCCGTCAAGGGTGGCGAAAAGGCCATCCGCAATGCCCATGCCCAGCTGGCAGAGGAGCGGCGCGGCGACACCGGCGTGCCGGAGCTGAGCGTGGCCCAGATCCGCAACCAGCTTTCCCTGGCCGTGGACCGCGTCATGGCCGAGGGCTCCCTCTACGATCCCGAGCTGGCCGCCCTGGCTCTCAAGCAGGCCCGGGGGGACGTCATCGAGGCCATCTTTCTGCTGCGCGCCTACCGCACCACCCTGCCGCGGTTTGCCGCAACCGAACCCGTGAATACCGCAGCCATGCGGCTGAAACGCCGCATCTCCTCCGCCTTCAAGGACATGCCCGGCGGCCAGATGCTGGGCCCCACCTTTGACTACACCCACCGCCTGCTGGATTTCAGCCTGCTGGACGACTCCGGCGAGGCGGCCGATGCTCCGCAGGCCACACAGGCCGACAGATCCGAACACGCCGAACCATGCGCAACGGCGCCGCGCGTCTGCGATCTGACCGGCATGGAGGAGCTGCTGGAACCGGCCGCCAGCGGCGAATCCGACTGGGGAACGGAAGCGCCCGTCGGGGACCTGACCCGCGACCCCATCCGCTTCCCCGTGGACCGGGACATCCGCCTGCAGAACCTGTCCCGCGCAGATGAAGGCTTTCTGCTCTCCATGGGCTATTCCACCCAGCGCGGATTCAAGGGCTCCGGCGGACACCCCTTTGCCGGGGAAATACGCAGCGGCACGGTTGCCGTGGAGCTGGCGCCCGAAGAACTGGGCTTTCCCGTCTGCATCGGTGAACTGAAGGTAACCGAGGCGGAACTCCTTTTCCTGTACGACGGCTCGGAAACCACCCCGCCCCAGTTCACACGGGGCTATGGGCTGACCTTCGGCAGCAACGAACGCAAGACCATCGCCATGGCGCTTCTCGACCGGGCCCTGCGCTGCCGCGAACTGGACGAGGAGGTCGTGGCCCCGGCACAGGATGAGGAATTTGTCCTCTCCCATAGCGACAACGTGGAGGCCACGGGATTCGTGGAGCACCTCAAGCTGCCGCACCACGTGGATTTCCAGAGCGAACTCGAAATTCTCCGCCGCCTGCGCACCGAATGGACGGAACGGGGAGAACGGCGCGCGCAACTGCTCGACACCATGAAAGGAGCCGCCTGATGCAGGGCCATTTCATATCAACCGCCACCGACAATACCTCCATCGGCACCGCCCCCCAACGCACCGGGAGGCAGGCGCAGGAAGGGGGGGATTCCGGGTACAATTTCGCCTTTCTCGACGAGCAGACCAAGCGCATGGTGCGCCGGGCCCTGCTCAAGGCCGTGGCCATCCCCGGCTATCAGGTTCCCTTCGCCAGCCGCGAGATGCCCATGCCCTACGGCTGGGGTACGGGGGGCATTCAGGTAACGGCCTCGGTCATCAAGCACGACGACGTGCTCAAGGTCATTGACCAGGGAGCGGACGATACCACCAACGCCGTTTCCATACGCTCCTTCTTTGCCCGCACCACCGGGGTGGCCACCACCGAATCAACTGCCGAGGCCACGCTGGTCCAGACCCGGCACCGCATTCCGGAACAGCCGCTGCGTGAGGGGCAGATCCTTGTCTATCAGGTGCCCATTCCCGAGCCCCTGCGCTGGGTGGAACCGCGTGAAACCGAGACCCGGACCATGCATGCGCACGAGGAGTACGGGGTCATGCACGTGAAGCTCTATGAGGATATCGCCCGCCACGGACGCATCGCCACCAGCTTCGACTACCCCGTTCTGGTGGCCGGGCGATACGTGATGAGCCCTTCGCCCATCCCCAAGTTCGACAATCCCAAAATGCACGACTCCCCCGCCCTGCAGCTCTTCGGCGCCGGCCGGGAACAGCGCATCTACGCCATCCCCCCGTACACCACCGTGCGGAGCCTCGATTTCGAGGACTTCCCCTTCGAGGTACAGCAGTGGGATGCCTGCTGCGGCCTGTGCGGCGCAGATGACAGCTATCTGGACGAGATCATTCTGGATGACGCGGGCGGGCGCATGTTCGTCTGCTCGGACAGCGACCACTGCCGGAAACGGCGCGAGGCAGGACACGTGGGCCCCATGGGCGGCACCACACAGACTCTGGAGGGTTCCGACAATGGCTAATCCTGCGGAACAGTTGCAGGCGGAGGATACCCCCCTGCTCAGCGTACAGGGCATCAGCAAGTTTTACGGCGACCGCGCCGGATGCCTTGATGTCTCCTTTGACCTGTGGCCCGGTGAAATCATCGGCATTGTCGGAGAATCCGGTTCCGGCAAATCCACCCTGCTGAACTGCATTGCCGGACGTCTTGCCCCCACCATGGGCAGCGTGCGCTACCGTGGTGCCGACGGCGACGTCTGCGACGTGCATGCCGCCCCGGAACCCGTCCGCCGCATGCTCATGCGCACCGA
>QKEJ01000198.1 GCA_003252375.1 Halodesulfovibrio sp.
TGCCACCAAGGCCGCCCTGCCCATTTACACTGAAGCCAAGCTCCCGGTCATATCCCCCAGCGCGACCAACCCCGAGCTGACCCAGTCCGGCAACTACCCCACCTTCTTCCGCACCATCGCCTCTGACGATGCGCAGGCAAAGCTCGGCGTGGACTTCACCATCAACGTGCTGAAGGCCAAGAAGATCGCCGTGCTGCACGACAAGGGTGACTACGGCAAGGGCTATGCCGAATTCGCACAGAAGTTCATTCAGGAAAACGGCGGTGCCGAAGTCGTGCTTTTTGAAGGCGTGACCCCCGATGCCGTGGACTTCTCCGCCGTTGTGCAGAAGATCCGCCGTTCCAAGGCCGACGTGGTCATCTTCGGTGGCTACCATCCCGCAGCCTCCAAGATCGTTGCCCAGATGCGCAAGAAGCGCATGGACACCAAGTTCGTATCCGATGACGGCGTGAAGGACGACACCTTCATCAAGGTTGCCGGTGAAGACGCCGAAGGCGTGTACGCTTCCGGTCCCCGCGACGTGACCAGCCTGCCCATGTACAAGGATGCCGTTGCCGCCCACAAGAAGATGTTCGGTGCTGATCCCGGTGCATTCTTCGATTCCGCCTATGCGGCTACCCTCGCCCTGCTGAACGCCATTGACAAGGCTCCGTCCACCAAGTTTGACGACCTTGCCAAGGTGCTCCACACCGATCTCATCGACACCCCCGTGGGCAAGATCAAGTTTGATGCCCGTGGCGATGCCGAAGGCGTCGGCTTCTCCATGTACCAGGTTCAGGGCGGCAAGTTCGCAGAACTCAAGTAGTTATCGACGCCACCTGGAATATTCTAGGGGGACAGGCAACGCCTGTCCCCCGCTTCTTTACAACTAAGCCGGCTCTGCGGCCCGCCTTCACCCCGTCATCGTTGGGGTGCCCGGGGGGAGACCGGACGGGACAAGACATTATGGATTGGGATTATTTCTTTGAACTGACGCTTGGCGGTCTTACCCGCGGAAGCATCTACGCGATGATCGCTCTGGGCTACACCATGGTGTACGGCATCATCGAACTCATCAACTTCGCCCATGGCGAGATATACATGATCGGCGCCTTCACCGGCCTGCTCGTGGCCGGCGTGCTCGGCGTGTACGGCTTCCCCGCACTCGCCATTCTCGTCATTGCGGCCGTGGTGGCGGTCATTTACTGCTCCGCCTACGGCTACACCATGGAAAAGATCGCGTACAAGCCGCTGCGCAACGCCGGACGCCTTTCGCCGCTCATTTCGGCCATCGGCATGTCCCTCTTCCTGCAGAACTACGTGATCCTCGCACAGACTTCGGACTTTCTGCCTTTCCCCGCGCTGATTCCCGAATTCGAATTCCTCGACCCCATAGCCCACATCTTCGGCTCCTCGGACTTCGTCATCGTTGTCGGCAGCGCCCTGTGCATGGCCGCCCTGACCCTGTTCATCAAGTACACCAAGATGGGCAAGGCCATGCGCGCCACCGCGCAGAACCGCAAGATGGCCATGCTCCTCGGCATTGACGCCGACAGGATCATCTCCATCACCTTCATCATCGGTTCGTCCCTGGCCGCTCTCGGCGGTCTGCTCATCGCCTCGCACGTGGGCCAGATCAACTTCATGATCGGCTTCCTCGCAGGCGTGAAGGCCTTCACCGCCGCCGTGCTCGGCGGCATCGGCTCCATTCCCGGCGCCGTGCTCGGCGGGCTGTTCCTCGGCCTCGCAGAGAGCTTCGCCACCGGGTACATTTCCAGTGACTATGAAGACGTGTTCGCGTTCACCCTTCTGGTCGTCTTCCTCATCTTCCGGCCCTCCGGCATCATGGGCAAGGCCCCCGTGGAAAAGGTGTAACCAACCGTTTACGCACATAGATGACGCAGCCCGGCTGCGTGTGGGATACGTACAATGCAAGAACTGACAAAATCACTCAAGGTGAGCCTCTGGTTCATGTTCCTCACCTTCCCCCTCATGGTGGTCCGCGTGAACACCATCGAGCATACGGTGGAATGGCGATGGATGAACATGGTGTATATGGCCGTGGGCAGCTTCGCTCTCTCCTTTGTCTGGCGCTGGGCGCTACGCCGCAAGGAAATGGCGAAGGCCGCACCGGAACGCCCCCGCAATGCCTTTACCGAACGCCTCGGCTCGGACAAGCGGTTTACGGTCTCAGTCTACGGCGGCCTGTTCGCGCTCTTCGCGCTCATGCCCTGGATCGTGAGCACCTACCAGACCAACATCTTCATTTCCTTCATGCTCTACGTGATCCTGGGCCTCGGCCTGAACATCATCGTGGGCGTGGCAGGGCTGCTCTTTCTGGGCCATGCGGCCTTTTACGGCATTGGCGCATACACCTACGCGCTGCTGAACCATTACTACGGTATCGGCTTCTGGACCGCCCTGCCCATCGGCGGCGTGGTGGCGGCTCTTGCCGGGGTGGTGCTGGCCTTCCCGGTCCTGCGTCTGCGCGGTGACTACCTGGCCATCGTGACCCTGGGCTTCGGCGAGATCGTGCGTCTGGTGCTGGAAAACTGGAGCGACCTGACGGGCGGCCCCTCGGGCGTCTCCAACATCTCCCGTCCCGACCTCTTCGGCCACCACCTTTCCGTTGCCGGCGCCAACACCTATGTCTACTACATCGTGCTGGTCATGGCGATCGTCACCATCATCGCCGTGCAGCGCCTCAAGGACTCCCGCATCGGCCGGGCCCTGCAGGCCCTGCGCGAGGACGAAATCGCCTGTCAGGCCATGGGCATTGACCGCGTGAACGTCAAGCTGATGGCCTTCGGCCTCGGCACCGCATGGGCCGGATTTGCCGGCGTCATCTTCGCGGCCAAGACCACCTTCATCAATCCGGCCAGCTTCACCTTCTTCGAATCGGCTATCATCCTGTCCATCGTGGTGCTGGGCGGCATGGGCTCCAACCTGGGCGTGATCCTCGGCTCCGCCTTCCTTGTGCTCATGCCCGAATACCTGCGTGCCTTCTCCGAATACCGGATGATCCTCTTCGCCATGGCCATGGTGCTGATGATGATCTTCCGGCCCCAGGGCCTCATCGCCCCCAAGGGCAGAAAGTACATCATCAACGATCCGGACCTTGCCGCGACCGAAGGAGGAAAGGCGTAATGGCGACCGTTCTCAACGTCCAGAACCTCTCCAAGAACTTCGGCGGCCTGCGTGCCCTGAACGAAGTGGACATGCGCATCGACTCCGGGGAAATCGTGGCTCTTATCGGGCCCAACGGGGCAGGCAAGACCACCTTCTTCAACTGCATCACGAGCATCTACACTCCCACCGAGGGCGAGGTGCGCTTCACTCCCAAGAGCGGAACCGAATCCCGCATCAACGGCATGAAGCCCAACCTGGTCACCGGGCTGGGCATGTCCCGAACCTTCCAGAACATCCGGCTGTTCAAGAACATGACCGTGCTGGAAAACGTGATGATCGCCCGCCACTGCCGCACCAAGGGCGGCATTCTGGGCGCCCTGCTGCGCACGCCGGCCATCCGCAAGGAAGAGCAGGAAATCGTGGACAGAAGCTACGAGCTTCTCAAGTACATCGGCCTGCACAGGTACTACAACGATCTTGCGTGCAACCTGCCCTACGGGGAACAGCGTCGCCTCGAGATCGCCCGGGCCCTGGCGACGGAGCCCTCGCTGCTGCTGCTGGACGAACCGGCCGCCGGCATGAACCCGCAGGAAACCGCCTCCCTGAAGCAGCTGGTCCTGCGCATCCGGGACGAACTGGACATGGCCATTCTGCTCATCGAGCACGACATGAGCATGGTCATGAGCCTGTCCGAACGCATCTACGTCATGGAATACGGGTGCATGATCGCCCACGGCACGCCCGACGAAATCAGCAAGGATCCGCGCGTCATCAAGGCGTACCTGGGAGAAGACCATGCTTAGGCTTACCAACGTCAACACCTTCTACGGCAACATCCACGCCCTGCACGATGTCTCCCTGCACATCGAACAGGGCGAGATCGTCACCCTTATCGGCGCCAACGGCGCAGGCAAGTCCACCACGCTGATGTCCATCTGCGGCGGCACCCCCCCGCGCTCCGGCGAGATTACCTTCGAGGGCAAGCCGCTGCATACCATGCGGGCCAACGAGATCGTGCGACTCGGCATCAGTCAGGTGCCCGAAGGCCGCCTGATCTTCCCCGAACTGACGGTCATGGAGAACCTGGATCTCGGGGCCTTCCTGCGCAACGACAAGGACGGCATCAAGCGCGACCTCGATTACGTGTTCGACCTGTTTCCTATCCTGGCCCAGCGCCAGAAGCAGCAGGGCGGCACGCTCTCCGGCGGCGAACAGCAGATGCTGGCCATTTCCCGCGCCCTCATGAGCAAGCCCCGCCTGCTCCTCCTGGACGAGCCTTCCCTGGGGCTTGCCCCCATCATCATCCAGCAGATCTTCGACATCATCAAGAAGGTCAACGAATCCGGCACCACGGTCTTCCTGGTGGAGCAGAACGCCAACCAGGCGCTCAAGATCGCCCACCGCGGCTACGTGATGGAAACCGGCAGAATCACGCTGGAGGACTCCGCAGCAAGCCTGCTCTCCAACGACGACGTAAAGAAGGCCTATCTCGGTCTGTAGCAAACCGACTTCGATCATGCTGGGGCGGTCCGGACAGGACCGCCCCTTTTTTGTGCACAGCCTCGCGCACATGGTGCATGAGGCCCTGTCCATGAGTTGCCAACCGGACGGCGGTATGACACTATTCCGCAGATTCATTCCCTCTGAACACGGAACCACATGCGCACAAACGACCACAGATTTCCATACCTTCTCATCTGCCTTGCCCTTGCATGCCTCATGTGTGCCTGGGGCGCCCCTGCGCGGGCCGCGGACCAGCAGATACGGCTGCGCGACTTTGTCCTCGACAACTCCGACGGCCAGATCGCCGTTCGTTTCGGCATAGGATTCACCGAGCTTGACTCCCTGCGCCTGATGCTCAAGGAAGGAGCCCGGGTCACGCTGACCTGCGAAGCAGCCCTGACCGAACCCGGTTCACTCTGGTTTTCCAACACGCTGAGCACGCAGGAACTGCACAGCGTGCTTTCCTACAACGTCCTGACGCGCGAATACATGATCACCCTCTCCGGACAGCCCACCCTGCACAAGAGCAACAGCCTCGTGAAGCTTCTGGCGGAAACATGGGCCGAACTGGCCCTGAACGTCGGACAGCTGGCCAACCTGACCCGGGGAGAGGAATACCGCGTTGACCTCGACATCCGCATGGCAAGCGACAACGTGCCCCCGTGGCTGGCCAAGACCCTGTTCTTCTGGTCATGGGACATTGCCCCGTCCATGCACTACTCCATGGACTTCACACTCTGACGGGCCGGCAGCACATGGACGAGCAGCAGGAACAACACACCATCCGCGTGAGTGTCGCGGACACCAAGGAGCGCAAGCGGCGGCAACGCGAACTCATCCTCGCCGCCGTGGCCTTCCTGCTGGTCATCGCCCTGACATGGATCGAGCTCAACTATCTGGGTGTTGATTCCTACTTCTTCCTCGGCCTCTTCAACCTGAATTTCATTCTCCTGCTGCTGGTGCTGTTCATCGTCATCCGCAACGGGGTCAAACTCATGCTGGAACGCCGCCGCAGGGTGCTCGGTTCCCGTCTGCGGACGCGGCTTGTTCTGGCCTTCATGTGCCTTTCCCTCTTCCCCACCGTGCTCATGTTCATGGTCAGCGCCCTCTTTGTGCAGACCTCCGTGGATTACTGGTTCAAGAACCAGGTGGAGCATTCCATGGAGCAGGCGCTCGAGGTGGGGCAATCCATCTATGCGGACTCGCGCGAACGACTCAAGCATCGCAGCCAGTTCATGATCGACGAGATCATCGAACGCCGCTTCGCCTGGGGCGGCAAGGCCATGGATGAATACCTCTCCAAGAAGCTGGACGAATACGATCTCACCCTGGTCGGCGTCATCCGTCCGGACAGGCAGGAGCAGAACTGGCACGGACCACAGGCCTTCGCCAACGTCTGGGACGAGACCAAGGCGCGCATAAACTGGGAAAGCCTGGAAAAGCAGCCGCTTTTCTGGTCGCTCATCTGGCCCGGCGCCAATGACGACTACGCCGTGGGCGTCATGCCCGTGGATGAAGGCAAGACAGGATACCTGGTGCTGGTGGAAAGCGTCGGGCAGGGGGTCATGTTCCGGCTGGACCGTATTGTGCGGGGCGTGGAGGAATACAAGAAGCTCAAGACCCTGAAGCATCCGCTCAAGGTCACCCTCTATTTCGTGCTGGGCGTGCTGACCCTGCTGATCATCCTCGGGGCCATGTGGTTCGGCTTCCGCCTTGCCAAGGAACTGGCTGCCCCCATCCTCGCCCTTGCCGAAGGCACGGAACGCATCTCCCGCGGTGACCTGGCCGTGCGCCTGGAGGATACGTCCACGGATGAACTGGGTGTTCTGGTCCAGTCCTTCAACCGCATGGCCGAGGACCTGGAGCAGAGCCGGGCCAGACTGACCGACGCCAACATCATGCTCGGGCGCCAGAATTTCGAAAAGGAACAGCGCAACCGCTACATCGAGGCCGTGCTGGACAACATTGCCGCCGGGGTCATCTCGCTGGATCCGGAAGGCAGCTCTCGCTGGATCCGGAAGGCAGCATCTCCACCATGAACAAGGCGGCCGCGGCCATCTTCCACGTGGAGGCGCGGTCCCTGATCGGCCTCAACGCCCGCGAACTCCTGCGCGGCGAATATGCCGAACTGGTGGACGAGATGTACCTGCATTTCTCCACCATGCCCGAGAGCCACTGGCAGCGTCAGGTGGACCTGTACATGGGCGGCAGGGAGCTGAAGCTGCTGGTGAACGCCGTGGGGCTGCCCGCACGGGACACCGAGGAATACGGCATCGTCCTCGTCTTCGAGGACATCACCGAGCTTGAGAAAATGCAGCGCATGGCGGCATGGCGCGAGGTGGCCAAGCGCATCGCCCACGAAATCAAGAACCCGCTCACTCCCATCAAGCTTTCGGCGCAGCGGCTGCAGCGCAAGTACGGCGGCGAAATCGGCGACCCCATCTTCGAACAGTGCACGGACCTCATCGTACGTCAGGTGGAACATCTGCAGCAGATGGTGCAGGAGTTCTCGGCCTTTGCCAAACTGCCCGAGGTCAAGCCCAAGCCCGACCAGATCGAGCCGCTGGTGGAGGAAATCGTCTCCCTGTTCCAGCACAGCCACAGCCACATCAAGTGGGAGCTGGTCTTCCTGACCCCCATCCCCACCATTCCCATGGACAGGGAGGCCCTGCACCGGGCGTTCCTGAACATCATCAGCAATGCCGCAGAGGTACTGCACAACCACCCCGCCCCAAAGGTCACCGTCACCCTGCGCCACGACCGGCAGCTCGGTCTCGTGCGTGTCGACGTTGCGGACAACGGCCCCGGCCTGACCAAGGAAGAGCGCTCCCGCCTCTTCGAACCCTACTTCTCGAGAAAGAAGGGCGGCACGGGTCTCGGGCTGACCATCGTCAAGTCCATCGTCAGCGATCACCGCGGCTATGTGCGGGCAAATCACGCCGAGCACGGCGGAACCATTGTCACCATAGAGCTACCTGTGGCATAATGACCGACAATGTCTCCGGCAACTGAACGCGCCGGAACCGGATCATCCACAACCTCGGGGTGTTACCATGCGTGCGGTCATACTGGGTGGCAGCGGTTTCATCGGTACGGCGCTGTCCGGACAACTGCTTGATGCAGGCTGGCAGGTCGTCATTCCCTCCCGGAATCCCGAAAAGGGCCGTTTCCTCATGCCCCAGGGGCATTCCTTCGACATTTCCTTTGTTCCGTGGGACGGACAGGATACCGCGCATCTTGCCCGGCACCTTGCCGGTGCCGATGCCGTCATCAATCTCGCAGGGGAAAGCATTGCGGACGGTCGCTGGTCCGGGGACCGTAAAAGCAGAATCAGGGATTCCCGCATCCGAACCGGGCAGGCGCTCATGGCGGCCCTCCGCACAATGGAGACGACGCCTTCTGTGCTCGTGCAGGGATCGGCCGTAGGCTACTACGGAGCCAGACCAACGGTTGTCTCCCCAGAGACCTTCTCGGAATTTTCGTCATCCGGTGAAGGCTTTCTCGCCTCCGTTGCCCGGGACTGGGAGGCCTCCACCAAGGAAGCGGAGTCCATGGGCATCCGACGGGTCATTATCCGCACCGGCGTCGTGCTGGGAATTGAGGGAGGCGCCCTGCCGAAATTCCTGCCTCCCTTCCGGTTCTACCTTGGGGGGCCGGTCGGCTCCGGCAATCAGGGTATTTCATGGATACACAGGCAGGATGCCGCCGGGGGGATTATGCATCTGCTTCAGTGCGACGAATGTGTGGGGCCCTACAACCTCACCGCTCCCACTCCGGTCAGCATGACCGACTTCTGCGACACCCTCGGGCGCACCCTCCGCCGCCCCTCCTGGCTGCCCGTTCCCGGCTTCGTCCTCAGGCTCCTGTACGGAGAAATGGCTGAAGAAACGATCCTGCAGGGCCAATACGCCCTCCCAAACCGGCTGGCGGACGCAGGCTACCAGTTCAGATTCCCGGATCTGGCCAACGCCCTTGCCGGCATCCTGACTCCATAGAAGAACACCATGACCAGACAGGCAACATCCATCCTTCTCGTCGAAGACGAACCCGTCATCGCACTCGACGTGCGCAGACGCCTCCAGCAGCTGGGCTACTCTCCTCCCCTGACCGCCACCACGGGAGAGGAAGCCATTGATCTGGCAGAACTCCACCAGCCGGATCTCGTGCTCATGGACATCATCCTCAGCGGCGACATGGACGGCATTGATGCCGCCTCCCGCATCCGCAACAGCCTGTTCGTTCCCATCATCTACCTGACGGCTCATGCCGATCCGGATACCCTGCAACGCGCCAAGATCACCGAGCCCTTCGGCTACATCATGAAGCCCTTCGAGGACCGGGAACTGCACACCTGCATCGAAATGGCCCTCTACAAGCACGAGATGGAACGCGACCTGCGGCACAAGGAGCGCTGGTTCGCCACCACCCTGCGCAGCATAGGCGACGCCGTGGTCTCGCTGAACGATAATGGCGAAATCACGCTCATCAATGAGGCGGCGGAAAAACTTTTTGAGCTCAGCGATGCCGAGGTGACCGGGCTGAAATTCGCCGAAGCCTTCCGCGTTCGGGATGACAAGAGCGGGCTGTACATCAGTACCCGGGCGGCCCTTGGCAAAAACGATCTCTACACCCATCCGTCCCCGGCGACCGTGGAGCGCCCGTCCGGAAAGTACACGCCCGTGGACATCAGCATCACCGAAACCGCAGACAGGTTCGACCAGATTGCCGGTTCCGTCATCGTGCTGCGCGACGCCACGGACCGGAAACGCTCGGAAGAAGTACTGCGCACCAGCCTCGTTGAGCTGCGACGCACCTTCGAGCAGACCGTTCAGGCACTGTCCCTGACCTCGGAAAAGCGCGACCCGTACACAGCGGGACACCAGTCCCGTGTCGCCAAGCTTGCCTGCGCCATTGCCCACGAGCTGGGGGTCGAGGGAGACACCCTTGAAGCGGTCCGCGTGGCCGGCACCCTGCACGACATCGGGAAAATCTACATTCCCGCCGAGATCCTCTCGAAGCCCGGAAGATTGACCGAGCTGGAGATGAATCTCATGCGCACCCACCCCTCCGTGGGGTTCGACATTCTCAGCCGGATCTCGTTTCCCTGGCCCGTGGCCGAAATCGTGCATCAGCATCACGAACGACTTGACGGGTCGGGGTATCCTAACGGATTGTCTGAAAACAACATCCTGCTAGAGGCACGCATCCTTGCGGTGGCCGACGTGGTGGAAGCCATGTCCTCGCACCGCCCCTACCGCCCCTCGCTTGGCCTTGCTCCCGCCCTCGGGGAAATCATGGCCGGCAAGGGCCGATTCTATGACCCAGAAGTCGTGGATGCCTGCATTGCCCTGTTCGAAACGGGCTTCCAGCTGACGGACTAACCAAGCACATTCCTGCGGAGTCGGCATAATGCCAAGCAAAGCGCATATTCTGATTATTGACGACGAAGAAAGCATCCGATTCTCCCTGCGGGGGATTCTTGAAGACGAAGGGCATACCGTGGCCGAGGCCGAGACCGGTGAAGAGGGGCTGGACATGCTGAACAGCGAGAAGCCGGACCTTGTCTTTCTGGATATCTGGCTTCCCGGCATAGACGGGCTGACGGCGCTGGCCACCATCAAGGAGCACGACAAGTCCCTGCCCGTCATCATGATCTCCGGGCACGGCACCATCGAGACCGCCGTCAACGCCATCAAGCGGGGCGCGCACGACTTCATCGAAAAGCCTCTGTCGCTGGAGAAGGTGGTCATCGCAGCCGCCAACGCCCTGGAGTTTCACAACCTGCGTCGGGAGAATCAGGCCCTCAAATCACGCATCGCCAGAGAGCACACCGTTGAGGTGACGGGCGAATCGTCCCCCATCCTTCAGCTGCGGGAACAGATCCAGCGTGTGGCGCCCACGGATGCCTGGGTTCTCATCACCGGTGAAAACGGCACCGGCAAGGAAATTGCGGCCCGGTCCATCCACGCCCAGTCCAAGCGCAAGGAAAAGGCGCTGGTGGCCGTGAACTGCGCCGCCATTCCCGAGGAACTCATCGAAAGCGAACTCTTCGGACACGAGAAAGGGGCCTTTACCGGTGCCGATCAGGCCAAGACCGGCAAGTTCGAGCTGGCGGACAACGGCACCCTGTTCCTGGATGAAATCGGGGACATGAGCATGAAGACGCAGGCCAAGATCCTGCGCATCCTGCAGGAACAGAGCTTTGAGCGCGTGGGCGGCAACAAGACCATGCGCGTCAACGTCCGCGTCATTGCGGCCACCAACAAGAACCTCGAGGAGCAGATCCAGAAGGGCAACTTCCGGGAGGACCTGTACTACCGGCTGCGCGTCTTCCCGCTCACGCTGCCGCCGCTGCGCACACGCGGCAAGGACATTCTGGTCCTGATCGGCGAATTCCACGACGCCATGGTGCGCGACCAGGGATTCAAGCCCCTCGACTTCACCAAGGATGCGGAACGGGCCCTGCTCGACTATCCGTGGCCGGGCAACGTGCGTGAACTGAAGAACTTCGTGGAGCGCATGCTCATCATGTTTGCCGGACAGACCGTGGATGCCCTGGATCTGCCGCCGGAATTCGGCGCGGCCATCCGGAATGCGCCCCCCTGCGGCGCGGCGCTGCCCGAGCAGGGCATCGAACCCGGCGCCATGGACTTCAAGGCTGCCAGAAACGCCTTTGAAGCCGTCTTTCTGGAATCAAAACTCAGGGAGTTTGAAGGCAACATTTCCCGGCTGGCGGAAGCCATCGGGCTGGAACGCAGTTACCTGTACAGGAAGCTCAAGTCGTACAATATCCAAACCACCGAATAGGTGTCGAAGGGGAGGCTCCCATGCATACCCTCGTGCTGTTGCGCCACGGTCAGAGTGCCTGGAACCTTGAAAACCGCTTCACGGGCTGGACCGATGTGGATCTCAGCCCGGCCGGCGAACAGGAAGCCGCCGACGGCGCCCGGCTCATTGCCGAGGCGGGCCTGACCTTCGACATCTGCCACACCTCGGTTCTCAAGCGCGCCGTCCGCACCCTCAACATCGTACAGGAGCAGCTCGATCTGCTCTGGCTTCCGGTCCTCCGCAGCTGGCGCCTGAACGAGCGTCATTATGGCGCCCTGCAGGGGCTGAACAAGGCTGAGACGGCCAGGGAGTACGGAGACGAGCAGGTGCTTATCTGGCGCCGCAGCTACGACACCCCGCCCCCGGCCCTTGATGCGGACGACCCGCGGTTCCCCGGCAGAGACCGCCGGTATGCCGACGTCCCCAAGACGCAACTCCCCCTGTGCGAAAGCCTGAAGGATACCGTGGCCCGCGTGCTGCCCTACTGGCATGACACCATACGCCGGGACATCCTGGACGGCCGCCGGGTGCTCATCGCGGCCCACGGCAACAGTCTGCGCGCCCTTGTCATGCATCTGGACGCCATGTCCCCCGACGCCATCATGAAGCTGAACATCCCTACCGGGCTGCCGCTGGTATACGAGCTCGATGCGCACCTGAAGCCCTTGCGCAGCTACTATCTGGGAAATGCGGAGGAAGCGGAGGCCCGCGCACGGGCGGTCGCCGAGCAGGGCAAGGCAGGCTAGATACGATTCTCCCTGCCTCCGGCTCTGTGGCCGCACCCGACACACAGTTGCAAAGAGAACCGGGTATTATCACGGCACTCTTGGGCTCCCGCACCATTTCCGCAGCCCCGGTCCTGCTGTCTTGAATGGAGATTACACACCATGCCTTCCATGACTCCGCTGCGCCGCCACCTGCACGATATCATATTCGAAGCGGAAACCCTGGCCGGCAAGGCGTTCGACATCCTTCTCATTCTCTGCATCGCCTGTTCCGTGACCGTCGTAATGCTGGACAGCGCCATACCGGCCGACGCCCCCGTTGCCCCGCTGCTGCGATGGGCTGAATTCCTTTTCACGGGCCTTTTCACCATCGAATACGCCCTGCGGCTCTGGTGTTCACCAAGACCGGCAGCCTACGCCCGCAGTTTTTTCGGGTTGGTGGACCTGCTTTCCATTCTGCCGACCTGGCTTGTTCTTGCCTTCCCGGCCGTCCAGTTCTTTGCCCTGCTCCGCGTCCTGCGCGTCCTGCGCATATTCCGCGTGCTCAAGCTTGTTCAGTACGTGCATGAGGGAACACACATCATGCGGGCGCTCCGGGCCAGCCGCAAACGCATTACCGTCTTCTTTTTCTGGGTGGTCACTCTCGTCATTCTGTTCGGCGCCCTCATGTATGTGGTTGAAGGCGGGAAGAACGGCTTCACCTCCATTCCAAGAGCCATATACTGGGCCGTGGTCACGCTCACCACTGTCGGGTACGGCGACATCGCCCCCCGGACGCCCATGGGACAAGCCCTTGCTGCTGTGGTCATGGTTCTGGGCTACAGCATCATCGCCGTTCCCACGGGCATAGTCACCATGGAAATGTCGAGGGTGGACGGGAACGAACGTACAGCCCTCAGCAACCGGGCCTGCCCCGGTTGCAAGAGCAGAAGACATGACGAAGATGCCGCGTTCTGCAAGCTTTGCGGCACACCGCTCGCTGGGAACAATTTTTCCGCGTGACCTCTGCCTGCACTGTGCTTACAATGGGGCAGGCAGGCTGCGTGACAAACATGGCGCTTGCCGTTTATGCGTAACCCCTGTAGCCACAGGGAACGCCTGCTTGCAGGCCGATTGAGACACATGATCTAGGTAGACCGGGATGTGCCGGACTCCCTGCGGGGGCAGGCAAGAGTATGGAACATCGCGGCAGGCTGCACACCTGACTGCCGGACCCACAGCGATTTACTCGGAGTTTACATGGCCAGCAACATAAGCATGCAGATGAAACAGAAACAGTACGAAGGCCACGTGGTCGACTACTTTTCCGTTTCCCGGGGCTATTTCATTGTCGTCAGCGACGACCACAACTTCCAGACAATCCTCCGCGGCACGCTGCAGAAGCACCTTGCCATAAGCGAGGATGTCATGACGGTGGTCTCCAACCCGGACCACATCCTCAAGACCATCCGCGACACAAGCCTGCGTCGCAAAAGCATACTCATCTTCATAGAGCGGACCCTGCAGGGCAAGGACATGGGCTTCCTTGTCCGACAGCTCAAGAACGCCTTCGACTTCGTGAAGATCATCATCCTCACGGGCGAAGCGGACCGCCAGAAACTCGTCCTTCTGCATGAAATCGGTGCGGACAACTTCATCACCAAACCCATTTCCATCAACACCCTGATCGAAAAGATCGCCTTTACCATCAAGCCGCAGGGCAAGCTCGGCCAGCTTATCGATCTGGCAAAGAGCATGGTGACCAGAGGCGCATACGATCAGGCCCTCAAGGCCGGTCGCAAGATTCTGGAGATCAAGCCGAACTCCGCAGCCGGTTTTCTGGTCATGGGCGACGCCTTCAAGGGCCTCGGCAAGCACGAAAAGGCCCGCGAGGCCTATGAAAGCGCCAGCGACAACGCCCAGCTCTACCTTGAACCTCTCAAGAAGCTGGCGGAACTCCACAAGGAGATGGGCAACACCGAGGAGCAGCTCAAGTATCTGGAGAAGCTCGACCGGCTCAGCCCCCTGAATGTGGAGCGCAAGGTGGACATCGGCACCATCCATGTGGAAATGGGCAACGAGGAAGAGGCCCAGAAGCTCTTCGACAGCGCCGTGAACCAGGCCACCCGGGAGGCCATGTCCTATATCGGGGAAATCTCCGAACGCATTGGCAACGTCTACTCCCAGCATGACCCGGAACGCGCGGAGCAGTACTACCGCCGTGCGCTGGACGCCAAGGGTGACATGCTGGAAAAATCCGACATTGCCACCTTCAACAGTCTGGGCATCGCCCTGCGCAAACAGGGCAAATGGTTCGAGGCCGCGCAGGAATACGAAAAGGCCCTGCGCATCTCCCCGGATGACGAACACCTGTACTACAACCTGGCCATGGCCTCTGCCGAAGGCAAGCAGTTCCGCGGCGCCGCAGAGCACCTGGAAAGCGCCCTCGGCATCAACCAGGGATTCCCGCGCCGGGACAAGACCATCGCCTTCAACATGGGGCTCGTGTTCATGCGCGCGGGCAACAAGGAAAAGGCGCGGGAGCTGGTCTCCATCGCGCTGGAACTGGACCCGGACTTCACCAAGGCACGGGAAGCGTTGAACCAGCTCGGCTAACCGATGTGAACGAAAACGAAAGGCGCCGGCGTACCGGCGCCTTTTTTGTTTATCCGTCCTGCGCGCCTCTGCTCAGCAAACTACTTGAGGTTATCTGGAATACTTGATATAGTTTGCAAATATTAAACTTTTCTCAGTTATTCAGCACTGTTCAGGAGGATTCCGTGGCCCAATTCTCGGTTAACAAGACCATTGCAGAGATCAACGAACGCATTCGCAAAGGCAAGGCTGTCGTCCTGAATGCCGAAGAGATGACCGAAGCCGTCCGCACCATGGGCAAGGAAAAAGCCGCCCGCGAGGTGGACGTGGTGACCACGGGCACGTTTTCTCCCATGTGCTCCTCGGGGCTGCTCTTCAACATAGGGCAGCAGGAACCGCCGACCATGAAGACCACCAAGGTCTGGCTCAACGGGGTCCCCGCCTATGCCGGCCTTGCCGCAGTGGACAGCTATCTCGGCGCCACGGAGGCATCCGAGGATGATCCGCTCAACAAGGTGTACCCCGGCTCCTTCAAGTACGGCGGCGGGCACGTGATCGAAGACCTCGTCCGGGGTCGTTCGGTGCACCTGCGCGCCGAGGCATATGGCACCGACTGCTATCCCAGACGCTCTCTGGACAAGAAGATCAGTCTCGCGGAACTGCCCTTTGCCGAGCTGTACAACCCGCGCAACTGCTACCAGAACTACAACGCGGCCGTGAACCTGACGAGCCGCATCATCTACACGTACATGGGGCCGCTCAAGCCCAACATGCGCAACGTGAACTATGCCACGGCCGGCCGCCTCTCCCCCCTGTTCAACGACCCCCTGTTCAGGACGATCGGGCTTGGTACCCGCATCTTCCTTGGCGGCGGCGTGGGCTATGTCGTGGGCGCAGGCACACAGCACGTCCCCAACCCCAAGCGCAACGAACGCGGGCTTCCCCTTTCCGCTGCGGGCACCCTGCAGCTCAAGGGCGACCTGAAAAAGATGAACGGGCGCTACCTGCGCGGCCTCAGCCTCATCGGCTACGGCTGCTCCATCAGCGTGGGGGTGGGCATTCCCATTCCCGTGCTCAACGAGGAAATCGCCTGGTACACCGGGGTGGATGATTCCGACATCCAGATGCCCGTCAAGGACTACGGCCACGACTATCCCAACTGCCTGCCCCGGGTGCTGCAGCACGTGACCTACGAGGATCTCAAGTCCGGCGAGGTGGAAATCCAGGGCAAGAAGGTGGAAACCGTGCCCATGACCAGCTACACCCTGTCGCTGGAAGTGGCCGACACCCTCAAGGAATGGATCACCAAGGGCGAATTCCTGCTCTCCGAACCCGTGGAAGCCATCCCGGCATGGTAACAAACGCGGACGGCGCGGCGGCGGATTACCCTGCCAAGGTTGCCGCATTTGAGGAGATACTGCGCGGTCTATCGGGCAGCCGGATCGGCGTTGCCGTCTCCGGCGGTACAGACAGCCGCCTGCTGGCGCACACCCTGCTCCGGCTGGGTATTCCCTTCATGGCCGTGCACGCCACGGGGCTGCACATGAGCCCTGCGGAAACGCTGGCCGCACGGCGGTGGCTGGCCGGAAAGGGCCTGCGCCACCTTGTCGTGCGCTTCGATCCACTATCCCTGCCGGCCGTGCAGACCAACGCGCAGGACCGGTGCTATCACTGCAAGTACGCCCTGTTCAGCGCCATACGGGACCTGCTCGGGGCCGACACGACAGTGCTCGACGGCTCCAACGCCTCGGATGCGGGCGAATATCGCCCCGGTCGCAAGGCGTTGCAGGAACTGGGCATCCGCAGCCCGCTGGCACAAGCAGGTCTCAGCAAGGCGGACATCCGCAGACTCGCCGAGGAAACCGGCATGGATAACCCGCAGCAACCCTCGCGCCCCTGCCTGCTGACCCGCTTTGCCTACGGCACAGCACCGGATGCAGACAGCCTTGTACGGCTGGGACGGGCGGAGGATGCCCTTGCAGAATTCGGGCTGACAGACTTCCGGCTGCGCATCCCCGAGCCGGGCATTGCCCTGCTCCAGATTGCAGACCACCAGAAAAACCTTGCCCAGAAGGGCCTTGACACGGTAAAGAGCCTGCTCGCGCGCGAGGGATTCTCGCATGCTCAAATCGATTATGTTGAAACCATAAGCGGTTACTATGACAGGGGCAACAATCCGGCCGGAGCGCTGGACAAGCATTCCCTTCATGAGTAGGATATTAAATTGTTTACAACGCTGAAGGAGACATACCATGGCTCATAAGAAAATCGAACGGAAGAAGGAACTTGATCGCCGCCGCAAGCGCCGTGAAGAACGCATCAAGCTGCGCATCAAGGAAGCCAAGGCAGCAGCCAAGGCCTAAGCAGAGTCTGCGCTCCGGCGCAGTTCCTGTTTTCTGTGTGTTTCCGTGGCGGTTTCATGGCAGACTGCATGAAACCGCTACTTTGTTATAGCAGTAGCATTTCCTGGATTCCGGAGGGTACGATGCCCATTTATGAGTATCGGTGCATCGCATGCGAACAGATCTTCGAAGAATGGCAGAAGTCCTTCGAAGAGGCAGATCCGTCCTGCCCCGTCTGCGGGGGCGACTCAGAACGCGTGATCTCCAACACGACCTTTGTCCTCAAGGGCGGCGGCTGGTACGTATCCGAATACGGCCGCAACAGCGCCGGGTCGCAGCCGAACACGAACGGGGCGGCCTCCGCTCCGGCCGAATCCGGCGGCACAACCAGCCCCGGCACCCAATCTGCCACAGGCACTACCGACGCCGTAGCGTCCGGTGGTTCCGCTTCTTAACTATCAAGGCGGCCCAAGGGCTGCCTTTTTTTTCATCGATCCGGCGCCCTGCGCGCCTCCCGAAACAGCAAACCGATCGAGAGTCCACCAACATGATTGACCGCTATACCCGCCCCGAGATGGGGCAGCTCTGGACGCTGGAAAACAAGTTCCGCGTCTGGCTGGAAGTGGAAATTGCCGTGTGTGAAGCATGGCACCGACTGGGTGAAATTGACGCCGACAGCATGCAGCAGATCCGCGACAAGTCCGACTTTGACGTGGACCGCATTCTGGAAATCGAAGAAACAACCCGCCACGACGTCATTGCCTTCCTCACCGCTGTGGAAGAAAAGGTCGGTCCCGCTGCACGCTTCATCCACCTGGGCTGCACGTCTTCCGACATCGTGGATACCGCCAACGGCGTTCTCCTCACCAGAGCCGGTGAAATCATCTGCAAGGGCTTCGAACGCCTGCTGGACTCGCTGAAGACCATTGCCTACGCCCAGAAGGGCCGCCTGTGCATGGGCCGCACCCATGGCATCCACGCCGAGCCCACCAGCTTCGGCCTGAAGATGGCCGGGTTCTATGCGGAATTCTCCCGCCACTACGAGCGCTTCAAGCAGGCGCTGGACGGCATCCGCGTGGGCAAGATTTCCGGCGCCGTGGGCACCATGGCCATGATCCCCACCGAGGTGGAGAGCATCACCTGCGAGATTCTCGGTCTTGCCGTGGACCCCATCTCCACCCAGGTCATCCAGCGTGACAGACATGCCCACTTCTTTACCGCTCTCGCACTGGCTGCCGGCGGCGTCGAACGCCTGTGCGTCGAGCTGCGCCACCTGCAGCGCACCGAAGTGCTGGAAGCCGAAGAAGGCTTCCGCAAGGGCCAGAAGGGCTCTTCCGCCATGCCGCACAAGAAGAACCCCATCTCGGCAGAGAACATGACCGGTCTGTCCCGGCTCATCCGAACCAACGCCATGGCCTCCATGGAAAACATGGCCCTCTGGCACGAGCGCGACATCAGCCACTCCTCCGTGGAACGGGTCATCATGCCCGACTCCACCATCCTCATGGACTACATCCTGCACCGACTGGCCGGCCTGGTGGACAACCTGCGCGTCATCCCCGAGAACATGGACCGCAACCTCATGGGCTCCATGGGCCTGTTCTTCTCGCAGCGCGTGCTGCTCGGCCTGGTGGACAGCGGCATGGGACGTCAGGACGCCTATGTCATGGTGCAGCGCTGCGCCATGGAAAGCTGGGACACCAAACAGCTCTTCAAGGACATTGTCAGCCGTGATCCCGGCATCACCGCGCGCATCAGTGCGGATAAGCTTGAAGAAATATTCGACCCTAGCTACTATCTGCGCCACGAAGACCACATCTTCAACCGCGTCTTCGGATAAGGGGAGCAACAGACCATCATGCTGGAACTGAAAAAGCGTCTTGCACGCATCCTTGCCGAAAAGTCCTATCGTGAAGGCGACTTCACCCTCGCCTCCGGCAAGAAGAGCGACTATTACTTCGACTGCCGCCAGACCGCCCTGCACCCCGAGGGGTGCTGGCTTATCGCCCAGCTGTTCTTTGACCTGCTCAAGGACAAGGACATCAACGGCGTTGGCGGCATGACCCTTGGCGCCGACCCCCTGGTCAGCGGCGTGGCTGTCATTTCCCACGAGAACGGCAAGCCCCTCCCGGCCCTCATCGTCCGCAAGGAAGCCAAGGGCCACGGCACGGGCAATTACGTCGAGGGTCTCGCCAACTTCACGCAGGGGCAGACCGTCTTCATGCTTGAAGACGTGGTGACCACCGGCGGTTCCGTTGTCACGGCCATTGAGCGCATTGAAGCCGCAGGCCTGAAGGTGGCTGGCGTCTGCTGCGTGCTCGACCGGCAGGAAGGCGGGCGCGAAGCCCTCAAGGCAAAGGGATACGAACTCGTGTCCATCTTCACCCGCGCAGAGCTGGTGGAGCTGGCGAACGCTTAGCACGTACCGGGGTGCGCCTGCTTGGAGCATGGCGCACCGCAACGCAAGGATCCTATGCGCTCCGCATACCGTTCGGTCATACTTCTCCTTGTTCTCTTCCTTGTGCCTGTTCCGGGCATGGCTGGTGCATCCCCTTCCGGCTGGCAAGCCGAATTCGGAGATCAACCGGGCCTCCCCCCAACCTTTGTGGCCGTGGACAAGCAGAATCAGCAACTCCTGCTGCTTGAACACAAAAGCCCTCTTGCAGTCGTGGGGCGCTACGCCTGCACCACCGGACAGATTCCCGGCGACAAGCAGGACGAGGGAGACAAGAAGACACCGGAAGGCGTCTACTTCGTAAAACGCCATATCCGCGACGGACTGGATTTCGCCCTCTACGGCGGCATTGCGTACACGCTGAACTACCCGAACCCCATGGATATCCTGCGCAGGAAATCCGGGCACGGCATCTGGGTGCATGGCCGCGGACACGCCATTGTTCCTCTGGAAACCCAGGGGTGCGTCGCCATGAACAACAGTGATCTCATCACCATCGGGGGTACCCTGCAGCCAGGTACCCCCGTGGTGCTTGCACAGCGCATCGATCCCGCAGCCCCGCAGACCACGGAGGGGAAAAAGATCGCCGCAGCCGTCCTGGACATGACCCGGGAATGGGCGGAGGCATGGGGCAGCCGCGATGCCACCATGTTCGGCTACTACGATGCCGACGCCTACACGCAGTCGCGTTCCGGCAGCTTCAGTTCCCTCGTCTCCACCAAGCGCAGGCTCTTCGATTCCCTGCCCTGGATCATAAACTGGATCGATGATGTGCACGTCATGCAGGGCCCCGGCTACTGGGTTTCCTGGTTCAAGCAATATTACCGGGCTCCCAACCTGACCGTGCAGGGTGAACGCCGCCTCTACTGGCACAAGGCTGCTGACGGCAACCTGCGCATTGCAGGCATGGAGTGGGACAGGCGGAACATGAATCTTGAGGAACGCTACCTCCAGACAAGAAAAGCCGATATATTGAGATTTGTTGAGGGGTGGCGTACCGCGTGGGAATCTGCTAACCTTGAAGGGTATGCTGCGAGTTATCTGCGCACGGCCGTGCAGGGGGAGCGCACGGGAGCCGACGCCATCCGCGCATACAAAGAAGAAGTTTGGGCGTTGTCCAAACCACAAGCAGTCAAGCTTTCGGATGTTACGATAGACATCAATGGCCAGGGCTTGTCCGTGCAGATGAAGCAATTCTATGCGAGTCAGGACGGATATAGTGACACTGGCATCAAGACTCTATTCCTGTACCCCGAAGGACAATCCTGGCGCATCGCGAGCGAAGACTGGAGAGCCTTATAGATGAGTGAAAAGTACAGCGTACTGTTCATGCGCGACGACACGAAGGTACACCGTTTCAGGATCAGTCCCTTCTGGCTTAGATTCCTGATATGGCTGCAAGGCGTCCTGATCCTCGTGGCGTCCCTTGGATTTTATGCTGGGTACACCTACTGGAGCCGGAACAGCGAGATGCAGGCGGACCGCATAACCCTGCAACGCGAACTGCGTGAGACCCAGGTCCATCTGGAGCGTCTGGAAAACATCGAGCAGATTCTCCAGTCCAATGATCCCGAAGAACTGCAGGCCCTGTTCGGCACCATGAGCATCGAGGACTCTTCCAAGGAAAAACCTTCGGTCGACCTCTCCTCGCTACTTGCCACCGAAGATGTGCAGCTGGTGAGCATAGAGAATGTCATGCTGAAGCCGGCTGACAGCTCCAGCATCCGCCTCTCCTTCGACCTCAACAACCTGGATTCGGCTAAGACCGTGGACGGCCTTGCCAGCCTGACCCTTGTTGGCCGGGATGGACAGTCCATCAGCATTGCCGCCGACGTGAAGGACATGAAATTTTCCATCTCCCGCTTCAAGAAGGTGGTCACCACCTTCTCGCTGCCGGAAACCACCGCCCTGAAGGACATCTATGCTCTGCGCATAGACATCACCGCAGAAGGCAAAACCGTGCTGCGCGACCTGTTCCCGGTGGAATCCATCCTGCAGTAGCAGCCCCTTCCCTGACACACAAAAAGGCCGGTCCCGTGACCGGCCTTTCTTTTGATGTCATTCCGCCCCGCCATCGACACCTTCCCAGGTGGGAAGACCATACGCAGACGTGGCGTGCCGGGAACAAACTGTACGTATGTCAGAATGACACTATTGCGCGGCTTGTCACACGGAGTACGGCTTCCTGATGGAAGATCCGGCAGTATGCCTTACGGATTTCCTCAATGGCATGATCCGCCTGGCCCCATTCATCCGGCGAAGAGGCCGGGTGCAGCAGGACAAGAAGCTTCGAATGCTCCTTGACAGGCGCACCATCCTTGCCGAGCCATTGTCCGTAGCCGTCGATGACCGTGAGGCCGTTGGGGAACCGCGGTGAAATCCATGTATCCACAAACTCCTGCCACTGGACTTCGGAAACCACTCCGGCCGGATGACCGGGAGCAGCGGCAATGGACATGCCGAAGAACAGTTCCGTGCGCAGGAAGGTTTCCCCGGACGCAATCGGGGTCTGTGATATCCCGTATTCGGACGGCAATGTTCCGGAGTGGTGGACGCAGGCACTGAGCCCCACAAGCAGGAGTATCCCGATACAATGAGCGATACTATGTTTTTTCATACCCAACCCGGGATACCCGCAACCATTCGGAGCGACAGCGCGCGGTGCGCTCAGACCAGATGCAGATAGCTGATGAAATCGTTTATGCCCAGGAGACGGCAGTCCAGATAGCAATTCAGATACTCTTCATACGTGCGCGGCTTGCCGTAGACATTGTATCGGGCATCTGCGCCGCCAAAGGCCATCCCGTGCACGGCTGCCACCTGCGGATGAATGGGCTGCTCGAAGTCCGGATACGGATCACGGAAGGCAGAGACAAGCACATCCGGCAGAGGGGGATATCCCAGTGCATCCAGCAGCCCCTCCGCCACATGCAGGATGAGGCGGCGGTTGGGGTGGTTTATGGAGTTGAAAAGGCGCTCGGAGCGGAACAGTTCCTCGACAAGCGCCACGGTTTCCACAACACACCCCTTTTCCTTGTCCCGCTCCATGGCCAGCGAGGCCTCGAGCATGGCGGGAAAATCATACTTGCGGGTCAGGTCCGTCTGGAGGGCGATGTAGAGGATTTCCTTCTTCTCCAGCCCCATGTCCACCATGTGATCCAAAAAGGTATCCCCGTAGTTCATGGGACTCCTGTTGGTCCAGAACGGCCAGTAGCCCTTGAAGAGCATATTGGGAATGGCAAGGCATGTGGCAGCGGGGTTCACGCGCTGCAGAAGGACGTCGGAGGCGTGGTCGTCCCACTTTTCCCCGAGCGGCTGATACAGAAACAGGCTGCATCCGGCAAGCTCATGCGCCGGAATCGTCTCGCGCAGGTAGTTCGTGTACTTGACCACCCGAAACTCGCTTCCGAACTGCGGATGCAGCTGCAGCAGCTGCAGCAACGGATCGCCCTGACAATTGGCATGGATGAGGCACAGTTTGCTGGACATTACCGCCCACCAATACCCACTGCGCCGCGCTTGTTCAAGCCATAAACCACGTCCGCGCCCTCAGTACGCCGGTCCCGGTATGACGGCACCGGCATAGCCCACAACCTTTTCCATGTCGCCGCTCACCTCGCCCGACGTGGCATAGCTGAGCAGACGCCCCTTCTGCGCTCCCATCAGCCGGCAGGCTACCAGTCCCACGGTCATGGGAAAAACACCGCACATGGTTATGCCCCGCGACCGGACGGTCGTGTAGAGTCCTTCCGGGTCCACGGATTCCACCATGGCCAACGCCAGCATGTCGTCACGGCGCGCCTGTTCGTGGGAAACGTAATGGCTCATGTCCGAGCTCACCACCAGGGTGACGGGGGATGGGTACGTCTTCAGACACCGGGCAAGGGCTGCGCCGCACCGGGCCAGCACTTCCGGATCTCCGGCTCCCACGGCAATGGGCACGATGCGCACGCCGGGCTGCAGCACCTGCAGAAAGGGCAGGACGACCTCAATGGAGTGTTCGTGGGTATGCGCCGCGGTATCGGGGGTGAAGACGGCATCGGACGTGCAAAGACAGGTGGCCAGCTCCGCATCCACGGGAACGGCTCCCAGGGGCGTCCGCCACTCCCCTCCCGGCCACACGGATATGGGGGCCCCCATTCCGGTATGGTTGGGACCGAGCAGGACAATGGTCTCGGCAAGCCGGGCGGAACGCAGGGTGTGCCCGGCCACGCGTCCGGAATAGACGTATCCGGCATGGGGCACCATGACCAGCAGGGCATGGTCCGTACCGGCAGCGCTCCTGTCTGCCGATCCAAGGCCGACAGCCTCTCCGGGCTCTGCCTCTTCAAGCAGTTCGCGCACCTGAGTGCGGAGTGATGCGGGATCGCCGGGATAGAACTGCCCGGCCACAACGGGCTGACGAATGATCTGGGAAGGATGCACCACGATGTTGTCCCCTCCTGTGCCGGGGTTCACGGACACCGGGCTAGAGCCTGCCGGTGGGCGAAAACTTGGAGGCACCTTCGGTCAGGTCGTAGGTTCGCAGTTCCGAGGCCGCCATGCGCCCGTACAGGGAATTGGGGCTGCCGTCGCGCAGCTCCGTCAGGATGGAGCGCCATTTCTCTATGTCCGCGTTCTTCTTGTAGAGCCCGGCAATACGGTACTGCAACCCGGGATACTCGGCATCACCGGGTTTCACATATTCGGCGTACTGGCGGGCCCAGTCCAGCGCATTCTTGGCGCGGCCCGTCCGTTCCGTTATATCCATCAAAGCACCCAGCAGGTCCTTGATTTTCTGGACATCAAGCGCTGCGGGGTCATTCTTGCCCAGTTCCTTGAAATCAACGAGGGACTGCTGGGCATGGCGATAGGCCGTTTCCCAGTCCTCCTTGCGCTCCGCTTCGCGGCTCAGGAAATAAAGGGTATAGGCTTCCTGCTCCAGAGGCACGTCGTGGGCATCGGCCAGGCTGGCCCACAGGGGTGCCGCCTTGTCGTGCTCTCCAAGATTTTCATGCGCCAACGCCTTGGCATAGCTGAGCTGCCGCTGGCTTTCCGGATTCAGGTCCCACTGCTCAATGCGGTCGCCGAGCTTGATCACATCCGCCCATCGTTCATTGTCCAGATAGATGCTCAGGGCAAGGTTGAGCGCCATCTCCGAACTTCCGGGTACCTTCAGCCCGCGGAAGAAGGGATCAATCACCTCCAGCGCCTTGCTGGGCTGCTGTTTCTTCCAGTAGGAGAGCCCCAGCGCAATGCGGCTTTCCGGAGCCAGCTCGGTATCCTGTCCGCGCACAATGGGGAACTGGTCCCACATCTGAAGAATACGCTCGTAGTTGCCCTCGCGGATATTGTCGGCAACCATGACGTTGAAGGCCTTGAGGGCCACTTCCTTGACCCTGCCCGTCAGTTCATGTCCGGGGTGCTTCTGGACGAAGGTCGTCGCCGTGGCCAGCGCTTCGGGGTACTCCTTGTTCCACAGGTACCACATGGCCTTCTTCAACCGCGCAAGCGGGACCAGTCCGCTATCCGGATGGTCCTCGATGATCTTGGAGTAAATCTGGAGGGGACGCAGGTTGTACGGACGGTCGAACACGGAGAACATTTCCGTGATGCTGGGCGAATCAAACACCCCTTCCTCGGCAAGACGCATAAGCGCGATCAGACCGCCGTCCCTGTCCGGGAACTTGCGGGCCGCCTCCTCATACACCTCGCGGGCGGCATCCCGCTCACGCTGTTCCAGATACAGGTCGCCGAGGCGGGCAAGAATCATGTCCGCCTCATCCCCGTCAGGATCGATGTTGTAATAGGTCCAATAGGTGATGCGCGCCTTGTCCAGCTTCTTCATGCGGTATTCCACGTCGCCCATCTGGCTGAGGAACGGCGGATATTCCACATAGAAGCGGGGCCAGCGTTTTTCCACATAGTCCACGATCTGGTAGGCCTGCTCGTAGAAGCCAAGGCTGTACAGGGCCCTTGCCAGCCCTACACCGGCTTCGCGCACAAACTTGGAATCCGGATAGTTCTGGACCACATACTGAAAATTGTCGGCAGCCTTCTGCCATTCGCCCTTCTTGAAGTAGTAGTCGCCCCAGTAATAGTACGAGAGCGGAATAAGGTCGCTGTTGGGGTAATTGCGCCGCAGGATGTTGAAATACGCCTCAGCCTCGCGCTCGTTGCCGATCTTCATGTTCGTCATGCCGATGCGCAGCAGGTGCCCGGGCACGGATTCGCTCTTGAGGTCAAAGTTCATGGCCTCGGTGCTGGACTGGATGATCTTCTCGTAGTTGGCGAGCAGGTCATCCTTGCCCAGTGCATAGGTGGCGTCGGCAATACCGTTCAGCACACTGGCCCGCAGCTCCTTGCTGAGCTTGGGCATGCTCTTGATGGTCTTGAAGAGTTCAATGGCGGATTCCGGCTCCCCGTTGTTCAGGGCGGCCTGCGCCTGGAAGAGCAGCTCCTCCGGCTTGGGCGGGGGCGGAATGGGATTGCCATCCTTATCCACATACACCTTGGGAGGGGCTTCCGGCGGTGGCGGAGTGTTGTTGACCACCTGCTCCATGTTCGGTGCGGGCGTCTCGATGGGGGCGGTCGGCACCGCAGGTTCCGTTACGGGCAGCTCGGTCTTGAGCTCGGGATAGGCGGGCGCAGGAGGCACCTGCCCGCTCACCGTGAACCGATTCCCGTTGGCCGAGCCCACAGGCTCAGCCGGGGAAATAGCAGCAGTCCCCGACGGGGAAGACGCATTGCCCTTGGCAGGGGCCATCTGGCCGGATGCTCCGGGTGCTGAAGGTGCGCGGCGCACGGTCGCCACCTGTCCGGGCGGAGCGATACGGGCGCGGACGGCATATTCCGGTCCCTGCGCCATGGTCTGCACGACCGGCTCGGGAAGTCCGCCCGTCACGTCTTGCCGCACCGGTGGAGCAGGCTGCACGGACTGCCGGACCGGCTCTGCAGGAGCGGCCTTCTCCCGCGCCGCCGCATCCTGGGCCATGCGTTCCTTGTCTTTCCTGTCCTTCTCCTGCTGCGCCACCTGAAGCTGACGGGCTATCCTTTCCGCCTCCGGCGGCAGCTGGCGGGTTTCACCGCCCTGCGGCAGCATTCCCACACGCCCCCGCATCCCGCCTTCGGCATACGGCATGGGCGAATCCACCACGGTGGGGGCCTCGGCGGCAACGGGAGCTTCCTTCCATGCCTCGGGGCCACCGCGGTTTATCCGCGAACGGTAGGTATAGGGCACCGCAAAAAACGGACGCTCCGGAGGAGAACTCACCTTGGGAGCAGGCTGAGCCGGAGTAGTTGGCCGGGGTTCCTGCACGACGGGGGCCGGACTGGCCCCGGGAGCAGGCGCAGCGGCCGGATCGGTTGCATTGGGTTTCCCCCCGGCGGCCGGCACTTCAGGCGCGGGTTCGTCAATGGTCTTCTGATTCAGCGGACTGGGCAGGACACCCGCAAGAGAACGGGTCCCGGGCTTCTCCACGATGGGTACGGCCTGTTTCCCCGTCGATTTCGCAGACACCTTCCCAGACGAATTCACAGGAGGCTTCGCTGGCGACGCGGCAACGGGGGCCGGCGCGGGAGCTGCCGGTGCGGCGGCAGGCTCTGCTGCAGCTCCGGGTCTCGGCTTCCAACGGGCGCCAATGGGGTCATTGAAAAGATCGACAACAATCTTGTTGCCGGAAACGGTAGTGGAAATATAGCCGAAGGCGGGCGACCGCACCGGAATGGTGATGGAGCGTGCATTTCCGGATGGGGCCTGCAGCAGTTCGGCACCGGCAAGGGATTTCGCACCAGCCTGGGGGGCCAGCCCCGTGCCGCTCATGCCGGCGGGAAGGGTCAGGGTAAGTGTCTGTCTGCCTGTTCTCTCAAGGGCGTACCCGTCCGCAGGCCTGTCGAGCACCAACACCAGACGTTCCTTGTCCGGGTGGGCACCCCAGTACCACGAAAGGGCCATGCAGTGGCTGACTTCCGCCAGCCAGATCCCACATGCCGCGATAAGAATCCAGAACAGCCTGGTGGCAGGTATACGACTCACGCAGAAACCGTTGCAATTCCCATGCAATATTGAGCATTACTGCCCTGTGGAGCGTATGACACGCTGGCCGGGCCACGCTGGCCCGCATCACGTCTTATCGGATAACACGCAGGAATACTTGAGAGTGCTACTCAAGCTTCTTCTTTTTAAGCTTCTCTATGAGCGTGGTGCGCTTGACGCCGAGTATCTCCGCAGCCTGATTCTTCACGCCATCCGCCATGGACAGCGCCTCAAGCAACAGCTTTTCCTCTGCAAGATCCAGAAATTCCTTCAGTCCCATGCCATGTTCGCGCAGATGCTCCACACGCGGCCACACGAACCCCTGCTGCCCCTGCGCCACCGGCGCTGCAGGCAGTTCCGGTTCGGGCAGGCTGACGATATCTCCCACATCCTCCAGAATCTTGGCGGGCAGGTCCGCAGGGGTCACCACATCACCGTCGCACAGGATGCTGAGGCGCTCCATGAAGTTTTCCAGCTCGCGCACGTTGCCCGGCCAGCGATAGGCGGCCAGCACCCGGCGCGTGTCATCGGAAAGCGTCAGCTCCTTGCGCCCCTTGCGCTCACAGAACCGGGCAAGAAAGGACTGGGCAAGAACAAGGATATCTCCTCCGCGGTCACGGAGCGCTGGCAGGTGCATGGGAATGACGTTCAGACGGTAGAAGAGGTCTTCACGGAACCGTCCGGCGCGCACCTCATCTTCCAGGTCACGGTTGGTGGCGGCCACGATGCGGACATCCACCTTCTTGATGGAGGAACCGCCGACCCGTTCGATTTCCTTTTCCTGCAAAACGCGCAGAATCTTCACCTGCAGGGGAAGATCCATTTCGCCGATTTCATCAAGGAATATGGTGCCTCCGTCCGCCAGTTCAAAGCGGCCGGGACGGGATCGGATGGCGTGGGTAAAGGCCCCCTTCTCATGGCCGAAAAGCTCCGACTCGAGAAGCTCCTTGGGGATGGCGCCGCAGTTGATGGGCACAAACGGAGCGTCATGACGCAGGCTGTTGGCATGCAGTGCCCTGACGAGCAATTCCTTCCCCGTACCGGATTCGCCGGTAACAAGCACCGTGCTATCTGTGGGAGCAACCTTGGCAAGGACTCTAAACACTTCCATCAGGGAAGTGGATTGGCCGATGATGCCGTTGGTCTTCAGATCCATCATGCCTCCGGGTTCTAAATACCTGACCTGCAGTAAGCCATACCGTTACGATACAATGCGTACTCTCAATAGGTGTCAAGATAATGACACAAAGTCAACAACTATATAGAAAAAATCTAAAAAAAAGGCCACGCATCCGCGCAGCCCCCCAGCACCTCGTCGTGCGCATGTCAGCAGGCCCGTCAGGACCGCACGCTTCAGGCTACTTCGTCAATGAACTGCCCAACAAGCTCCGTCTGTGAGCGAATCGCCTGCACATTGGCGGCATACGCATTTTCGTCCCGGATCATGTGCACGGTCTCCCGCACGTAGTCCGTGTTCGAGCCCTCAACAACGTCACTCACGGCGCTGTCACCGCCGACCTCCAGGTCGGGATAGGGCATGACCGGACCGGGCGACGTGTCCTTGTGGATTTCGGATACCCGTACCCCCTGACCTTCCGGGCCGGTCTCAAGACGCACATCGGATGCCTTGAACTCGTCCGTGTTGGCGTTGGCCACGTTATTCGCCGTTACCTGCTGGCTCAGGCCAATGGCATTAAGGGCGGACAGATTGGCGTCTACACGCATAACTCACCTCTCGTGCTTCCTATATAACTATTCCCGTCGCCAATGTCACCCTGCCAGACACCGGACATTGACTTATCAGGAACAGATCCTAATTATTAGAAAGCCCATGGAGGCACCCATGAAGATATCCACCCTGCTCAAAATTTTTGTTCCCTGTGTGGGACTCCTCCTGTTCGCCGCTTCCGGGGACTCGGCAGCAGGAGAAAACTGGAACACCTTTGTCAAGCCGGACGAAGCGACCCTCAGGTCGCGGCTGACCGATCTTCAGTTCAAGGTCACACAACGGGAAGGAACCGAGCCGCCCTTCAGAAACGAATACCACGACAACCATCGGGAAGGCATCTACGTGGACATCGTCTCCGGAGAGCCTCTTTTCAGCTCCACGGAAAAGTATGATTCCGGCACAGGCTGGCCCAGCTTCTGGAAGCCGCTTGTCCCCGGAAACATCGTCGAGCGGGAAGACAGCCGTCTTTTCACGACACGGACGGAAATTCGCAGCAAGCACGCAGACTCCCACCTCGGCCATGTGTTTATGGACGGACCGCCCCCAACCGGGTTACGGTACTGCATGAATTCGGCAGCCCTGCGATTCATCCCCAGGGAGAGACTCAAAGAGGAAGGTTATGCCGAATTCCTCCCCCTCTTCAGCGGAGAAGCGCAATAGCTGTAGCGCTCCCTCCAGGCCTTGCGTGGCAACCGACAACCATCCGTTACCGTTGTACTTGAAGGGAGGATTATTGCAGACCATATCGCTGTCGGCGCTGTCGGCATGGATGAGACTCACCATACCGGAGATGGCATGAGGGTTCCTGTTCGTCCCATACCTTTCCCCTTGGCATGCATTGCCGGCATCCTGCTGTGCATTCTGCTGCTGTCAGGCAGCAGAACCTTTGCAGCCTCTGCGTCCGTTGCGGGACAGGAAGGAAAGCCCATCCTCCGCGTGGGCTATTTTCAGCTCCCGCCCCACGCCTATGCAGACCCGCAAGGCAAGGCAACCGGCGCGGCAGTGGAACTGCTGACGAAGCACATTGCCCCGGCAATGGGGGTTACCGTGGAGATGGTGGGCCCCATTCCCCTGCCCCGATTGAAAAGCGAAGCCACAGCCCGCACGCTTGACGCCCTGCTGCTCGTGCACACCCCGGACTACGAAACCCGGTTCTCCTACCCAGCACAGCCCTTCTGGAGCATGGCCCCGGCACTGGCTGTGGCGACCACCTCCACCATTACGGACACGGCATTCCCTCCGTCTCTTTCAGCGCTGACCATAGGGTATGTCTCCAACGCCTGGATTCATCCGTCAATCCCGCAAAGCGGGGCACGCATCGACTTCGCCACAGGTATTAATGCCGACCAGAGCAATCTGCACAAGCTGGCCAGCGGCAGGATCAACGCCGTGTTCAGCACGGACTTCTGCTCCCTGCAATGCACGATTCTGCACAGCCGCTTCAAGGAACACGTCCGCCCCGTGCACCTGCCCGTTGCCCCCGAGCCCATCTACACGGTCTTTCGCAAGGACATGCCGCGGGACATCATCACCCGCTACGAGAACGCCCTGCAGCAGACGCTGCGCACCACCTCCTACAAGGCCATGCAAGAGCGATACATCAGGGCCTTTGCCGACAGCCCCCTGCCACAATAAGTACGTTCCTCATTTGACTGTCCGCCGTCGCATGGCATATATTCCGAACAGCATTCGATAATACCGAAAGGAATAGATCATGTCACAGCAGTCCATCCATCGGGCGACCCAGGTGCTCGGTTTATTCACGTTTGAAAAACCCAGCTGGCGTGTCAGCGACATCGCCAAGGCGCTGGGTCTTGCCGTGGGCACCACGCACGGCATCGTCAGCGCGCTCGAGCGCTGCGAATTCCTCGCGCAGGACCCCGCCAGCAAGGAATACAAGCTGGGCCTGAAGCTTCTGGAGCTGGGCGCCCTGCAGTCGGTCACCTTCTCCCTCAACCGCAAGGCCGCAACCCCCATCAACTACCTCTCCCGCCACACCAGCACCATCGGACGCGTGGGAGTCCTGAACAACGATGTCGTCCTGACCACCATGAGCACGGACCATCAGGAATGGCACCCATCCTCCTATATCGGCCCCACCGTGCCCGCCTTCTGCACCGGCATCGGCAGGGCCATTCTGGCCTACATGCCCGGCGAGGAAGTCATCGCCCACCTGGCCCGGGTCAAACTGCATCAATACACGTCCAAGACGCTGACCGACCCCGTCAGGCTGCGCGCCGAATTCACCGCGACCAGAGAGCGCGGCTATTCACTGGTCTACGGGGAAACCCTCGTGCACCTCGACACCATCGGTGTACCAGTGTTCGGCCCCGAAGGCCGCGTGGTTGGTGCGGTCAGCCTGAGCGGCAATCCCGGCCAGTTCGCCAGCGGCGATGTGGCCGAGCTGGCCCCGCAACTCCTTGATGCCGCCATGGAAATATCCACCCACATGGGCTACCGCCCGCAACCCCACTTCCTGTAGGTCCCGCCATGCCGAACGCCCACCAGGCTCCCGCCATAGACTTTGACGCCATTACCGAACTCTTCCGTACTGCGCATGCGGAAGGCCGCTCCTTCCTCTACGAATACGAAGTCTACACGCTGCTGGCGCGTTCCGGGGCGGAAACCCCGCCGCGCGCCAACCTCATCCCCAAGGGGGCACGCCCTTCGGATACGGAGCTCCTGGCCATTCCGGGCGACAAGTCGGTCCTGAAAATCGTCTCTCCCACCATCATCCACAAGACCGAAGTGGGCGGCGTGCGCATCGTGGAGCGCGAACCGGACCGGATACGATCGGCATGGCGCAGGATGCTCTACGAGGTGCCGGAAAACTACACGGCGTGGCTGGAACGGAACCCGGATGCGGCTCCGCCCGCCTATCGCGGGCTGACGGGCGAGGTACTGACCGACGCCATACGGCGCGACCTGAAAGGGGTGCTGCAGGTGCAGTTCATGCCGCCGGATTCCAGCGCCTTCGGCAACGAGCTGATCGTGGGCATACGGCGGACGCGGGAATTCGGCATGATCCTCAGCGCCGGACTGGGCGGAACCGACACCGAGCTGTATGCCGAACGCTTCCGCAAGGGGCAGGCCATCGTGGCGGCCTCCACGGCCCTGACCGATGCCGAAGCCTTTTTCGCCCTGTTCCGCCAGACCATCTCCTACCGGAAGCTGGCAGGGCTGACCCGGGGACAGCGTCGCATCGTGACCGACGAACAGCTCATCGAGTGCTTTGATTCGTTCATCCGCATGGCCAACCACTACTCGCCGGCCAATCCCGATGCCCCCTTCATCATCGAGGAACTGGAAATCAACCCCTTCGCCTTCACCGACTTCCTCATGGTGCCCCTGGATGGCATGTGCCGGTTCTCCCCGCCGGATGCACGAGCCGTGCCCCGCCCCATCGAACGCATCCGCCCCCTGCTACATCCCCGCAGCATCGGCATCATAGGGGTTTCCGCCTCCCGCGAAAATTTCGGGCGCACCATCCTGCGCAACATCCTGGCCGAGGGTTTCGCCCCGGAGAACATCGTGATCATCCGCGAGGGCGAGTCCGCCATTGACGGCGTCACCTGCGTCCCGTCGCTGGATGCGCTGCCCGCGCACATGAACGGATGCGTGGATCTCTTTGTGGTGGCCGTAGGCGCCGGGCAGGTGCCGGAACTTGCCGAGCAGATCATTGACCGGGGGGCGGCGCAGAGTGTCATGCTCATTCCCGGCGGCCTGGGCGAAACCGAGGACAGCAGGGACCGGGCTGACAGGCTCATCGCACGCATCCGCGACGCCCACGCCTCGAACCACGGCGGCCCCGTCTTTCTGGGAGCCAACTGCATGGGTGTGGTCTCCCGCCCCGGCCAATACGACACATGGTTCATTCCCGAGGAAAAACTCCCCAAGGACAGAACCGCCAGCTACCGCCGGGCCGCCCTTGTCAGCCAGAGCGGCGCATTCATGCTGCACCGCATCAGCCAGTGCCCGGAACTGCGCCCGGCATACATGATCTCCATGGGCAACCAGACGGACCTGACCCTTGGGGACATGCTGCACCACTTCAGCCGCAGCGATGATGTGGATGTGATTGCCGTCTATGCCGAAGGTTTCAACGACCTGGACGGGCTGGAATTCTGCCGGGCTGTCCGGCAGGCCGTCCTGTCCGGCAAGGAAGTGCTCTTCTACAAGGCTGGGCGGACGCCCGAAGGCAAATCGGCCACCAGCGGGCATACGGCCTCGCTCGCCGGCGACTACATGGTCTGTGACAGCTGTCTGCGCCAGGCAGGCGCCATCGTGGCCCGCACGTTCACCCAGTTTCAGGATCTCTTCCTGCTGGCCGAGACCATGCACGGCAAGCCCGTGCGGGGGAACCGCCTTGCCGCCGTCAGCGGTGCGGGCTTCGAAGCCGTGGGCATGGCCGACTCCATTCACTCGGACGACTATGCCATGCGCCTGGCCCCGTTCTCTGCCGCCACCCAAAGCACCCTGCAGGGCATCCTCCGGGAAAAGCGGCTTGATGCGCTGGTCGGCATTGCCAATCCCATGGACATCAACCCGGCCGCGGATGACGAGACCCATGCCCGCGTGACGGAAGCACTGGCGCAGGATCCCAACGTGGACGCCGTGATCGTTGGTCTGGATCCGCTCTCGCCCGTCATGCATACGCTGGAGCATGCGGACAGCGCATCCTTTGACCTGCATGCGCCCGGAGGCATTGTCGCCCGCCTGCGCGACCTTGCCCTGCGCACGGAAAAACCGCTCATCTGCGTTGCGGACGGCGGAACACTCTACGCTCCGCTGCGCAAGGCACTGCTGGACGCGGAGCTCCCCGTCTTTCCCGTATGTGACCGGGCCGTGGATGCGCTGGCCCAATACGTCCAGGCGCGCCTGCACATGGCCAACATCCGCAGCCAGCAGGCTGCACCGGATGAAACCCCGTGCGTGCGCGACACGGGAAACATGGAGTGCGTCATACCGTCCTAGCCGAGGGCCGCCCGGAGCAGCAGCCACTTGCAACTGTCGTTCGGCGCACCGCCTGCGGAGCTCCGCATTCCTCTCCGGTGATCTGCCCGTCAGAGTTCCTTTCAGCGTCCCGGTGCACCCTGAGAAGTGCCGCACGCGAAAGGCCTATGTCACGCAGCGTGTGCGCATCCAGCGCCAGCAGATCATGCAGGGCCGCCCTCTGCTCCCGGGCAATGCGTCGCCTCCGGACGATGGCGCATCCCCACTGCCATATTCTGGTCATGAGTTCATGGATACCGTTCATGGGCACCTCCTTTTCAGTTACAGTAAGGATGTGCCCGTTTCCTTGATCAGTAAAACGAATTGATCTAATGATGATCAGTAGAGGTGCTTATCATGGATATCGGAACAGACCTGCTCCGCTCCTTTGTGGCCGTTGCGGAAACACGCAACTTCACCCGGGCCAGTGAGGCGGTGCACAGAACGCAATCGGCCGTGAGTCAGCAGATCAAACGGCTGGAAACCGAACTCGGCGTACAGCTCTTTGACCGCACCGGGCGCACCGTCACCCTGACCAGCGTGGGAGAATCCTTCCTGCCCAACGCCCGTCGGGTGCTGAAAGCCCACGACGAGGCCATTGCCACCATCACCACGCCGGACATGACCGGGCTGGTTCGCGTGGGCACAACGGACGAGCTGGCCATGTGCTACCTGCCCGACATTCTGAAGCACTTTGCCGTGCACTATCCCGCCATGCAGGTGGAGGTATGGACGGAGTCCGGACCGAACCTGATGAGCAAGCTGGCCAAGGGCGAGCTGGACTTCTACCTCAACACGTCCACCATGGTGCATCCGGGCACGGAGGTCGTGGCCTACACCCCGCTGCTCTGGGTCTCTTCCGCCCTGCACTGCGCCCATGAGGAAGCAGTCGTTCCGCTGGCCGTCTATTCCCAGAGTTGCTCCTACCGCCATCACGCCACGGAGGCCCTGAGCAGGGCAGGCCGTTCCTACCGCATCGCTTACAGCAGCCCGGCCCTTTCCGGCCTGCATGCCGCCCTTGCGGCGGGTACGGCGGTTTCCATACTGGTGGCGGCATCCCTGCCCCCCAACCCGCTGATCCTGGGTCCGGAAGACGGGTTTCCCCCGCTGCCCATGGCCAACGTCTACATCGCCAAGGCGGAAACGCTGAGCCGCGG
>QKEJ01000012.1 GCA_003252375.1 Halodesulfovibrio sp.
GTACATGGCGATGGTGACGGTGTGGGGCACGTCGTCGGTGGCGCTGCCGGCGGGGGCGAGGCTGCGGAGGATGAAGTTGGTGATGGTGCCGGGAACGACCAGCTGTACGGTGGTGACGACAACGATACCCTCAGCGGACAGCTGGGGGCGGATACGCTGCACGGTGGAAGCGGGGATGACTGGCTGTACGGCACGGATGCGCAGGGAACGAACGCAACCGTGGGGAATGCGCTGTATGGCGATGCCGGCGATGACCACCTGTTCGGTGCCAGCATGCAGGATACGCTGGATGGCGGGGACGGAAACGACGTGCTTCAGGGCGGATTGGGAAGTGACCAGATGTCCGGGGGCGCCGGGGCCGATACCTTCCATTACACCTCGACCAGTGAAGGGGGCGACACCATTGCCGACTTTACCTCGGGGACGGATCACCTCAGCTTCCTGGGGAGCGCCTTTGGCGGATTCAGCGCCGGTACGTGCGGTGCGGACAACTTCTATGTCTGGGATGCATCATCATTGGGAGCCTATGCCGGACAGTTTGACTTTGGCGGCAGCGAAACCCAAGGGTTTGTCTTTGTGGTTGCCGATCAGTCGGCCACGACCGGAACCCTTTACTATGACGCCGATGACACGGTTTCCAACGATCAGGTGCAGATAGCCTCCGTGACCACAACGGATGGCCTTGCGCATACCGATCTTCTCTTCACGTAGCCCTTGGGGCTTCAGGGCATGTATGCCCCGTCCGGTTCTGCCGGGCGGGGCTTTTTGCATTGCTTCCGTCATGCATGGAATCCTCTCCAGTGGGGACGGAGAAAAGCAGGGGGATTTTGCGTTTTTTGTCAAGCTATGCTACAGGCCATAGTACCACGCTGATGGGAGGGGTCCGATGGGAGAGGTTGGTAGTGTAGTCTCTGTTGCAGGTACGGTCGTAGCTGTCCTTGACGGCACTGAGCGCATTCTCAAGGCTGGCAGCACCATATACGAGGGTGAGGTCATCCGTACGGAAGCCGGGGCCAACGTCGAAGTGCGCTTTGACGATGAGACGGTCCTGTCTCAGGGGCCCGACAGCGAGCTGACCGTGGATTCCTACGTCTACAACCCCAATGCCCCGTCCCAGAGCAGTTTTTTGTTCAAGATGGCGCAGGGCACCTATCGCATGGCCACGGGCCAGATTGCGGAAGACAACCCCGACGGGGTGCGCTTAGAGTCACCGCTTGCCACCATCGGCATCCGGGGCACGACCACCGTATCGCAAATCCTTCCCAACGGGCAGGAACTGCACGCCGCCGAATCCCTGACCGGGGGGCGGTCCATCATCATCGCCGACCAGTTCGGCAATCAGCAGCTCATCACATTTCCTTCCGGCGGTGTCCCCATGGCGCCGGGAGCCCCCATGGGCGCGGTTTTCACCGTGCCGCAGAGCGTGTTCAACGCCATACGGGCTGGCGCTCCCCTGACCACGCAGGGCGAGCCTCCGGCACCGGGGGCTGACGGCGGTGTTCCTCCCGAAGACGGACAGCTGCCTGACCCTGATGTCCCCGCGGATGATGGCGGTACCGGTGACCCCGCTGCCGGAGACGGAGGAAGCGGTGGCGATGGTACGGGAAATGGTGAAGGGGACGGAACCGGTGGCGAGAATCTGGACCCCATTACCGGAGACCCCACCCTGCTCCTGCCGGATGACGGGCTCAATGATGGAGGGGGAGATCCCAACAGGAGCATTCTCGATGACTTCATGGACGCATCCGGGCAAGGCGATGGCCAAGGCGATGGCGATTCCGGCGGGACGGACGATTTTTTTGATCAGGAAGATGATGATCTGCAGCAGGATCTGGAGGATGCTCTGGAGGAGCTGGGAGGCATCAACTTTGTTTTCGGGACGGCAGAGGCCGACACCCTCGTAGGCTCGGAAGGCAACGACCTGATGTACGGGCTGGCAGGGGACGATGTGCTTGTCGGTCTGGGCAGCGGCGTCCTCGGCGATGTCCTGAACGGCGGAGCAGGGTGGGACACGCTGTATGGCGGGGGTGAGGGACAGGAATCCCGGCTTGAATATGCGGGGGAGCTCTCCACAACGGGAACCATCACAGATGGAGCGTCTGCCGACATAGACGGCGACGGGTACAATGACATCGTCATGCTGCGTACCAACGGAAGCAGTAATGATCTGGTCTGGTTTTCCTCATCCTTTGATCCGGCAACGGGTGAAGTGTATTTTACGGAGCATGTGGTGCAAGCGGGCATCTCCACAGCGGCAACAAGCAGCCTTGCCGTGGGAGACCTGGATGGCGACGGTGATGTGGATGTTGCCGTTTCCACCTCGGACAGCATTCTTGTGTACGAAAATACCGGAGGCTCCCTTGTCCTGAGCGATACCGTGGCATCAGGGCTTGACTACGAGGTGGAAAGCCTGACCATTGCCGATGTGGATAATGACGGCACTCCGGATCTGGTGGCCCGGCCTGCTCAGGGCGGTGATCTTGTATGGTATGATCAGAGTGCCGGATGGACGCCGCAGATTATCTATGCGTCCATCGGAGCCGGGTCGGAGATTGCCGTTGCGGAGGTTGACCCGTCCAATGCCTATCAGGAGGTGGTTTTTGCTACCGATGGTCAGATCAAGGTAAGCGCGTTTGACGGAAGCTCCTGGGGATCCCTGATTTCTGTGGCAAATGGTGACCTCTTCGTCCTTGGTGATTTCAATGGTGATGGAATGACGGACCTGGTGGCGGCCACGGCGGGTTCCTCCTCCATGACTCTGGTGACGGAGCACGATGAGTATGGCCGCTTCATTGGAGCGGACACGCTTGGTGGAGGGGACAGTGTCGATATTGCCGCGGCCGGTAACCTCACGGATGTGGTTGCAGTGAATCTGAACAGTGATCTCGATGCGGGCGGGGATACGCTGATGGACCTGCTTATCTCCACTGATAGCCAGGTGTATGCGGTCATGAATCAGGGAGACGGCAGTCTGGTCCTTGACGAGACGCCCCTCATCTCCGGTCTGTCGAATATTGACGGGCTTGAGGTTGGTGATTTTGACGGTGACGGCATTGCAGACGATGTGGCCGTTCATTTTCAGAATTCCGCAACGGTAATGGTCTACGCCAATCTCTTTACTGAAGCGCATATGAATACCGTGGACTACTCCGACCACACCGAGGGTATGTCCGTCGATTTGGAATACCAGAGCGCCATTAATTCTGGCGAAACGGAAGTGGACTACCTCTACCTTATCGACCATGTTATCGGCTCTGACTACGACGATGAAATTACCGGCAATGCCTATGCCAACCAGCTGTCCGGCGGAGACGGGGACGATTACCTGTACGGCATGGCCGGTAGCGACACCCTGTGGGGGCAGGATGGTAATGACCATCTGTATGGCGGTGTCGGGAATGATCTTCTGAACGGTGGCGAGGACGGTGACACCCTGCAGGGAGATGCAGGGGACGACAGCCTGCTGGGCGGCACCGGCGATGATATCATGGATGGCGGAGACGGCAGTGATGTGCTGTGGGGTGAAGATGGCTCCGATCTTCTCATGGGCGGGGCCGGATTCGATACCCTGAATGGGGGGAGTGGCAACGATACCCTGTACGGCTACGATAACCTGGGGACTTCTGCGACTGTCGGTGACGAGCTGCGCGGTGGTGACGGGGATGATGTCCTGCACGGAACGTGTTGTATTGATTTCCTTGTCGGTGGTGCGGGAGCAGATACGCTGGATGGCGGCAGCAGTCAGGATTTCTTCCATTACACCAGCCAGGCCGATGGCGGAGACACCATTACGCAGTTCGTTTCGGGGCAGGATATGCTTTCCTTTGAAAGCAGTGAGTTCGGCGGGCTTACGCATTCCACGTTCTCCAGCGACAATTTCTATAACTGGAATGTCGCGGCCGAGGGAGGATTCTCCTATGAGGGGCAGACGAATATTTTTGGCGGCAACGCCACCTGCGGGTTTGTGTATGTGGTTGATAATGCGTCATCAACGGGTGGAACGCTTTATTTTGACCCCGATGCCTCGGTGAGCGGCGATGAGATTCAGATTGCGGACCTGACGCAGGGCACAGCCGGGTCCGCCGGCGTTGTTCAATATACGGATTTCATATTCACCAGCTGAGAATGCGATACGCCTCCACAGCGTCGTCTCTATCCGCCCGCCCGGGGTTTCCCCGGGCGGGTTTTTCTGTGGCGCAGTTGCAGCGCCGGGTGTACTGTGCCCGCACCAAAGCCAAGGAGTGCATCATGCTGCCTGCAGTATCGACAATGAATATCGCCCACCGGGGCGCCAGGGCCGTTTGCCCCGAAAATACCCTGCTTGCCGCCGGAATGGGGTTGGCCTACGGCGCGCATATGTGGGAACTGGACGTTTCCATGACCCGGGATGGCAAACTTGTGGTCATGCATGATGACACGCTGGAGCGGACCACGGATGTATCCTTGCGGCCGGAATTTGCCGCACGTGCTCCGTGGCGCGTATGCGACTTCACCTTTGATGAACTGCGTTCGCTGGATGCAGGCAGCTGGTATGTCCGTACCGATCCCTTCGGGCAGATTGCCGAGGGAATGGTGGACGAGGATGACAAGGCTTCGTTTGCGGGGCTGGTGGTGCCCACGCTGCGCGAGGCTCTGGAATTCACCCGGGATGCGGACTGGTGCGTGAACGTGGAGATAAAGGACCACGCGCATCTCGTCGGTCACGACACCATCGTGCAGGCAACCCTGGAACTGGTGCGGGAAACGGACATGGCCGACCGGGTACTCCTTTCCTCCTTTCAGCATCGCTATCTGCAGGAGGCAGGTGTTCTGATGCCGGGACTTCCCCTCGGAGTGCTGGTGGAGGATGTCGCTCCGGCCGATCCCGTTGCGCTTGTCCGGTCGCTGAAGGCGCAGGCCTATCATCCGGGGCAGGACATCATCACGGAGGCCGAGGTGGACAGGCTGCGTGACGCCGGGTTCGGAGTCAATGTCTGGACGGTCAATGACGCCGCCCAGATGGCGGAACTGGTCTCCTGGGGCGTGACCGGGTTGTTTACGGATTTTCCGCTGTTGTGCTGGGGCGTACTGCAGGACCAACTGTTCTAGGCCCGGCGAGACCGGCGCCAGCCGTTGCACGACTGCTGGTCGCGTGCCGTACGGATGTTTCCCGTGCGGCGTTCCTGATGATTCTTTTCCGGATGGTGCATGATGCCATGGATCGGTGAGGCTGCGGCGCTTGCCACGGCGTTTCTGTGGGGATGTTCCGCGTGTCTGCACACGGCTGCGGCCCGAATGGTGGGCTCCCTCTCCCTTAATCTCTTCCGTCTTCCTCTGGCCCTGGGGTTGTTCCTTGCCGGATCAGTACTCTTTGGAGCGCAATGGGATCTGAACCGCGACCAGATGGTGTGGCTTGCGGCGTCCGGCGTGGTGGGGATGACCTTCGGCGATGTGATCTTTTATGCCGGTGCGGTGCGCATCGGCGCCCGCATGGGTGTTCTTATCTGGGAGCTTGCACCGGCCCTGACAGCTCTTATTGCCTATGTTCTGCTTGGTGAGACGATCCGGCCGCTGGGGGTGGCGGGCATTGTGCTGACCATGCTCGGCGTACTCTGGGTTCTGCTGGAGAAACATGACGGCAGCATCCCGGATCTTACCCCCCGGCGCTGGGTGGAAGGGGTGAGCCTGACACTTGTGTCGGTGGTGGCGCAGAGCGCGAGTACTGTGCTGGCCCGCATGGCGTTGGCGCAGGGCGGGGATGTACTGGCAGGAGCCGTCATCCGTACCGGCTGTGCGTGCGTATGCCTGTGGGCCATGGCCATGGTTGCAGGCCGGGCGGGGCAGGCGTGCCGCGCCATCCGCAGCCGGCCCGACGCGCTGCGGATAATGGCTCTGGCGGGATTTCTCGGGCCTACCGTGGGGGTGTGGCTGTCCCTTGTGGCCGTGCGGTATACCAAGGCGGGTATTGCGGCCACGTTGATTGGTCTGGAGCCGTTGGTGGTCATTGCCCTGCTGGCCCTGTACGAGCGCAAGAAACCCTCATCCAGGCTGCTGGTCGGGGCGCTTGTTTCCTGTGCCGGGACGGCGCTCCTGTTCATGCGCTAGCAGGCTAGCCGCAGGCGGATGCGTCCCCTTCCTCGTTCTCCACGGGTTCCACGCCACGCAGTTTTTCATATTCCGCGCCCCATGCGCAGAGGCGCTTGAGCAGCGGCAGAACGGATTGCCCGATTTCGGTAAGGGAGTATTCGACCTTGGGGGGCACTTCGGCGTAGACGTCCCTGTGGACGATGCCGTCGGTTTCCAGTTCGCGCAGCTGCTGGGTCAGCATCTTCTGGGTGATGCTGGGCATGGATCGCTTCAGTTCGCTGAAGCGCTGCGTGCCGTCCTGCCCCAGTCTGTAGAGGATGAGCGGCTTCCATTTGCCGCCGATGAGCTGGAGCGTAAGCTCCATGGCGCAGTAGTATTCCTTGCCGGAACAGCGTTTCAGTTGGCATCCCATATCTGTCACTCCTTGCTGGGCCGTCCGGCTTGCGGACGGGGTGATGCGGCCGCAACGCGGTCGAGGAATCATGCCTATCCTACTCCACGGTATCTTTCAAGGGGGTATGGTCTCCAAAAGCATACTATGGAACATGCGGGTACGTACTTGAAGAATTCGCTCTTGTGTGGTCTGACACAGATTGAACAATAGGTGACATGCAGCTGACTCTTGAAGGAGGATATATGGAAACCATGCAGGCGATACATACGCGGCGGTCCATACGCCGGTTTGCGGCGGAGCCCCTTGATCGGGCCGTCATCGAGGATATACTCAGGGCTGGCATGGCCGCCCCGAGTGCGGGCAATCAGCAGCCCTGGCGCTTCGTGGTGATCGAGGACAGGGCACTGCTTGAGCGCATTCCCTCCCTCCATCCGTATGCAGCCATGGCCGAAAAGGCCGCATGCGCCATCATGGTGTGCGGTGATACAACGGCGGAAAAGTACCCCGGCAACTGGATGCTGGATTGCTCCGCCGCCATCCAGAACATGCTGCTTGCCCTGCACGACAAGGGGCTGGGCGGCGTCTGGTGCGGGTTGTGGCCTGCCATGGACAGGGTGGAGAGCTTCCGTCGGCTTGCCGGCGTTCCGGACACTGTTGTTCCGCTTGCGCTTGTGCCTGTCGGGGTTCCCGAGCAGGCTCCCGGCGTGCAGGACCGGTATGACGCCGCCAAGGTGCATTGGAACAGGTGGTAGACATGCCCATCGTGAATATCGTATCCAACAAGCTCTCGGAAAAGCAGAGGAAGGAGCTGGTGGCCGGCGTGACAGAGGTGTGTTCCAAGGTCATGCAGATGCCCCCGCAGAGCATCATCGTCATTCTGGATGAAAAGACGCCTGAAACCATTGGCGTGGGTGGTGTCCTCCTTTCTGATAGGCCCAAGTGACCCGTCGGTCCGGGCATGGCTTGACCAATCTCATTCAGACGCGGCCGCGCTGCGTGAACAAGGAAAATCAATGTCGGAAATCGTTTTTGTATCTGCCGTACTTGTGGCCCTGCCGGGACGGGCGGAGGCCGTGAAGGCCGCCATCCGCGATGTCATCCCTCCCACCTGCGAGGAAGAGGGCTGCGTCCGGTATGTTGCGCACCAGTGCACCACGGATGCCAACAGGTTCCTGTTTTTCGAGGAATGGACCTCGCAGGCGGACCTGGATGCGCATCTGCGTTCCCCGCATCTCACGGGGTTTGTGGAAACCGTGGGGAACCTTCTGAGTGCCCAGCCCGAGGTGCATGTCTGGAAGGCGTTGTAACCGGCGGACAGTGCTTGTCTTCCGGGCTGAAATTGCGTACTGCCACAACGTGGCGGTGCTGCATGCCGCCAGACAAGCAAGGAGAAATGCGTGAAGATACTTGCCATAGATAAGGTGCTGGATACGGCGACTCCGGAAGGGGTGAAGAGCAACTTCATGAAGGAAGTGAACCAGACGGTCAAACTGTACCTTGCCGATGTGGTCCGGGAAATCTATTTCCGGCAGGATCGTTCGGGTACGGTACTGGTCATGGAGGCCCAGACCCTGGAGGACGCCCGCAAGATGATCGAGACGCTGCCTCTGGTGAAGAGCGGCATGATCGATTTCGATCTCATCCCTCTCGGCCCCTTCATGCCGCTGGCCCTGCTTCTCGATGATGAGCAGGACGAGCAGGCAGGCGTTGCCGATGGCGGCTGCAAGTGCCACTAGCCGGACAGGACTGATGAATGTAAGGCCCGCCGCATCGTACGATGCGGCGGGCCTTTTTGTTCCGGTGCTACGGCTTGCGTGCCGTAAGCGTTTGCAGGGCCGGGAGCGATCCCGGCACCTCGGCGTGCAGGCCGATCTCCACAAATCCTGCCTGTGCAAGCAGGGTCTGGTACTCCGTGTCTGTCCATGCCTGCATGGTGCTGGCATAGGTCTGTACGGAGTCCTTTTGAAGCTCCACGATATGGAAGAGCTGCCGGGCGGTGGCAATCTCTTCGTACCATTCGCCTTCCGACAGGCAGAGGTGGGGGGCGTCTGAGAACAGGCCCGAGTCGCTTCGGTACCAGCCGGTGGTGTCTGCGGAACAGCGCACGGCCTCTCGGGTGTGGACCTCCAGGGCGATTCTCCCACCCGGTGCCAGTGCGTCCCATGCCTTGCGCAGGATGGTTCTGCAGGCCTCGGGCGGGAACACGTTCAATTCGCCGTAGAGCAGGGTGACAATGTCGTGGGGACCACCGTACGGCGTGTCCAGCATGTTCCCAAGGACAAAGCTGGCGCGCGCATGGCGTACCGTCGCACGGGCGTGGGCTATGGAGGCAGGGCCGAAGTCGAGGCCATGGTAGGCGTGTCCCGCCGCAAGCCAGTGGGGGGCGTACAGCCCCGGTCCGCAGCCGAGGTCGAGGATGCGGCAGGGATCCGTGGTTTCCAGGTTGCGCATCAGCCATGTGGTCTGTTCGCGGATGGCCCTGGCGTTCCTGCTGGCAAGGTCATGGTCCTGCGTCAGGTGTTCGCGCAGCATGCGGGCGCTGAATTCGGGATCGTTCCAGGGAATCTTGTAGGTGCCGGACCAGACGTCGTCGGCATTGCTCATGCGGGGGGACTGCAGAAGGGCGTGAAGGGGGTTGATCATACGTAAGCTCCTCGCGGCGAAAGCCGCAAATGGGGAATTCTCTACACTCCGCACGGCTGGGAGGGCCGTACACGGAGAATCCTTGATGGATGGGCGGGCCATGGGCCGCCATGAGTGTAGAGTGCTTACTGCATAACGCGACATGGATAGCCGGGTTGCGCGAAGATGTAAAGCGGTGTCAGCAAGGGGGCCGCCCGTGGGGGCGGGCGGGGTGAGGCTACATGCCTTCGGGCAGGGACTCGGAAGGATAGAGATCGGTGGCGTTTTCAAAACGGGTGAATTGCCCGTTGTACTGCAGGGGGCAGGCACCCACGGCGCCGTTACGCTGCTTGCCGATGATGATTTCGGCGGAGTGGATGAGGGCGCGGTCTTCCTTCTTGTTGTAGACCGCGTCACGGTAAATGAACATGATGACGTCCGCATCCTGCTCGATGGCGCCGGATTCGCGAAGGTCGGAAAGCATGGGCCGCTTGTCCGCACGTTCTTCAACCTTTCGGTTCAGCTGGGAGAGGGCGATGACCGGGATGTTCAGTTCCTTGGCCAGAGCCTTCAGGTTACGGGAGATGTCGGAAATTTCGAGCTCGCGCGAGTCGGTCTTGCGGCTGGAGCGCATGAGCTGCAGGTAGTCCACGATGACCATCCCGATATTCTTGCTGGCCTTGAGACGCCGGGTTCTGGCGCGCAGGTCCAGGGTGGAGAGGGATGGGGTGTCGTCGATGTAGATGGGCGCGTTGCCCAGCTGGTCCGCAGCCCAGTGCAGGCGCTGCCAGTCTTCGTCCGTGATGCCCCGGCCCGTGCGCAGCTTGTTCAGCTCCACTCCGCCCACGGCCGCGACCATGCGCGACATGAGCTGTTCCATGCCCATTTCCAGGGAATAGAAGACGACGGGTACCCCGCCCTGCAGTGCGGCATTGGTGGCGAGGTTCAGGGTGAAGGCCGTCTTGCCCATGGAGGGACGTGCGGCAACGATGATCAGGTCGGAGGGCTGCATGCCCGCCGTCATCTTGTCCACGGTGTAGAAGCCGGTAGTGACGCCTGTGACCAGATTCTTGCTGTCGATGCGCTTTTCGAGTTCCTCGAAGACGCGGCCGATGAGGGTCTTGGAGTCGACAAACGCCTGACCTGCCGTCCGCTCGGAAATGGCAAAGACCGCCTGTTCGGATTCGTCGAGCAGGGCGTCCACCTCCATGCCCTGATCATAGCACTTGCTGATGATCTGGGAGCAGGAGGAGATGAGGCTGCGCTGGAGGGATTTGTCCCGGACAATGGTGGCGTAGTGTTCCGCGTTGGCGGCACTGATGACGGAGTTGGCAAGTTCGCCGAGGTAGACGGCGCCGCCCACCATTTCGAGCTGGGCCTTGTCCTTGAGGTACTGGCCTACCGTCAGCAGGTCGATGGCCTTGTTCTGCCGGTGCAGCTCCATGATGGCTGCAAAGAGAGTCCGGTGGGCCGGTGCGTAGAAGTCGTCCTCGTTGATGATGTCCACGAGGGTGTAGAGGGCGTCTGCGCGCAAAAAAATACCGCCCAGCACGGCCTGTTCGGCTTCCATGCTGTGCGGAGGCACATTGCGCAACATATCGTCCGAGAGCTGATCCAGCCCCTCGGAATAACCCATGTCTCCGCCCCAGGGGGCGGAGACATGGTCGTATTCGCTATTCAGCGGCTTCCTCTGCTGCGTCATCGGCTACAGCGGGAGCTTCTACAACGTCTTCTTCGATCAGGCGGCCTTCGGGGGCAACCTTGACCAGCACTTCGGAGATGACACCGGCGTGCAGACGGACGCGAACGGGGTATTCGCCCAGAACGCGGATGGGAGCGTCGAGCAGGATGCGGCGACGGTCGATTTCGATGCCCTGAGCGGCCAGGGTTTCTGCAATGTTGGAGGCGGTGACGGAGCCGTACAGCTTGTCATTGTCGCCAACGCGAACCTGCAGGAGCACTTCGGCCTTTTCCAGCTTTGCAGCCAGAGCCTGAGCGGCACCGCGGACGGCTTCCATCTTTTCCTGAAGCTTCTTGCGCTCCAGTTCGAAAGCCTTAAGGTTGCCGGCGGTTGCGGGCATGGCAAATCCCTTGGGAACAAGGTAGTTGCGGCCGTAACCGGGCTTTACTTCAACAATATCACCGAGAACGCCAAGGTTCTCGACGTCAGCACGAAGAATAACTTTCATGTCCGCTCCTCCTACAGAGTGCTCTTTTTCTTTACGTCACTTGCGTGCGTAGAGGTGAAGATGAGCAGAGCCATCTGACGGGCGCGCTTGATTTCGGTGGTCAGCAGGCGCTGGTGGTGCGAACAGGTGCCGGTGATGCGGCGGGCAATGATCTTGCCACGTTCGGTGACGAAGTCGCGCAGGATGTCGGGGCGCTTGTAGTTCAGGGGCAGATCCTTGTCTGCGCAGAAGCGGCAGAACTTCCTGCGGGGGGTGAAACGTCTCTTGAAGGCCATTTATGCAACCTCCTCATGCTCGTCGGCAAGCTTAACGGTTACAAACTTGAAAATGCCGTCGGTGATGCGGATGATGCGCTCAAGTTCGGCCACGCCATCGTTGGGCATAGCGGTTTCGAGGCGCACGTAGTAGCCGCGCATCTGCTTCTGTACGGGGTAGGCGAGGTCGCGCATGCCCCAGTGATCGGCTTCAAGCACTTTGCCTTCAACGCGTTCAACAACGCCGGTCAGCGTGGCAAGCACGGCTTCGCGGGCGTCGGCAGCCAGCTCCGGGGAGAGGAGCAGCAGCGTTTCGAATTTTCTCATTCCAGTATCTCCTTGTGGTCTCTTGGCCCACTCTCCGGGAGTGAGCAAGGCAGAACGAGGTTGGTTAATGGAAAGAACATGGGTTGTCAACACACAATGTGCAGTTGGGCATTGTAGCAGAGCATGTTCTGCCTGTCACGGGCTACTCGTAGGTGCGCGGATTGAGGCCGAGCAGACAGAAGGCCTCGTAGGTGATGGTGCCCCACTGGGTGGCCAGTTCCTCCGGGGTCACGGGGGTCGGGCCGGTGCCGCCGAGCAGCCATGCCGTGTCACCGGATGCAACGGCCGGGATGTCGGTCACGTCCACGGCGGTCATCTGCATGCATACGCGGCCGAGGATGGGCGCGCGGTGTTCGTTGATGACCATGACACCCGTGTTGGACAGGCCACGGCTGTAGGCGTCCGCATAGCCGACGGCAGTGATGGCGACACGCATGTCACGGGGGGCGACAAAGGTTCTGCCGTAGCTGATGCTGCGTCCCTTGGGCAGGGCGTGTACCTGCAGGACCGGGGTGCTGACCTCCATGGCCGGGTGCAGACCGTCCCCCATGTGGGCTATGCTGGTGCCGTGCAGGGGGTTCGCGCCGTACAGGGCGATGCCGGGGCGCTGCAGTTCGTGGTGCATTTCCGGGTAGGCAAGCAGCGCAGCGGAGTTGGCGATGGTGGCCTCGAAGGTATGGCCGCCTGCGCGCAGGGCGCTGATGACGCGCTGGAAGGTCGCATGCTGTTCATGGGTGAATTCGATCTGTTCCGGCTCGTCGGACACGGCGAAGTGGGAAGCGACCAGGGCCACCCGGACGCCGTGCAGCGTCTGCAGGGCCCCCAGCACCTCGGGGATGTCTTTTTCCGAGAAGCCGAGGCGGGCCATGCCGGTGTCGAACTTCAGGGCCACAGGCAGGGGGGCATCTGCGCTGCCAGCTTCGGCCAGCATGGCAAGATGCTCCAGAGAGAAGACAAAGGGGATGATGCGGTCCGTGCGGCATATGGCGGCGTCATCCCGGTCCAGGGCGCCGAGCAGGGCGATGATGCGTCCGTCGAATCCGCTTTCGCGCAGCTGTCGGGCCTCACCCACGGTGCCTACCGCCATGGTGTCGGCACCCGCGGCAGCAAGGGTCCTCGCCACGGGAACGAGGCCGTGCCCGTAAGCGTCGGACTTGATGATGGCGATGGGGTTGGGTGCCTTCCCCTTGATGGTGAGGAAGTTGTCCCGGATGCGATCCAGGTGGATACGGACAGAAAGCTTATTATATGATATGGACATGCCATTCTCCGATGAAAAATAGGTCGGGTAAAGGAAGGCTGGGAAGGGGCGTGTGACTGCGATCTCCGTGCATTTCAGGGCTTTCCCTGCGGGCCAAGCTGTGTTACACACTGCCTTAGCAAAGGGTACGCATGCTTCATACATACTTGAGCAAAGCAATTCAACAACATAGCGGGCGTTTTTTTTCCGCCTTCCGTGCGCCGTCTCTCCGTGGAGTGATGGCTTTCTGTTTTTGTCTTGTTCTGGCCGTTGCGCTCCTGCTGCCAGCCGCTGCCTCCGCCGCTAACCTGCTTGTCCTCAATGAGGATGAAGAGGCCGTTGTCTGGACCCTGCACGCCGACAAGGTTACCAACCTGAACAACAGCAAGGTGCTTGAAGGGGAAGGGAGCGTTGCGCTTCGGCAGGGTGAGGACTACCTCAAGGCCGACTTTGTCCGGTATTTTTCCGCTACCAACTGGGTGCTGCTCAAGGGCCATGTCGAGGTCAAGATGGGCGAAGACCTGCTGGAAGCCGAAGAGGCCGAATTCGACCTTGGCAACCGCATCGGCTGGCTGAAGAACGGCAAGGTTTTCGTGGACGGCCCGCATATCTATTTTACCGGCGAGCAGATCAACAAGCACTGGGGAGACTTCTACTCCTTCCGCAATGCCAAGGTGACGGCCTGTGACGGCGACACCCCGGCCTGGTCCGTTTCCGCCCGTGAGGCCACCATCGAACTGGATGGCTACTCCCAGCTCTGGCACACCTCCTTTGCCGTCAATGATACGGACATGGCCTATGTGCCCTATTTCATCCTGCCCATGAAAATGAAACGGCAGACCGGCTTTCTGTTCCCGGAATTCGGCCGTTCGGAAAAGCTGGGGCTGTGGTATGGGCAGTCCTTCTACTGGGCGATCAACGAGTCCAGCGACATGACTGTCAGCGAGCAGTGGATTGAAAAGCGCGGCCTCATGCACGGCATAGAATTCCGGCACCAGTATGACCTGCACAGCAAGGGCTGGTGGCGTCTTGATGCCTTGTACGACAACACCATCGACCGGCGGGAGCTGGACGAGGAAGACGGTCTGAACGAGGACGGTCTGGTCCGTACCAACCCCGAACGGTTCTGGGTGCGCGGCATGTATGACGGGTACCTGGGCGATCCGCATTGGAAGTTCAAGGCGGACCTCGATATCGTCTCGGACCAGAACTACCTGCGCGAATTCAAGCAGGGCTCCAATGCCTTCTATCCCACCCGGGATACGCTCAAGGAATATTTTGGCCGGGATCTGCAGGAAATCGATCAGAACCGCACCAGCGAATTCAAGGTGACGCGTGATTGGGACCGTGTGGGGATCGCTTTTGGTGCCCGGTTCGAACAGAACCTGAACATCGGGAACGGGAACCTGAGTTCTGAGAGCAATACGACCCTGCAGACCATGCCCCAGTTTGATGTATTCCTGTTCAAGGGCGGTCTGCCCCTGGTGGGCAGCACGCAGTTCCCCGTCGAGCTCGAGGCCGAGGCGCATGCGGAGAATTTCTATCGTCATAACGGTACCCGCGGCAGCCGGTTCGAAGTGCATCCCAGCCTTAGTGTGCCGCTGGTCAGCGAGTATGGCAGCATCATTCCCAAGGTGGGCTGGCGCCAGACGCAGTACGCAACCGACAAGGTGCAGCAGCTGGATACCGACAAGGGGGACGGAAAGGGCACCAGCCGCTCCATCCCCGATTTCAGCGTAACGGCCTTTACCGAGCTGGCGCGCAACTACGAGTTCGAGGACGCCAAGGACTTTGCGGCCACCAAGGACAATGTGGGCGAAGAGCGCTGGGTTGGTCTGCGGCACAGCTTTCAGCCCCGGTTCGAGTATTCGAATGTTCCCAACATCAATCAGACGGACAATCCGTACTATGATGCCACGGACCGCATAGAGGCCCAGAACGAACTGCGTGTCTCGCTTGTGAACCTGCTGACCCGCAAGTCCGCCATGGTGACCATGGCAGACGGCGAGGACGATTCGGTCCCCATGCTTGCCTACGACTACAAGGATGTCGCTCGCTTCCGGCTGGAACAGGCCTATGACCTGCGTGAGGCGGAACGGACTGACATGCTCGACGAGTACGAGCGTCGGCCTCTGAGCGACCTCGAGGCAGAACTGGCCGTTACTCCGCTCAAGTATGTGAACCTGACCAACCGGTCCTTCTGGTCTCCCTATACCGGACGGATAACCCGTCATGAGCACATGGTCGGAGTCTTCATGGACGATGTGGGGCGCATAGACACGGGACTCGACTACCGGGACAAGATCGACGAATACAAGCGGCAGCGTGAGGACCGTCTGCGGATGCTGACCACGGAAGCCACCCTGTCGTTCTTCAAGCCCTGGAGCTTCAAAACGATATACCGGGCCGATATCGAGAAGGGAGCGGATCTGGAAAAGACCGTGGAGCTCATCTACACCCACCAGTGCTTCGAGATCATCGCCCAGTTCTCCAAGACCTCGGACGACGAGAGCGTGAACCTCTATTTCAAGATTCCCGGCCTGTCGTTCTAGGCGTACGCATTGTGCACGCAGCACTCCCCGTTCGGACGAGCGGGGAGTTTTTGTTTTTTGTGGAGGAATGACGTGTAGTGGTATTGTTTGGTACTACTAATGTGCATAATCCTGCTTGCAATTTGTGGCATTCTGCAGATAATACCCAGTCCGGTCTTGTCGGGTGTGGTGGCGCACATGCGGGACCGGTAACCGTGTGCAAGGAGTGAGCCGTGTCCAAGGGGAATGCCATTGTCGATCGCTACAAGCGCGAGTTTGTAGAAGTAGTGTGCCCTAAGTGTAGGAAAACCCAGATTATTGCTGTTCCCGAAGAGCCGATGCCCCGATGCGAGGTATGCAAGCGGGAAATGATCATCAAGGAAGTCCTTACCGAGGGGAAGTACTAGGCAGACGAATGCTCAGGCATTCATGTAACGTCAACGTGATTTGGAGGAAATTGCATGAAGTTTCTGAAAGCTCTTGTTCTGGCCCTTCTTGTTGCCATGGTAGCCCTTCCGGCTGCTGCCGCTGACATTGAACTGGCCAAGAAATCCACCATCAGCGAAATTCTTTCCCGTGGTGAACTGCGTATCGGTTTTGATGCCGGGTACCCTCCCTTTGAAATGACCGACAAGAACGGCAAGTTCATCGGTTTTGACGTGGAGCTCGGCAAGGAACTGGCCAAGGCCATGGGCGTGAAGTACGTGCCCGTGAACACCGATTTTGACGGCATGATTCCGTCCCTGCTGGCCAACAAGTTCGACCTGATCATCTCCGGCATGACCCTGACGCAGGAACGCAACATGAAGATCGGGTTTACCGATCCCTACATCATCATGGGCCAGACCGTGCTGGTGAACGCCAAGCACAAGGGTACCGTCAAGTCCTACAAGGATCTGAATGATCCCAAGTTCATCGTTGTTTCCCGCATGGGCACCACCGGTGAGGAAGCCGCCAAGCGCTACCTGCCCAAGGCTACCTACAAGTCCTTTGAAAAGGAAGTGGACTGCGCCATCGAGGTCATCAACGGTCGTGCTGACGCCTTTGTCTACGACCTGCCCGTGAACGAAGTGTTCCAGAAGCAGCAGGGCAAGGACAGGACCTACCTGCTGAATGATCCCTTCACCTTCGAGCCCATGGCCATCGGCCTGAAGCAGGGTGACCCCGACTTCCTGAACTTCCTGAACAACTTCCTCCGTCAGCTGAAGAACGACGGCCGCTACGAGCGTATGTACGACAAGTGGCTGCGCTCCGACGCCTGGCAGAGCCAGATTCAGTAAAGAGAATACATGCATCGTACGGGGAGCGGGCGTTGTCCGGCTCCCCGCACGAGTGCATATCCCGTTTTCGGCGCAGGCCGCGTCAGACAGGCTGACGCGGCCTGCGCCGAAGCCGGGAGCCAGCCTTTCGGGTCGGCCGCAGCCTCCGTCGAGGGGGTGTTGTCCGTGCAGTGTTACGCGTCGTAAAGGATGAACCGATGAGTCGATATGTTGGATTGGACCGCCCCAAGGGACCGGGCTACTTCCTGTTCTGGAAGACCGTGTTCGTGGTGCTGCTCCTTGGATTCATGAGTTTTGTATATGTGGCCTCCAGCGCCGTGGAATATGTCTGGCGCTGGGAACGCGTGCCACAGTATTTCTGGCTGCAGGAGGACGTGGATGTCCGGGCCGAGGTGGAGGGCGAGCTTGCCTCCATCCGTCGTGATGCGGACAGCACCGTTCTGACCATAACCACCCAGGGGCATGAGCAGGTGCGTCGGCTGCCCGCCGGCGCAGAGGTGCACCTGAGTGAAGGTGACTACGTCTACCAGGGGGATTCCATTGCCTCCTACCATCAGTCAAAGCCGGGGGTACTGCTCGATGGCCTGTGGATTACCCTGAAGGTCAGCCTCATAGCCATTGTCTTCGGCATCGTGCTTGGGGTGGCCACCGGGCTGTGCCGCATATCGGTCAACCCGGCCCTGCGCTGGGCCGCCATCACCTACATCGAACTCATCCGCGGATCGCCTCTGCTGGTGCAGATCTTCCTCTGGTATTTCGTGGCGGGCACCCTCATCAACGGCATCCTGCAGGGAATGGGCCTCGGTGCCATGCCGCCGCTGTGGTACGGAGTTCTGGCGCTGGCCATCTTTACGGGTGCCTATGTGGCGGAAATCGTCCGCGCCGGTATCCAGTCGGTCCATCGGGGGCAGATGGAAGCCGCCCGCTCGCTGGGACTTGGCTACGGGCAGGCCATGCGCAAGATCATTCTTCCGCAGGCGTTCCGACGCATCCTTCCGCCCCTGGCGGGGCAGTTCATCAGCCTGATCAAGGACTCCTCGTTGCTTGGCGTCATTGCCGTGCGCGAGCTGACCAAGGCCACGCGCGAGGTTGTCAGTTCATCCCTGCAGCCCTTTGAATTGTGGATACTCTGTGCCGTCCTGTATCTGGTGCTGACCTTTGCCCTGTCGGTCCTCATACAGCAGCTTGAAAGGAGGGCCCTGCGATGATCAAGGCTGTTAATGTAAACAAGTACTTCTATATCCCCGAAGAGTTGCACGCACTGCGTGACGTCTCTCTGGAGATTGCCGCCGGGGAAGTCGTTGTGGTGATCGGGCCTTCCGGTTCCGGCAAGTCCACCTTTCTGCGTTGCCTGAACCGGCTGGAATATGCCGATGCAGGGCATATCTACATGGAGGAAAAGGACATCCTTGACCCCAAGTGCGACATCAACAAGATTCGCGCTGAAGTGGGCATGGTGTTCCAGTCCTTCAATCTCTTTCCGCACATGACCGTGCTGGAAAATGTGGTCATGGCGCAGATGACCGTGCGCAAGCGCAGCCGCAAGGATGCCGAGGCGCGGGGGATGGAACTGCTCGGCAAGGTGGGCATCGCCGAGAAGCACGGCGTATATCCCGACCAGCTGTCCGGTGGGCAGCAGCAGCGTGTGGCCATAGCCCGTTCACTTGCCATGGATCCCAAGGTGATGCTGTTTGACGAGCCCACCTCGGCTCTGGATCCGGAAATGGTTGGCGAAGTGCTGGATGTCATGCAGAATCTTGCCCGTGAGGGGATGACCATGGTCGTGGTGACCCACGAGATGGGATTCGCCCGTGAGGTGGCGGACCGTGTCGTCTTCATGGACGCGGGGCAGGTTCTCGAAGTGGGAACCCCCGAGCACTTCTTTACCAGCCCGCAGCATGAGCGCACCAAGCTGTTCCTGAGCCAGATTCTGTAATACCGGCTGTCTGTTTCGGATATTCCAAAGCCCTCCGTGCTCCGGCCCGGGGGGCTTTTGCATTGGGCCTTTCCTGTGACTTCATCCTGGATGATTTTGTGGCGTTTTCCCTTGGAGGATGTCGTGTCCGTGGTTATCTTTAGAGTAGCCGAAGCTGTTTCGCTTCGGGTCCTCTAACCGTTCAGCAAGGAGGAATAGCATGTTGCCGGTCATCAAGAAGATCCTGTATGCAACCGACCTTTCGGATCCTGCAACGCATGCCCTGGGCTTTGCCCTGAGCATGGCGCAGAAGCATGGGGCCGAACTGACCGTGTTGCACGTTGTTCCGGACCTGCCTCATGAGTATGGTCTGTCGGCGGGATTCGACTTCATACCGGATTTCGACAAGGACACCTGGAAGAAGTTCATCGAGAACAGCACCAAGAGTGTTGCCGGTCGTCTTGAAAAGATCGTTGTCGAGGCTTGTGCCAAGTTCGGCGTGCCCCCGATTTCGCCCGGTGCGCTGCAGGTCCGTTCCGGTGTGCCTGTTGATGAAATCGTGGATGCGGCACGGAATGCCGACCTTGTCGTCATGGGAACCCAGGGGCATGGGCGCATTGGCGGCCTGCTTATGGGGAGCGTGGCGCAGGGCGTGCTCGCCAAGAGCAAGACCCCCGTCATGGTGGTCCGGGTCGGGACGTAGCGGTGCCTGTTTTCATTGTTCCTGCCGGTCCGTGTGGCCCGCGCGAGTGACAGGCAGGGCGGAGAGAACCGGTCTGCTTCGGGTGCCAGAGAGGTGCGGCTGTTGCCTTCGGGAAGCAGCCGCTTTTTGCGTCTACTGCTGCAGGATTGCGGCCACGGCTGTTGCCACGCGTTCGCCGTCCATGGCGGCGGAGATAATGCCCCCGGCATAACCGGCGCCTTCTCCGCAGGGGAAGAGGCGCTGTGTTGTGGGGTGTTCCAGGGTTTGGGCATCGCGCGGAATGCGCACCGGGGAGCTGGTGCGTGATTCAACCGCAAGGACCGTGGCTTCCTCGGAGTCGTACCCCTTGTACTTTTTGCCGAGGATCGGCAGGGCCTTGCGCAATCTGCCTGCCACAAGGCCGGGAAGCAGGTCGTGAAGCGGTGCCGGGTAGATGCCCGGAATGTAGGACGACTTTGAAAGGCTTGCGGATTCCTTTCCGCGTATGAAATCGCCCACCCGTTGCGCCGGAGCCTTTTGTGAGCCGTCCCCGGCCGCAAACATGATGCGTTCCACCTCGGCCTGAAAGTCCAGGGCGCACAGGGGACCTGCGCCTCCGGGGATATCCTCGAGGCGGATTTCCACCACAAGACCGGCATTGGCAAAGGGCGCGTTGCGTGCGGCCAGGCTCATGCCGTTCAGGACCAGTTCGCCCGGTGCCGTGGACGCAGGGACCACGAATCCGCCGGGGCACATGCAGAAGGAGAAGACGCCGCGTCCGTCCACCTGCTGGGTAATGCGATAGCTGGCCGCCGGCAGGTTGGGATGGCGCGGGGACTGGTGGTAGAATATCTGGTCGATGAGGGCCTGCGGATGTTCAATGCGCACCCCCAGGGCAAAGGGCTTGGCTTCCACCGTGATGTCTGACCGGACCAGCATGTGGAAGATGTCGCGGGCGGAGTGGCCCGTGGCAAGGATGACGGCGTCTGCCTCCACCGTGCTGCCCTCGGCGAGCGTTACGCCGGTAACCCGACCGGCCTTCTGCACGAGGCCGCTGACATGCGCGTTGAAGTGGACCTCGCCCCCTGCGCCCATGATGGCTTCGCGCATGCTGCGCACGATGCGGGGCAGCACGTTGGAACCGAGGTGGGGGTGCGCGTCCACGCGGATATCCGGATCGGCCCCATGCTCGATCAGCAGGTCGAGAATGCGTCCGACGTTGCCGCGTTTGGTGGCGCGGGTATACAGCTTGCCGTCGGAATAGGTGCCGGCCCCGCCTTCACCGAAGCAGTAGTTTGAGTGGGGATCGACCGTGCCCTCCGTATACAGGGGCTTAAGGTCCTTGCGGCGTGCGGTTACGTCCTTGCCCCGCTCCAGAACAACGGGCCGGATGCCGTGCTCCAGCAGGGTCATGGCCGCAAAGTAGCCGGCCGGACCTGCTCCCACAACGACCACCCGGTGGTTGCCCGGTGTGCGGGGGCGGAAGAAGGATGCGTCCCGGTCACCTTCACGGTCGTCGAGCATGACCTGCAGAATGAAGTGCGGGCGGCGGGAGCGGGCATCGATGGACCGTCGGGTGACCCGGCTGAAGATGGCGGGAGTATCCGGCAGACCGGCCTGCTTGAGGGCCGCCTTGCGGATGGCCCCGGGCTGGTTGATGCGGTCGGGGTCGAGCTTGATTTCCACGGTCACGGGTATGGTCATGGGGGCGGTGTTCCTTCTGCTGGAGTGGCTCGGGAGCAGTCCTGCAGACTGCCCGGAGGCGCTGTAATATACCACTGCCGTTCATGTCACGTCAAAAGAGCAGGCCGTCCCGGAGGCGGTATTGTCACCGGACTGTCTGCGGAACGGCATCATCTTGTTTTTCTGCCGTAACATCCTGAAATTGTGCTTTGTTAGTATTCCGGGAACTTCCCGATGGGGGGCAAACACAACTTGAGGATGCTGATATGGCGAATATTGAACGCAGAGAGTTGCTGAAGCTGGGCGCCCTTGCCGGTGCCGCCGCAGTTGCGGGAGTCTATCCTTCCCGTGCGCAGGCATCGTTTTCCACGACAACCGTCGCGCAGCTGCGCGAAATGAGTCCGGTCCGAATGGCTGAAGCTTCGGGCACGGTCATGAGCGCATGGGAAAGCGTGCAGGCGCATGCTGCGGAAATTCGCAATCCTGCACTGCGCAAGGCCGTTGCTTCCATCCTTGCGAACCCGGCTCCCACGCTCATGCAGCGCATCGGGAGTTCCGAAAAGAAGGAAATCTACAAGGAACTCATGGCCAAGGGATATCTGAAGGATGTGCGCGAGGCCGATTTTCTGCCGCACACCGTGGACGCCTCCAGGGCTTCCCAGCCGTTCTACGCGGCTCCGGGGAGCGGATACGGCAGCCACCATGCGTATCCCGGCGGCCTGGCAACGCATACCGACCTGAATGTGCGCGTTTCCAAGGCGCTGGCAGACGGGTACAGCAGCGTGTACGGCTATGCGCTGGACCGCGATGTGGTCATTGCCTCCCAGCTGCTGCATGATCTGCACAAGCCGTGGGTCTTCCAGTGGCATAAGGATGCCGAATCGCGGACGGAGCTGAAGCTTGCGGGAACCGGCGAGCATCATCCCCTCGGCGTTGCGGAATCCATTGCCCGTGGACTGCCTGCCGACGTATGCGTGGCGCAGGCCTGTGCCCACAACCACCCGCGTACCCCCGAGGACGAGGCCCAGGTGGTGGGGTGGCTGCAGGCCGCCAGCATCATCTGCGGTGTGGACCCGGTCCGGTACGGGCTGCTGGAAAGCGATGGCAAGACCCTGCCGTTGCCCCGCCGCCAGGAAGGGTTTGTCTGTCACCTTGGCGACCATGACTGGGTGCTGACCGTTCCGGCGGCCCAGTGGAGCATCCCGGTCATCCTGCGCATTGCCGAACGCGATTATGGCATCCGGAAGGATGACGCCGCAGGCATGAACAGCTTCCGCAACTACGTGTTTTCCCAGATGTCCATCATGGCCATGTATGAAACCTACGCTGCCAAGGGGGAACCAGAGGTCGCGCGTCTGGTGCATTCCATGGTGAGGCCCGGCTAGGATTCTCCATTCTCGCAGGGCAAGCGCCTGTTCTTCGTGCAACGAAAAACACCCCGTCGTCAGACGGGGTGTTTCACATTGGGATTCCTGAGGGGCAATGGCGAGGAGACTGCTAGATTCCCAAATATGCTTCCCGGATGTAGGGGCTGTCGAGCAGGTCGTTGGCGGCCCCTTCCATGGCGGCGCGGCCGTGTTCAAGCACATACCCTCTGTCGGAGAGGCTGAGGGAATGCTTTACGTCCTGTTCCACCAGCATGACGGTCAGGCCCTTGTCCGCAATGGCGCGGATGGTCCTGAATATTTCCGCAATCAGGATGGGCGCAAGGCCGAGCGAGGGTTCATCCAGCATGAGCAGCTTGGGGCAGGCCATGAGCCCGCGGCCGATGGCCACCATCTGCTGTTCTCCGCCGGACAGGGTCATGGCGGCCTGATCCTGACGTTCCTCCAGACGGGGGAACATGGTGTACACTTCTTCCAGCGTCTTTTCCCGAACGGCGTAGGCCTTCTTGTTATGCGCACCCGCCAGCAGGTTGTCCCGCACGCTCATGAGCGAAAACAGGCGTCTGCCTTCGGGAACGTGCACCAGCCCGTGGTTTACCACTTCTTCCGGGGGCAGATTGTGCATGGGCTTGCCGTCGAACATGATGGAGCCGGAGCTCGACTGCATGAGGGCGGAAATGGTCTTGAGCATGGTGGATTTGCCGGCGCCGTTGCCGCCGATGATGGAAACCACCTCGCCCTCGTGAACCGATATGTTCAGGTCGAAGAGTACCTGGACGTCGCCGTAGGCGACATTGACGTTCTCTATATCAAGCAGTGCCATAGTTCTCTCCAAGGTAGGCTTTGATGACGTTCTCGTCTTGCGCGACCTGTTCGGGCTTGCCGCGGCATATCTTCTTGCCGAAGTGGATGACGACGATCTCGTCGGACAGCGCCATGATGGCCCGCATGATGTGTTCGATGACGAAGATGGTCATGCCCCGGTCGCGCAGCTTGCGGATGATTTCGATAACGTCGTCCACTTCCGTGGGGCGCAGGCCGGCCATGACTTCGTCCAGCAACAGGAGCTTGGGGTCGGTGGCCAGGGCCCGGGCAATCTCCAGGCGCTTGCGGTCCGCAATGGTCAGGGCGCCGGGCAGCGCATTGCGCTTGTCGGCCATGTCCAGCAGCTCCAGCACTTCCATGGCCTTCTTCCGGGCAAGATCGCGCCTGTCGGTGATGGCAAAGGCCCCCACGGTCACGTTGTCCAGCACGGTCATGGAAGCAAAGGGCTTGACGATCTGGAAGGTACGGGCAAGTCCCTTCTTGCACAGATCCCAGGGCTTCTGGCCGGTGACGTCCTCGCCGTCGAAGATGATCTTGCCGGCAGTGGGGTTGTAGAGACCGGCCACGCAATTGAAGGCCGTGGACTTTCCGGCGCCGTTGGGACCGATGAGGCCGAGAATCTGGCCCTTGCCGATGTTGAGACTGAGGTCGTTCACGGCAATCAGGCCGCCGAAGCGCATGGTGACGTCTTGTACTTCAAGCAGATTCATTTGCGTTCCTCCCGAGCACTGGCATCAAAGCGCCGGGCTATGCTGTTGAAGAAGTTGGTGAGAGGTTCGGTCAATCCCCGCGGCTGGAAGAGCATGACCACGATGAGTACGACACCGAGGATGATCAGGTGCAGGCCGGGGAGGGTTGACGAGAAGTATATGCGGCTGAATTCCGTGACGGGCCGCAGCAGCAGGGCACCGATGATGGGACCGGCTATGGATCCGCGTCCGCCGATGAGGGCGATGAAGGCCAGCTCGAAGGACAGGTCCAGGGTGAGCACGCTCTTGGGATAGATGAAGAGCGTCAGCTGGGCGAGGAAGGTCCCCGCCATGGCCGTGAGGAAGGAGGAGAGCACCATGGCCATGACCTTGTACCGGGCCACGTTGACGCCAAGCGCCTGCGCTGCGTCCGGTTCCTCTCCGCCGCCCTTGAGGTAGAAGCCCATCTTGGACCGGGAAATGGCCCAGGTGAGGAACAGCACGCCGACAAGCATGGTCAGGATGATGTAGTAGTAGGGTTCCTTGGTGGCGAACTGGAAGGCCCAGAAGTTGACCTCGCCGTGCGCCAGCGGGGGAATGTTCAGGCCGCGCGGGCCGTTCAGGTTGAAGGGCCCGAGCATATCGATGTTCTCCACCATGACGCGTATCCCCTCCACGAAGGCCATGGTGGACAGCGCAAAATAGGCGCCGCGCATCTTCAGGGTGGGCTTGCCGATAAGGAAGCCCACGGCGCCGGCCAGCACGCCGCCGGCCAGCATGCCGATCCACGGCGTCACGCCGTACTGCAGCCAGAGAACGGTGGAGGTGTATGCGCCTATGCCCACGAAGACCGCGTGGCCCAGGGGCAGCACGCCTGCAAATCCGCCCACCAGGTTCCAGGTGGTGGTCATGTAAGCATAGAGGTAGAGAATGATCAGAATGTGCAGGTAGGTCGCACTGCGAACCACCAACGGGAGTGCAAAGGCCGCCAGCGTCGCAGCTATCAGACAGTTTCGCTTGAAGTTCTGTTGTGTCATGTGTCGCTCGCGTAGGGCTTACCAGTCCTGCTTTTGTCCAAACAGGCCGGAAGGTTTCACAAAAAGGACCAGCAGGAAGAGGGCGTAGACGATGCCCTCGGTCCAGGTGGAGGCCATGAAGTTGGGGCCGACGGACTCGATGAGTCCCACGATGACCCCGCCTACCAGGGCGCCCCAGATGGAGCCCAGGCCCCCCAGCACCACGATGACGAACGACTTGATGTCGAAGGGAATGCCCACGGTGGGATAGACGTTGTAGAAGGGCGTGAGCACTGCGCCGGAAATGCCGGCGACGGCCGTGCCTATGCCGAAGGCGATATTGAATATCTTCCACTGTCCTATGCCCATGAGGCTGGCTGCTTCGCGGTCAAGGCTGGTGGCTCTGACGGCCCGTCCCAGTCTGGTGCGTTGCAGGAAAAGATAGAGTCCCCCGGCCGTTGCCAGTGTGGCGATGGCCCCGTACAGCTTGGGAACGGAGATGAAGATCTCGCCGAATTCGAGCATCTGTCCCTTGAGGGGGTTGGGGGCAAGGGCACGGTAGTCCGGGCCGAAGACGAGCAGGGCCAGATTGTCCAGCACGTACCACAGGCCCGTGGTGACGATGATGACGGTAATGGGTTCGCGTACGTTCTTTTCGGCGATGAAAATGGGGCGGATCAGCAGGTTCTGAATCCAGTACCCGAAGAGGAACATCGCCGGAACAATGATCACCAGAGCCAGATATGGGTGCAGGCCTGATAGGGTGACGGCCCAGTATGCGACATACATGCCGACCATGAGGAACGAGCCGTGCGCGAAGTTGATGACCTTGAGCACCCCGAAAATCAGGGTCAGCCCCAATGCCACCAGACCGTATATAAGGCCCATGAGCACGCCGTTGATGCAATCCTGTGCGATAAAGACCAAATCCATGAAAGGCTCCAGGCTGTTTGTGGAGCAGGGCCTGGGCCCTGCTCCACGTCATTGGGGGTTACTTCTTGGGCATGGGGAAGACGGGGGTGTAGCCTGCGCGGCGGGCACCCTTGGGCCATACGGTGATGCGCTCGAGGCCCTTGCCCAGATCGTTGATCTGCACGATGGACAGGGCGGCGTTCTCGTTCTGGCCGGAGGCGTCAAACTTGATGGCGTCGTAGGTCACGATCATGCCGGGGCCGGACTTGAGGTCGGTTTCGGCCAGAGCCTTGCGGAGCGCTGCGGGTTCAAGGGAACCTGCGCGTTCCAGGGCATCGGCCAGCATGTACATGGCAACATAGGCGTCCACGGCTTCACCGGTGAGGTTGGTGCCGTACTTGGCGCGGTACTTTTCGTTGGCTTCCTTGGCGCCGGGCTTGTTCACGTCGGCTTCCCATTCGACGATGTCGAAGATGTAGCGGGCGTTGTCACCGCAGCCGGAAAGGAAGGTGGGGTCGGCATGGCCGCCGCCGGAACCGAGGATGACCTTGGGGCTGACCTTGTAGTCGGCCAGGGTATTGGTCAGCAGGATGGCGTCGGCGGCGTTGGAGACCAGCAGCAGCACGTCGGGACGGGCGCGGCGGATCTTGTTGACCAGGGGGGTCAGGTCGGTGGCGGAGGAGGAGTAGGGTTCATCCAGCACGACCTTCAGGCCGGAACCTTCGATCAGCTTTTTCCACTGGGCGGCAAAGCCGGTGCCCCAGTCGCCGTTTTCGTATACGAAGGCCACGGTCTTCAGTTCCTCGCCGAATTCCGCCTGCATATCCTTCAGGAAGGTGAACTGGTCACGGGTCCACCAGGAGTCCTTGGCGGCGATACGGAACACGTTCTTGAAGCCGCGTTCGGTGATGGTGTCACGCACGGACACGGGCACGATGTAGGGGATGCCGTAGCGTTCGGCAACGGCGGTGGAGGGGTAGGTAACCCCGGAGTTCCATGCGCCGGTGATCACGTGCACCTTTTCGGTGTTGATGAAGCGCTCGGCTTCGGTCACGCCCACGTTGGGGTCGGACTTGGAGTCGGCGTAGAGCATTTCGATCTTTGCGCCACCCAGCGACTTGATGCCGCCTGCAGCATTGATTTCCTCGATGGCCATTTCGCGGGCCTGCTTGCCCTGCTGGCCGACGGAGGCCGAGGGACCGGAAAGAGGCAGGATGTTGCCCACTTTCACGATGGTTTCTGCAAAGCTCATGGCCGGAAAGGCCATGCACAGGATCATGGCGAGTGCCAACAGATGTGAACGTTTCATTCCTCTCTCCTTGCGTGATGGGGGGTTATGCGATGGCGGCAAAGCCTTCTTCGATAATGGCAATGGCCTTGTCGAGCTGGGCATCGGTGATGGCCAGCGGCATCAGGGTGCGAATGACATTGCCGTAGTTGCCACATGAAAGAAGGATGAGCCCCTTGTCGAAACAGTAGGCGGTGAGCGCCTTGGTCTTGTCGGCAGCGGGCGCCTTGGTTTCGCGGTCGTGCACGAGCTCGATGGCGACCATGGAGCCCTTGCCGCGGACGTCGCCGATGAGGGGGTATTTCTTCTGCAGCGCCGTGAAGGCGGCGAACAGCTTGCTGCCGATGGCTTCGGACCGGGCCACAAGTCCGTCTTCCTCAATGGCTTCCAGTGCGGCGAGCGCGGCAGCACAGCAGACCGGGTTGCCGCCGTAGGTGCCTCCGAGTCCGCCGACCTGAGGCGAATCCATCAGTTCGGCCTTGCCCGCCACGGCGGAAATGGGCATGCCGCCGCCGATGGACTTGGCCATGCACACCAGATCCGGTTCAATGCCCCAATGCTCCATGGCGAACATCTTGCCGGTGCGTGCGGCGCCGGTCTGTACCTCGTCCGCAATGAAGACGATGCCGAATTCCTCGCAGATGGCCTTGAGCTTGGCGAAGTACTCCTTGGGAGGCGTGGCGAATCCGCCCTCGCCCACGATGGGCTCCACGATGAGACAGGCGATGTTCTCCGGGGCAAAGTTATTGATGAACGCCTTGCGCAGCAGGTCGGCGCAGGCCACGTCGCAGGAGGGGTACTCCTTGCCCATGGGACAGCGGTAGCAGTAGGCGTAGGGGATACGATAGACTTCCGGCGCATAGGGGCCGAAACCGTACTTGTAGGGCTTGACCTTGCTGGTCAGGGACATTGCAAGCAGGGTGCGGCCATGGAAGCCGTTTTCGAACACCACCACACCCTGTCTGCCGGTGGCATGGCGGGCTATCTTGATGGCGTTTTCCACGGCTTCGGCGCCGCTGTTGAACAGGGCGGCCTTCTTGGGGAAGGTGCCGGGAGTGAGCGCGGCCAGCTTTTCAGCCAGCGCCACGTATTCCTCATACATGACGATGTGGAAGCAGGAGTGCAGCAACTTGTCTGCCTGCTGCTTGATGGCCGCGACAACCTTGGGGTGGTTGTGCCCCACGTTCATGACACCGATGCCGCCGGCAAAATCGATGAACTCGCGTCCCTCGATATCGGTAATGATGGCCCCTTCCGCCTTGGCGGCAAATACGGGACCGGCGTTGAACACCCCTTGGGGTACGGCCTTGGCTCTTCTGTCCATCAGGTCTTTTGTCTGCTGATTCATTATAATCCTCTCTTGAGATGCAGTTGCCTGATGTTCTGGATTACAACCTGTGTGCCTATTTTGTATAAATTCAATAATTTTAGTGTGATATTTATTATATTGATGCAAGGATGACACAAAACGATACATATGTGAATCGTTTTGGCCTCATTTGTGTGGGATTGCTGCTGATTTTGATTCAATTTTGAATCAGCACTGATAATACAGGACAAATAACATCCCGTACGCAAAAGGAATTCCAATTTTTTACAAAAAAGGGATACT
>QKEJ01000169.1 GCA_003252375.1 Halodesulfovibrio sp.
TCATCATCAATGAAGCACACCGTGGCGCCGTTGAGCAGAGTTCCCCAGATTTCAAGGGTCGAGGCATCGAACCCCAGCGGTCCCGCCTGCAGCACCCGTTCATTCCTGCCCATGCGCCAGCACTCGTTGTTGCAGGCAAGACGCATGATGCCCCGATGAGGCACCACCACGCCCTTGGGGTCTCCGGTAGAACCGGAGGTGAACATGATATACGCGGCCCGATCCAATCCTCCTGCCTGAGCTGCCCCGCCCGGTCGGGCATCCCCTGCCGCGCGAAGCGCGTCGAAGTCCAGGCAGGTGCATCGGGCTGCATCCGCAGCATCCAGCCGCGACAGCCCCCCCGTTTCTCCCTTTCCGTCCTTTCCGCCCGGTCCGCATGCCCCATGCAGGATATGCCGGCACCCGGCAATGCGGAGCATGGCCCCGAGACGCTGGGGCGGGTTCTTCTCGTCCAGCGGCATGTAGCAACCGCCTGCCTTGAGAATGCCCAGCATGGCGGCCACGGCTTCCGGCCCGCGGGGCATGGCCACGGCAACGGGAGTCCCCGGCGCAATATCCAGCCCGGCCGCGATGCAGGCGGCCGCCCGCTCCAGTTCGGCATAGGTCCATGCCGCGGAACCCGAGGCAACCCCGGCCACGCAGGCAAGTGCGGAGGGATGGGCCGCAGCCACGGCGGTCACGGCCTCGCACACGGTCTGCTGCGGATAGGGACGCGCCGTCCTGTTGAACCCTGCAGGGACCGGAATCAATCCAGTGGCGGCTCCAAGACCGGCCACCCCCTGTTCCAGAGCGCCGCAGGCACGCTCCGCATCCCTGGCAACGGCCTGCAGCAGGCACCGCCACCGTCCGAGAATCCGCTCCATGCGTTCCGGGGAAACCGCATCCGGCGCATGGGAGAACCGGAACACCAGCTCGTCACAGGAAGCATCCGGAACAATCGACAGACCGAACGGGTAGGGATGCTGCTCGAATCCGGTCACCGCCCGTATTTCCGGTCCTCCGGCCTGCCGGATGCCTTCCACGGGGTAATTCTCGAACACGAGGATATGGTCGAACAACTGTCGCTTCCCACCGGCCGTGGAAGGGATGGACGCCAGCCGCTGCACGTCCGCCAGCGGATACCATTCGTGCGCCTCGCGCCGGGCGGACTGTTGCCGGATGGCGGCAACCAGCGCATCGAGCCGGGTATCCCCGCCCCATGTCACGCGGACCGGCACCGTCTGGATGAACAATCCCACCGTATGCTCCACGGCCTCCACCTCTGCCGGACGACCGGAGGAGACCACGCCGAAGACCACATCCCGCGCCCCCCTGCCCGACGCTCCGCCAAGCAGCAAGGCCCAGAGAGCCTGCACAAGGTGCGGCAGGGTCGCGCCCATATTGGCGGCCGCGGACCGAAGCTGCGCAGCCTGCGCGCCGTCCATCCGGAATTCCCGCTCCTGCAGGGCGGCGTGCATCTGCCCGTCCACGGCATCCGCCACGGGGGTGGGCTCAGAAAAACCGTCCAGCAACGCGGACCAGAACGCCGCAGCGGCCTGCGCATCCCGATGCGCCCGCCATGCCCTGTACGCCTGCAGCGACGGGGCCGGAGGCAGGGCCGCAGGCGCCTCCGCGCACAGCTGGCCGTAGACGATGAACAGTTCGCGCAACAGGATGCCCACACACCATCCGTCCATGAGCAGATGGTGGAAGCACCAGCTCATTTCGACCTCGCCCTCGGCAAGACGGAAAAGCTGCAACGTCAGCAGGGGGCCCCTGGCCAGATCAAATCCCTGCCTGCGCCGGGCATGCAGGGCGGCGTCACGCCTCAGCCCCCGCAGGGAGGCAGGCAGATGGACAAGGTCATGCAGGTCCGTGGTGGTGCGGGCCCGGTCCAGCTCCACCCGCAGGAACCCGGTATCGTCCGGGCCGGACGCCGTGTCGGCCCCGGTTTGGGGAAAAAGGGCACGCAGACTCTCGTGCCTGTTCACCACGTACTCCCACGCCCGGGCCAGCAGTTCGGGACGGGAAACACCCGCAAGGAGGAAATTTATCTGCTGGGTGTAGGTCAGGCCTGTTGCCGACTCCGCCGCGTCCTCCTGCGCCCCGAGCAGATGCTGGAAGAGCATGGCCAGCTGGGGAGCATCCGGTTCGCCCACCGACACGATGGCTTCCGGAGCACACTCCATGCACAGGGCCAGCCGGGCGCGCAGGGCATCGGACAGAAATGGTTCTTCCTGCACGCATGATTCCGGCTTCGTTGCCAGCAGGACCTGCCACGCCCGCATAAGCCGGTCGACCCATGCGGCGTCCAGATGGTCCGGAGCATAGTAGGCCATCACCTGCAGGGTGCCGTCAGCAAGCCGGTACGCCATGAGATCGAGCGGCGCATCCGGGACAAAATCAGGATGCAGCATCCCCGGCAAAGCGCCGGGTGCGGCATGCTGCACCAGCGGGAAAAGCAACTCGCTACCTGCTGTATTCGCACCATCCATCCGACCGAGATAGTTCAGGGAAATCTGTGGTACATAGTGCAGGGCGTCGGACTCCTGCAACGCCGCGTAGCCGTATCCCATGCCATTGCGTGCCCAGCCGAAGAACTGTTCAAGCGTTGCGGCATGGGCCTCGGGCGGGATTGCATTCTCCCCGTCAGGCATGGGCAGACATACCGGATAGGCCGCCGTAAACCAGCCCACGGCCTGTTGCACATCCAGCCCCGGCAGGTCGGCATCCCGGCCATGGCTTTCCAGGGTGACGAACAGCGCTCCCTGCTGCCCGGCCGCATGCAGGGCCCGCGCGAGGGTTTCCAGCAACCGGATACGCACGTCCCGCCCCAGTTCGACCTGCTCGGCCGATTCGGCCCGTTCAACCGGTTCAACCGGTTCGGCCGCACCGTCGGGCATGCGCCATGCACTGCTCACACGCTGGCCGGCCCTGTCCGCGCCACCATCGGAGCGCACGCCGGCAAGTGGTGTTCCGGGTGCTGCGCACAACGCCTTCCATCGCCGCACCTCTGCAACATCGGCCACGGTTTCTGCCCGCGCCATGGCATGGCTGGCCCATGTGGCCGCCCCAATACTGCCGTTTTCCGGCCAGACTCCGTAGGTACAGAACCACAGCAGCTCCTGCCGCAGCAGATCAAGGGACACCACGTCCAGCACCAGATGGTGCCCGCCGAGCAGCAAGAGCCGGTCCTGGGTTCCCCGTTCCACGAGCACGCCACCGAAGAGCGGTCCTGTTTCAGCGTCCAGCCCGCTGAAGAGACGCTCCGCCGCCTGTGCAAAAGCCTCCCGGTCTGCCGTCTCCGGGGAAACGGCCAGTTCCTCCCAGTACACGGGGAATGGCGACGCCCCCAGCCGGGCGGCGTCCGCCGCAAAGGTCATGCGCAGAGCCTCGTGCCTGTCCGGCAATCCCTCCATGGCCCGGCGCAGCTGCGCCGTCTCCAGCGCAGGAGCCACCTGCAATGGCAACACCATGAAAAATTGCCGCCAATGCAACGAATGATTGCCCATAAGCGCCTGCTGGATGGGCAGAAGCGGCACGGTTGCGCCGATGCGGGCGCTCTCCGGCGCGGCCGTCTTTCCGGGTTCCTGCTGGACCATGCGGGCGCACAGTGAGGCAAAGACGGGCGTTTCAAAAAAATGGGCCGGAGCAAGGGCCTGCACGCCCCTGCGCCGCAGGTGGCCGACCATCTGGATGGCCTTGATGGAATCCCCCCCGCACAGGAAGAAGTTGCTCTCTGCCTCCGGCAGGGGTCCTCCCAGCACGGCCTGCCAGACTTCGGCAAGCATGCCGCCCCCATGCCCGGCATCCGGAAGGACAGGTGAAACGGGCGCGACGGCCTCTGCGAGAAGCGTCACGGGGCCGCTGCCGGCGGGCAGGCGTCCCTGGGTATCCGAAGCGCCAGCCAGCCACTGCGCAAAGTCCTGCAGCAATGTCCCGGCCTGCTCGCCCGACAGGATATGGATGTCGTGTTCCATCGCCACATCAAGGTTCCCGTCCGCCGTGCTCACCAGCAGGAACGACGCGTCAAACTTGGCCGCACGCAGCCGGACAGGATGGACGGCAACCGCAAGACCATCCGAAGCACCCCCGGAAAGCTCGGCAAGGACCGGGGCCTCATCCAGGTGGGTGACAAGCACGTCCGCGAGAGGGGCCCGGGAAGGATCATGTTCCAGCCCCAACGCGCCGGGAAGCAGTCCGAAGGGATACCGGACATGTTCCATGGCCGACCACAGATGCGTGCCGACCTTCCGGACGGCTTCCGCCACGGGCATGGACGGGGAAAGCCGCGGACGCAGGATGACCGTATTGACGAAATATCCCGCCATGTCGAACTGAGCCGGAGCCTCGCGCAGGCCCATGGGAACGGCCACCGCGCAATCGGTTTCGCCGGTGTGTTCCCCGAGGAACCGAAGGACCAGCGCGGCAAAGACGGTCAGCAGGCTGGATTGCGTTTCGGAGGCCAGCTGCCGGAGATGCTCCGCACAGTCCGGCGGCAGGGAGATACGCTGCATGTCGCCCGCCCCGGTCCGGACGGACGGACGTGACGCCGTGCTCCCTTTCGTGTCCAGTCGGCACCGGGGGGGGGCGGGAAGCAGCACGGAACGCCAGTATGCGAGGTCCCGCTGCCCCTGTTCGGTTTCCGGGTAGGCCCGGTCCGCTGCGGCAAAGGCGGCAAGGTCTGCTGCGGTAACGGGCGGGCATGGCTTCTGCTGTATCAGCCGCACGGCATCCCGCAGGAAAATGCGCAGGCTTTCCGCGTCGCCCGCCATGTGATGCAGCACCAGCAGCACCAGCCATCGGGTGTCCGTTTCCCGTATCAGAACAAGACGCGCGGGCACCTCGGCCGTCAGATCGAAGGGCGCGTGGATGGCCTCGTCCAGTATGCGGGAGGCCTGATCAACAGCATGACGGACATCATGGCGGGCAATGGGCACCCGCGCATCCGGCCGCAGTACCAAATGGGGCGTATCCATGTCGCCCGAAACCACGCAACGACAGGCGGGCTGCCGCTCCATGGCCTGTGCAAGGGCCTGTCCCAGTGCCTCCACCCCGGCCTCGTCGCCCTGCAGCGTAAAGGCATAGGGCATATTGTACCGCGCACCCGGACCGGCAAGGCACTCCTGCATCCAGAGCTGGAACTGCCCCCATGACAAGGGAAGGAATTGAGGCTCTGCAAGGTGTTCCTCCTCGGCAACAGGCAGTGTCTGCACCGCCTGCAGACATCCCTCTGCAACACGGCGCGCCACCGCCCGCACCGAGGATGCGGGCAGAAAGGTGCGCACCGAGAGGGCAACAGGGAACCGCGCACAAAGACGGCGCACCAGCTCCATGGCCGTGAGGCTGTCTCCGCCGAGCAGAAAGAACTCCGCCTCCCGGTCGTCCACCGCATGGCCCAGCACGGCTGCATATTCCTCGCACACGGCCGTTTCAATCACGGACTGTGCCGAAGGTTCATCCGGCAAGGATTGAGAATGCCCTCCGCGGCCATCCTCATGTTGCCGGCCTGCAATCCGGAGAAGAGCCTGCCGGTCCACCTTGCCCGTGGGGGCCGTGGGCAGGGCCGGAAGCATATGGAACCGTCCCGGCACCATGAACGCGGGAAGGCGCTCCATCATCCAGGCATGCAACGTTTCCGCGCCAGGGGCTTCCGTTTCGGAGGCAGGCACGACAAAGGCGACCAATTCTCTGCTCCCCGACGGCGCGGGCGCGGCCAGCACCACGGCCCGCGAAAGCCCCGGATGGGCCTCCAGAGCTGCCGCCACTTCCCCAAGCTCCACCCGGTTTCCCCGGATCTTCACCTGGTCATCCGTACGGCCCAGCAGCACCAGTGTGCCGTCCGGAGCCCACAGGGCCCGGTCTCCGGTCCGGTACAGGCGGCCCTCCACACCCGGGATCGTAGCAAACCGCTCCGCAGTCAGGTCCGGTCTGTTCAGGTAACCGAGGGCCAGCCCCGGTCCGCCCAGTACGAGTTCCCCAGCCTTGCCCGGTGCGGCGCGATGCCCCAGCCCATTGAGCACATAGGCCTGCGTGTTGGGGATGGGGCGTCCTATGCACCCCGTATCGGCCGCCATCTCATTCGTCGCTCCGGGCAGGATGTGCGCAAGGGTGGCGCACACCGACGCCTCGGTGGGGCCATAGGCGTTGAAATAGGCCAGCCGGGACGCATAGTGGTGCATATCCTCCGCCACCGGCGCTTCTCCGGCGGTAATGAGCACGCGCAGCCCCAGCGGTTCATGCCGGAACAGTCCCAGATAGGAGGGAGGCAGGGTCGCCACACTGATACCGGCCTCCTGCATGCGCTCCCTGAGAGTCCAGGGGCTCTCGATACATGTCCGCGAAACAGGATACAGCGAAGCCCCGCACAACAGGGCCATGAACATTTCCGAAAGCGAGGCGTCAAAGGAGGGCGAGGCGAACTGCAGCACCCGATCCTCCGGCAGGATGCCGAACGATTCCCCCTGCGCCTGAATCATGTTTGCGAACCCGGCATGGGAGACCAGCACGCCCTTGGGGCGTCCCGTGGAGCCGGAGGTATAGATGAGATAGGCCGGTGCTGAATCCGCTGTTTCCGGCAATGCATGGGGCGCATCCGGATACGATTCCGGCAGCATGACGGCCGCGCCGCAGGCATGCCCCGCCTCCACGCCCGGGGACGCCGTGTCCAGCGCCACCAGCAGGCGGGCTCCGGAGTCCTCCAGCATGTGCCGCACACGGTCCGGAGGATATTCCGGGTCCACGGGCAGATACACGGCTCCCGCCTTCATGATGCCAAGCACGGCCTCCGGCAACCGGGAATGCCGACGCGCCAGCACCGCCACCACATCGCCTGCCGCCACGCCCTGGCTGATGAGCCAGCGCCCGGCAGCGTCGGAGCGCGTTCTCAGTGTCGCGTAGGCAAGGGCCTCAGCTCCGTCGGCAAGCATGCCGTCCACGGCGGGCCGGTCCGCCATGCGCGCCGCTACAGCGTCGAACAGCGCAGGAATGCTCCCTGTGGCGTAGGCCCGTGCATCGCCGCGTTCCCACCCGGCAAGAGTCTCCAGCTCGTCGGGCAACAGTCCGTCCCCCGCCAGCACCGGGCGATCCGGGGCGGCTTCAACATCGGCAAAAAGCAGCTCCAGGCGGGCCACATACTGCCTGGTCTCTTCAAGGGTAACATGATTGGGACTGTGGAGAATGGAAAGGGTGAACTCTCCATCCCTGTCCGTGTTGATGAAATACGCCATAAGCCGCACCTGATCATGGCGGCTGAACAGGCCCTCCATGTGCTCTATGGGCGCATCCTTCCAGCCGCCTCCGGGAGGCATGGGCACATAGCTGACACTCGTATCCCAGATGTGGTCCAGAGCCTGACGATTGGCAAGCTGGCGCAGCCCCGTCTGCATCGGCGTCCGCGCCCGCCGCATCAGGGCCGCCGACTGCCGCTTCATCCCGTCCAGCACGTCGGCAAAGGTATGCCTGGCCGCAATCCGTACCGTGTATGGCACCGTGTTGACCCTGAAGCCGCATGCCCGGCGCGGGTCCTTGCGCTCACCAAATCCCAGCGCCTGCTGGATGGAAAGCTCCGGGCTGCCGTACAGACGAGCCAGCACCACCGCATGCGACGCAAGGTAGAGCATGCCCGGGCTGCACCCATAGGCTTCGGCAAGGCGATTGAACCGCTTGCCTCCCTCGGTGCTGAAGGCGCAGTTCAGCTGCCCGACCACATCCACGGTGTCCGGGCACCCGTGCCGGGGTGTGATGAGACGTTCCGACGGCAGATCGGCCAGATACTCCTTCCAGAACGCCGCATCCTTGGCGGCGCGGGGCGAGGCCGCGTGCACGCGGTCTGCTTCCACCTCGGCAGACCAGTCACAGGGGGGGCCGAAATCCGGTTCCCTGCCGTCCTGCAGGCAGGCATATGCCTCCGCCACCACCGCCATATGCGCCATGACCGAGATGCCGTCACAGATGATGTGCGAAAAACGCAGCACGAACCAGGAACAGGTTTCCGAAAGATGGTACAGGGCAAAGTCGGCAAGCCGGCACCCGGTTTCGCGCAGGGAGCGCTCCCTGAAGATGGCCAGCCGTTCCTGTGCGGTGGCTTCTGGGTCGTGCTCCGCTGTCAGATCCTCATACACGAGCAACGGCTCCGGATACGCATCCGACTCGAGCACGGGCTCGCCTTCCGGGGTCTGTCGCAGGGTGGTCGCCAGAAGCGGCACATGCCGGATGAGGGCCTGAAGGGCCTGTTGCAGAAGCTTCGGGTCCAGACGTCCCCGGAGATGATAGACGGCACCGGTCACCACTCCAGGATGCCGGTCGGGAAGCGAGGCATTGGCGAGCCACAGTTCACGTTGAAAACTGGTAAGCGGATAGTGGATTATCTGTTCATCTCGCACGTGCTTTGCCCCGCAGCGTTCGGCTATGTCACCGGCGTCATGTTTTCCGGGCCGCCATGACACCACGTTCGTTTCCCTCCGGAGGGGCACGGCTCCGCATGCGCTGCAGAGACGTCCCACATTCAGTCATCCCCATCTTTCCGGAAAAGGAACAGTATACCCTAGCACATATATTTCGAAAAAAGAATGATATATCTTGCAACTAAGAGTTTTTGATATCTGTCAACGCACGCTGCCAGCGAGAACATTTCTGCGCCGCAAAGAGGAAATGCCCCCTGTCCGTCAACAAGACTACAAAAAGCTCCACTAGGGGTGAGTCCTGATACGAGATTCGGACGATGGACAGAAATCACCCAATATCATGTGGTGCCCCCTGCCGGACTGGTATCGTGCAGCAGCCACTTGGCAGGGGTGCTGTGCCATCTCACACAAGTTGATCAACCACTCAGATCGTGCTAGCTCGAATCTCATATGGTGTCGCCCACCCTCCCCGGGTTCTATTGAAAGGAGACCCTCATGCAACTCACCGTTACCAAACGCCTGGCCCTCGGGTTTACCGCCATCTGGGCAATGATGGCCATCTCCACGCTTATCCTCGGGTATGCCCTCACCTCGGTGGAGCACACCACGGAAACCGTGGCGAACGAACTGCTGCCCATGGCCGAAGTGGCCGCCGACATGAAGCTGGCCACCGTGCAGGTGCAGCAGTGGCTCACCGACGTGTCCGCCACCCACAACCGTGACGGATACAGCGATGCCAATGAAGCCGCCATCACCTTCAGGAACGGCCTCAAGCGCTTTGTGGATCTCTACTCCGGCAGGAATGACACCGTCATGATCGCCAGGCTCCGCGAACTGGAAACGGCCTTCAACGAACTGGAGCACACCGGCAAGACCATGGCCGAAACCTACATCACCCAGGGGGTGGATGCGGGCAATGTCATCATGGAGGACTTTGATGCCAGAACCGCTGCGCTGGCCGACGCCATAGACCCGCTGGAGCGTGCACAGTTCGAACAGGTTGACCATTCCGTCCTCGAAACGGTCAACAGCCTGACCTCCACGGTCCTGTTGCAGCGCATCATGCTGGGCGTCGCCATGCTCTTCAGCGCGCTGGCCGCCTACCTTGTTTCCCGAAGCATTCTCACCAAGCTCGGCGCCGAACCGGAAGCCGTGGCCGTCATTGCCGACGATGTCGCCCATGGAGACCTGACCGTCACCTTCTCCCTTGCCAACCCCAGGGGCATATACGCCTCCATGAAGAAGATGGTGGAAAGCCTGATTACCGTGGTTCTGGACATTCAGGGGGTCACCGAGCAGGTGGCCGCAGGATCGGAAGAGCTTGCGGCATCATCCGAAAGCCTCTCACAGGGGGCTAGCCAGCAGGTGGCTGCGGTCGAACAGGTGGCCGCCTCCATGAAGGACATGCTCAAGAGCATCCACCACAATGCCGAACAGGCCCGCAATACGGAACGCCTCGCCCAGAAATCCCTGCAGGCCACCCAGAGTTCCAGCGAGGCACTGCAGCAGACCGTCTCCATGATGCAGCAGATTTCCGACAAGGTCCTGTTTATTGAAGAGATCGCCCGCCAAACCAACCTGCTTGCCCTGAATGCAGCCATCGAGGCCGCACGGGCCGGAGAGCATGGCAAGGGCTTTGCCGTTGTGGCCGCGGAAGTACGCAAGCTGGCGGAACGTTCCCGTGAGGCCGCAGGCGAGATAACGGAGCTTGCCCAGTCCAGCGTGGGGGTGGCCGAAAAGACAGGGGACATGCTCTCTTCAGCCCTGCCCGACATCCAGCAGACCAGCGAAATGGTCCGCAAAATTACCGACGCCTCCGCAGAACAGGAAACCGTGGCCGAAAGCATCAACGGCGCCATCTCCCAGCTGGATTCCGTCATACAGCAGAATGCCTCGGCCTCAGAGGAGCTGGCCAGTACCGCGGAAGAGTTCTCTGCCCAGGCAGAGCAGCTGCAGCAGGCCGTAGCCTTCTTCAAACTGGAGCCCACTGGCCATGCGGCAGCACCTGCCCTTCCGGCCCGGCCGTCCAGAGCCATGCTGCCCGCGGCCTGATTTCCCGAATCATATCCGAACGCGGCTACGTCCTTTCTCCCGGGTCCGTTTTTTCCGGCGCCAGTCCCTGTGACTGGCGCCCTTTCTTTCCACACGCCGAACAAAAAAGGCGGACAGACCGCACATGCAGCCTGTCCGCCCTGTGATGGTACGAAGCGGGAAAAGAAAGCGGCCGGGTGCTAGACCAGCTGCCGGAACCAGACGTTCATGCTTTCCAGCTTTCCCGCAATCTGGGTATTGTTCTGCAGGGTGCCCGCATGGGTATAGCCTGCACGGGAAAACACGATATTCATGCCATAGCTCTCCGCACGGGCGATGGTGTAGGCAACGCCGATGCCCATGTCGACCATGGCGCGCTCCATGTGCGCCAGCAGGCGCGTGGCTTCGCCGCGTCCCCGGCATTCCGGCAGAGTGGCAAAGTCGGTCATCTCCGCACAGCGCCAGGCCATGTCCATCTCCGCCGAGGACGCGGCCACCAGCCTGCCTCCGGAAAAGATGCCGAAGAACGCGGTGTCGTCCTCCATGGCCTTGCGAATGTGGGCGGGATCATCCACGGGAAACGGATAGGTGTCGAAGACCGTGCCGTAGAGTTCGGCCAGGGCCTCGGCATGGTCGCTGCCCAGCCGGACAACGCCGCCTTGCGAGGCCTCCGCCGGGGATTCCGGCATGTCCGCCTTCTGCTCCGCGGCCTCCAGCACGTCGGCAATGAGCGTGGCGTTGGCGGGACGGGCCCGCTCCGTTTCCAGATACTTGCTCATGAAGTGTCCCGCAGCCTTGCCCCGGTACATGTACGGCACCCGCGCCTCGCTGACAAACCCCAGCGACCTGAAATGGTCGGCCGCAGAGGACGGCACCTTGGCGAAGAGTTTGGAATAGCCCTTGCGCCTGCCCAGGTCATCCACGGCCCGGGCGATGCCGGGGAGGTCTTCCTCGGCCAGCTTCATCAGGTAGACACGGTCATTGGCCGGCCCATGCTGCACCACCGAATTGCCGATGCGCAGAATCGTATCAGGCTGCATCCTCTCTCCTCTCGAGCCGTTCGTTGTTTTCCGGCGTCAGGCTCGTGGTGTCATCCCAGTCGGAGAGCAGCTTCTCAATACCGATGGCCTTTTCCTCGGCATCGTCTTCCTTGAGCTGCAGCTTGCAGTTGCCGCATTCGCGGTCGCAATACTTGGCATCATAGGATTCCGGCTCGTTGTAGGTGGTGATGACCCCTTCGTAGTTGCGCAGGACCACCTTGTTGGGGCCCCAGGACACGATGTAGTTGGGCATGACCGGAATCTTGCCGCCGCCGCTGGGCGCGTCCACCACATAGGTGGGCACGGAGAAGCCGCTGGTGTGCCCGCGCAGGCTTTCGATGATCTCGATGCCCTTGCCGATGGGCGTGCGGAAATGCGTCAGCCCTTCGGACATGTCACACTGATAGAGATAGTAAGGGCGCACGCGGTTCTTGATGAGCTTCTGGTTCAGGGAGCGGATGAGCCGCTGGCAGTCGTTCACTCCGGCAAGCAGCACGCTCTGGTTGCCCAGAGGAATGCCCGCGTCCGCAAGCCGCTGCAGGGCCTTGCGCGACGACGCAGTCAGCTCCCGGGGGTGATTGAAATGGGTGTTGATCCAGAGCGGGTGATGCTTCTTGAGCATCGCCACAAGCGCATCGGTGATGCGGTAGGGCAGAACAACGGGCATGCGCGTGCCGATGCGCACCACGTCCACGTGTTCAATTTCACCAACCTTGGTCAGGAGCCAGTCCAGGCGTTCATCCGAAAGCATGAGCGGGTCACCGCCGGAAAGCAGCACGTCATGCACCTGCGGCGTGTTGCGGATGTATTCCAGCCCAAGCTCGAGATCCTCGCGGGAGGGAATGGAGTCCACGTCGCCCACCTTGCGCTTGCGCGTGCAGTGGCGGCAGTACATGGAGCAGGTGTTGCTGACGTGGAAGAGCACCCGGTCGGGGTAGCGGTGCGTAATGCCAGGCGCGGGACTGTCCTTGTCCTCGTGGAGCGGGTCGGTCATGTCGTACCGCCCGATGACCAGCTCCTCCTTGGAGGGGAACGACTGCAGGAAGATGGGGTCGTTCTCGTAATCGTCCACGTCGATGAGGGACAGGTAATAGGGGGTCACGGACATGGGAAAGGTACGAATGGTCCGTTCGATGATTTTCTTCTTTGCTTCCGGCAACCGCAGATCCAGCACCCGTTCAAAGTCATCCACGGTGCGCACGGAGTGACGGATATGCCACTTCCAGTCGGTCCAGTCGGAACTGCAGGCCGTATCGTGCAGGGTTTCAGCCACTTTCTGCTGATGCTCGTTGAATATTTCCAAATCTACTCCCTTGTTACATGCCATCCCCGGCAGCGGTCCGGCCCGGGGAACAAGTTTGGCGGATACGGTTTTCCGGACACCTCAACTCCGCGCCACTCCACATATGCAAATACAAACAACGCCAGCCTCTTCGTCTCTTCCCGCGGGCGCGGGCCCGCCCCGAGGAACACTCCTGCGGCGCCCAAGCGAGCACACCGTTACAGAGCGTGCATGCGCGAACGAGCAGAGGAAACCACCCCGCAAAAACAACATCCTGCGCAGGAATCCCCTCTGTAAGCAACGCGAAAATGCACCGGGTAATCTGATGGAAAAGACGGCAGATTGAGACATACGGCGTTATACTGAATGCGCAGCAGGGTACATCATATATACTGCATTGTCACGTCTGCTCACGGATAGATATATAACAGCGTAATACAACCCCATATACATCGTCTGCACAAGGGGGCAATTCAGGCGTTCTTCGGGTATTCCGGGCACATGCCATACCCGATTTACGACCGCTGAACGAACGAAAACGCACGACCGGAACCATCAGATTCCGATCGTGCGTTCCAAATTTTTTGCCGCAAAGCCTGCCGTTGTGGTCAACGGCGAGGAATCCTACCGCACGCCCCTGCGGGCCATCACCTCCTCAATGACGGCCCAGAGCTCCCCCATGTCCACGGGTTTGGAGACATAGCCATCCATTCCGGCCTCGAGAAACTTCTCCCTGTCTCCGGCCATGGCATAGGCGGTCATGGCGATGATGGGCGGCCCTTCCCCCGGCCGCAAGGAAGCCGCCTGCCTGATGGACACGGCCGCGGCAAGGCCGTCCATGACGGGCATCTGGATATCCATGAGAATGAGATCAATGCTGTGGCTGCAAAAGCTGCGCAACGCCTCTTCCCCGTTGGTGGCCGCCACGACCTCGCACCCGGCCCTCTCCAGCATCCGCCTGCTCATGAGCAGACTTACGGGATCATCCTCGGCAATCAGGACACGCAGACCGGCGCTGCAGGAGCAGGGCGACGGGGATGCGGCCCCTCCATCGCAGGGCCGTGCGTCTGCCGCCACTCCGAAGGGCAACATGAGATAGAAGGTTGTCCCTTCACCCACCACACTATCCACCGAGATGCTTCCGCCCAGCAGGTCGACCAGCCGTCTGACAATGGACAACCCCAGTCCGGCTCCCTGAAAACGCCGGGTATAGGCTTCCTCTGCCTGCACAAAGGGGTCGAAAATGCCCCGCAGATGCTCCTCCGGGATGCCGATGCCCGTGTCCTCCACGGTAACCAGCACCCGCACGGGAGCGTCAGGGGCCTTTGCCGTCGGCGGCAGGAGGATGGCGTTGACCTCCACCTTTCCCTTGTCCGTGAACTTGATGGCGTTGCCGACCAGATTGAAGAGAATCTGGCGCAGCCGGGCCTCGTCCCCGACAAGGCGCACCGGCAACCGGCTCTCGGGGCAGAATTCGAGGCTGACGCCCTTCTTCCGGGCCTCCAGGCTGAACAGCTCCATGATGGAGGCCTCCGTGGAATGGAAATCAAACTCGGTTTCCACCACCTGCATCTTGCCGGCCTCGATTCTCGAAATATCCAGAATATCGCTGAGCAGGCTGGCCAGCCGCCGGGTCGAACGGGTTGCGGCCATCAGATATTCCCGCTGTTCGCCCGAGGGGTCTGTCCCATCCAGCAGCTGGAGCATACCCAGCACGCCATTGAGCGGCGTGCGGATCTCGTGGCTCATGTTGGCCAGAAATTCCGACTTTGCCCTGCTGGCGAACTCGGCCCGCTCCTTGCTTTTTTCAAGCAGTCCCACAAGCTCACTCTTTTCCGCCATGGCGTGAGCCAGCTTGATGTTCCCGTAGCTCAGCTGGGCAATCAGGTCCGCCAGATGCGAATAGAAATGCATCACGGTATCCAGCGTTTCACGGCTCCATCGAGGCACGCGGTCCAACGCGGCAAGATACGCCTCCTCGTCAAACCCGAACTCCCGCGCCTGCTGGCGGAACAGCTCCCTGTCCGGCTCCTCTTCGGTGAACAGGAACTGGCCCATGAACAGGTTGCCCGCATGCCTGCCCCCGATGATGAGCGGCGTGGAGACATCCCACATGTTGTTGCGGCAGCGATAGAGCTTGAATTGCCCCGGCTCCACCCCGCTGGTGAGATAGATGTCGCTTTCCAGGCACCGCTTGGCCGTTTCCGGATGCACCCGATGAAAGCGGGTACAGATGTCCTGCCATCCGGCCGCAACATGGATGGTGCCCTTCAGGTCAAGAATGGCGAAGACCATGCCTGTCAGCTTCTGAAAATGCTCCATGAGGGACTGGAGCGCGGGGATATCGATGATCTCCGAAAGCTCGCGCCCCTCGCAATAATCCGGGGCCTCATCGGCCGCAACGCCCCCGCATGCTCCGCATGGTTTCTTCAAGCCCCTCGACGCATCGGATTCCGACATCACCTGCCCCATCGTTTGATCGTTCCCGGTTGCACACCCGACAGCCCATCGCCACACGGCCCGGTGCAAAATCGGCATGCACAGTGCCGGGGGCAACAGCTGCGGGAAATTGCGCTGCAATCTATCAGGAATCGGGCGTCTTGTCTTCCGCTATGGTGGAATAGCCGGCACCCGTACCAGCCGGACGTACAAAAGGCCGGAATCCTTCGATCCCGGCCCTCAAGAACAACGATGCGCCCAGCGCCCTGCCAACAGGCGCGCTACAGGCGTACGCAGTGAATCTCGCCGCCGCTCCGCTGCACCGGCCGATGGTATTTGACCGCAGGCTTGCCGAAGACCATGACGCAGGCAATGGTGTGGTCTTCCGGAATACCCAGCACGGCGCGGAATTCCGGGGTTACAAAGGTCAGCACGGCCTTGGCGATGCCGTCCCACACCGTCCCAAGACCGTAGCTGCTGGCCAGCAGTTCGAAATAGCTCATGGCGATATGACAGTCGGCCATGGGCGCAAGGGAGCTCTCGGGAGCCGAGGCCACCAGCAGGTGCGGCGCGTTACGGAAAATGACATCCTCTCCGTTTTCGCAGCCCTTCAGATACTGGGCAATGCGTTCCAGCCCTGCGGGCAGCCTGCCTTCCCGGACAACCGCAAGAGCGGCTGCGGTCATTCGCTCGCGCAGGGAATCCATGACTGCGGGATCGTCCACCACCGTAAGGCGCACCATCTGCTGATTGACGGCCGTGGGCGCATGGCGGCTCACCATCTCCAGCATATGCCGGATACGCTCGGGCTCCACCCCTGCCTTGCGGTACCGCCTGACGGACCGGCGGGTCATGAGCAGCCGTTCCATCTGTTCCGGCTCGGGCAGGGCGCCTTCCACAGGGCCGCATGCTGCCGGATCCTTGCCCATGATGCTCAACGCGCCCGTCTTGCAGACAGCAAGACAGTGCTGGCAGCCGATGCAGCGTTCCCCGCCGCCTTCGGTGACAAAGGGAAGGCCGTCATCCATGCCGATCACGCCAAACAGGCAATCCCGAACACATTCCCCGCACCGGGTGCACTTTTCCGCATCTATCCTAAAATCCAGCATTGGCTATCTCCTGCTTCGTTATGGGCAAGGCCCTGTGTCGTTCGTTCCGCACCAGAGTCCCTATAGCACATACGGCGGAAAAGGACAGAAGGCACCTTTTCGTGCGCCGGTTTCCAATTGGTAGGAATTGGCAAGCGCTGGCGGGCAGAGCAGAAGACTGCCCAACGCCTTCCGCCGCCGCAGAGCACCAGCGGCACAACCGCGAACCTCAAGCGAGGCACCAGACGGATTCCAACATGCCATAACCCCTTGCCCCCCCTTCATGGCATGCTCCATGCCCTGTCTTGCATGCAGAAGTACGCAATTGACCATCAAGATTCTCTTCTCATCAGAGAACATGATAGTAATACTGTTATATTTTGGAACACCATGAACACACCTGCAAATGCATGCACTTACGCATGCAACATGATGTTTCCCTTTACTTCACCCTGACAACTGGATACCCATATAAAATTTATATCTGCACAGGTATTTCACTCTGTTTTGATTGACGGGAAACGGCATGGGGCAATTTTCGGATCGTGTTTTCGGCGTTGACATAGGGACAGAGACGATAAAACTCGTCGTTCTGGGGCAGAATGACAAGGGCGAACAGCATACCGCGCTCTATCGCAGGGTGCATTACAAGGATCCCTACACCACGTTGTCGGGAATGCTTGCAGAGGCAGGCTGGACTCCGGGGGAAAAGCTGGCGGCCACAGGCAGACTGAGCCGCGGCCTTATATGTTCGCGCGTGCCCACCAAGGCCGCCCTGACCCTCGGTGTGCGCTTTCTGCATTCGGAGATGCTGCCGGGCACCATTATTTCCGTGGGAAGCCACGGGTTCTCGGTACTGGAACTGCAGGAAGACGGCTCCGCCATGTACCGGGAGAATTCCCGGTGTTCGCAGGGCACGGGCAATTTCCTCTCCCAGCTGGTCGAGCGGTTCGACATGAGCATCGAGCAGGCCAGCACCCTGAGCGCAACGGTGGACCGGCCGGTGCCTCTTTCCGGGCGTTGCCCGGTCATCCTCAAGACCGACATGACCCACCTTGCCAACAAGGGGGAAGACAAGGCCGCCATTCTGGCAGGGCTGTATGACGCCGTATGCGAAAACGTGCAGAGCCTGCTCAAGCCGGAAACCATGCCCGGCCGTGTCGTGCTGACCGGGGGCGTGACCGTGGCGCCGAGAGTCCGCACCTACTTCCGCTCCTTCCTTGAACGGGCGGGCATGGAACTCGTGCCCGGTTCGGAGACATCCACCTACTATCTCGAGGCGCTGGGAGCGGCCCTTGTCGCAAGGGATCTCGCCGCGCCGCATGACGGCCCGCTGTTTGCGGAACACCGCCACGCCTCCTTCCAGCACATCCCGCCCCTTACAGATTTCCTGCCGCTGGTGCACCGCCTTCCCGCCGCCCTGCACGCCAAGGAAGACCCACGGAGCCCCGTCACCATCGGCTACGACATAGGCTCCACCGGCGCAAAAGCCGTGGCCGTGAACCGCCGCACCGGGACCGTCACGTGGGAGCATTACCTGCCCACGCAGGGCGACCCCATAGGTGCAGCCCAGCGGCTGACCCGCATCTTTCTTGAGGAAACCGGGGGCAGCCACCCCGTGCTCTCCACCGGGGTGACCGGCTCCGGCCGGGAAATCGTGGGGTCCCTGCTCAGCAGCTGCTACGGCTCCGCTCCGGTGGTGGTGATGAACGAGATTGCCGCCCACGCCGAAGGCGCCCTGCATCACGATCCCGATGTGGACACCATCTTCGAGATCGGCGGGCAGGACGCCAAGTACACCCGGCTGGAAGAGGGACACATCATCGACGCCGCCATGAACGAGGCCTGCAGCGCCGGAACGGGTTCCTTCATCGCCGAGCAGGGCAGCCGGTTCGAGGGGACCCCGAATGTCTCCGACATGAGCGACAGAGCCATGCGTGCGCCCTTCGGCGTCTCCCTCGGACAGCACTGTTCCGTCTTCATCGCCGAGGTCATTTCCGATGCCGTTGCCGAACGGGTTCCGCAGGACTCCATTCTTGCAGGGCTCTATGATTCCGTTGCCCAGAACTACCTCAACCGGGTCAAGGGCAACCGCTCCGTGGGCAAACGCATTTTCTGCCAGGGCATGCCCTTCCATTCCGACGCGCTTGCCGCAGCCATTGCCAGACAGACCGGACGCGACGTGGTCATTCCGCCCAACCCCGGCACGATTGGCGCTCTGGGCATTGCCCTCATTGCCCTGCGCCACACCTCGGACGCCGATACTCCGGTCGACCTTGCCCACTTTCTTGAGGCCCGGCTGCTACGCAAGGAAACCTTTGTCTGCAATGCAACCAAGGGATGCGGCGGCACGGGGAACAAGTGCCGCATAGAACGCCTGCATACCCTTGTGGACAATGCGGAACGCCTGTTCTTCTGGGGTGGCAGCTGCTCGCTGTATGACAACGGCATCAGCCGCCGCAAGCTTCCCGACGGCTCGCCGGATCCCTTCAGGGAGCGCAGGGAGCTGATGCGCCAATGCGTGGACGCGCACCCCCACCACGAGGGGCGGCCCACACTGGCCATGGTGGAGGAATTCGCCCTCAAGGCATGGGTGCCGTTCTTCGTGGCATTCTTCGACCAGCTGGGGTGCAACGTCACGGTCCACGCCGGGCAGGATCTGGCCACCCTCAAGCGCGGCATCGAGGCCGCCAATGTTCCCTTCTGTGCGCCCATGCAGCTCTATCAGGGCGTTGTGGCAGGGCTGCGAAGCGCCGAAGGACCGGACTACCTGTTTTCCCCGCGCATACGCGAATGCGTCCGCCACGCTGCGGAGCCGCATGCCGGCACCTGCCCCATTGTGCAGGCAGCGCCCGACATCATCTCTCTCGGCATCCCCATGGCCGGAACACAATGCCTCACGGGCAGGGTGGACATGGGGGAAGGCAACCTTGCATCACGGCGCTTCCGCGCCTCTGTCCGCGCCCTGGCGCGCAGTATCGGCAAGGAGGAACTGTGGGAGACAGCCTACGAAAAGGCCTGCGAGACACAGACACGCTTTGAGCAGGAATGCCAGGCACTCGGACGCCGCGCAGTGGCGTTCGCACGCACGCACTCCCTGCCGCTTGTTGTGGTTCTGGGCAGGGGATACACCCTGCACAACACCCTGCTCAACGCCAATGTCCCGGGCATACTGCGCGAACAGGGTGCGCTGGCTGTTCCCATGGACTGCTACCCCCTCGAGGACGCGACCCCCGTCTATCCCAGCGTGTACTGGGGCGCATCGCAGGGCAACCTGCGCGCGGCCTACCAGATCCGCCGGACCCCCGGACAGTATGCCGTATACTGCTCCAACTACTCCTGCGGGCCGGACAGCTTTACCCTGCACTTCTTTTCCTATCTCATGGAGAACAGGCCCTTTGCCATCATCGAGACCGACGGGCACTCGGGCGATGCAGGCACCAGAACCCGTATCGAGGCGTTTCTGTACTGTGTGCAGGGCGATACGGAGCGGAGCGCCCGGAACCCCCGGGCCACGGCACCACGGCTGCATGACCTCACCCCCCTGGAAGGCGACCGCGTCTCCATCCTGGATGCCTGCCACAGCGGAGAGATCCTGCTCATCCCGCGCATGGGCCCCAGTTCGGAAACCATAGCCTCCATGCTCTGCGCCGAGGGCGCACGGGCCGAGGCCCTGCCCATCGCCACGCAGAAAACGCTCCGCTTCGGCCACAAGCACACGTCCGGCAAGGAGTGCATTCCGCTGGCCCTCACGCTGGGCGGCCTGCTTGAACGACTGGAAGAGGACCGGAACTCCGACGAGCGCTTCGCCTTTCTCATGCCCACGGCCAACGGTCCCTGCCGGTTCGGCATGTACAACATGCTGCAAAAGATCATTCTGGAAAAAAGCGGCTGGTCGGATCGCGTCCGCATCATCTCCCCCTCGGACGAAGACTATTTTGCAGAGGTGCCGCTGGATTTTCAGCTCAGAACGTTCGCCTGCTTCGCCGCCACGGACATGCTGCAGGGAGCCCTGCACGATGTGCGCCCGGTGGAAACCGCTCCGGGCCGAGCCAATGCCCTGTACGCCACCTACATGCAGGCGCTGAAGCGGCACCTGCTCGCCATGCCGCCGCGCGGCACCGCCTCCTCCCTGTACAACATGACCTTCGGCGTCTTCGGCATTGCACGCCTGCTGCGCAAGGCCGCCAGGGAATTTGCCGCCATCAAGGACTTTTCCCGGTCGCTCCCCACAGTCTCGGTTGTCGGGGAAATATTCGTACGCCTTGATTCCTTTGCCAACGGCAATGTCATCGAGGCATTGGAGCACCGCGGCATACGCTGCCGGCTCGCGCCGTTCAACGAATGGTTCATCTACAGCACGCTCAACGAACTGCAGCGGTTTGATGAGGACAGAGCCCTCCCCGGTGACAGCCGCAGGGGGGCGTGGCTCTCCAAGACCATTCAGTACAGAATACTCCACAGCCTGCACCACGCCATGGGGGGGCCCCTTGGCTGGCCCCGCCCCGGACGTGTGGAAGACATCATGGAGGCCGCAACCCCGTTCATCAACCCGGAACTGGTAAGCGAGGCCATCCTCAGCGTCGGCACACCGGTTCTCGAGTATGGCCACGGGCTCATTGACGGTGTGGTTGCCGTGGGGCCGCACGAATGCATGCCCAACAAGATCGTCGAATCCCAGCTTGTACATGTGGAGCGCCAGACCGGGCTCGCCACACTCACCCTCTCCCTCAACGGGGAGCCCACGGACCCCGAACTGCTGGACCGTTTCGCCTTTGAGGTACACGAACATCATGCACACCAGTAATTCCCTTCTGCGCGCGCTCAAGGCCATGGCAATCATGGTGATCATGGCGTGCATGACGGCGCTGCCGCAGCCGGTACGCGCCCAGGGCGTCAACCTGCAGCAGCTGGTCCGCCAGGTGGAGGAGCAGTATAATGGCGACTCCTCACACATTACGGCCACCATGCACATCGTAACCCGGCAGTGGGAGCGCAGCATCACTCTCGAAGGCTGGTCACTGGGACGCGAGCTATGCCTTACCCGCATTCTGGAGCCTGCCAAGGAAAAGGGGGTCAGCACCCTGAAGGCGGACAAGCAGGTATGGAACTACCTGCCCAAGGTTGACCGGGTCATCAAGATACCGCCTTCCATGATGGGTGCCCCGTGGATGGGCAGCCACATCACCAACGAAGACCTGGTCAAATCCAGCCATGTGGACCTCGACTATGCCCTCACGCTGGAAGAGGAAACTGCCGATTTCTGGCGCATTGCCTGCACTCCCAAGACCGACGCGGCCGTGGTCTGGGGGCGCATCGTCTATACCATCCTCAAGGACCACACCATTCCGAGAGATATCGCCTATTACGACGATGCCATGGTCAAGGTGCGCACCATACGGTTTGAGGACGTCCAGCACGTGGGCGACCATGTGCTCCCGCTGCGCATGATCGTGCAGCCGTCGGAAATGCCCGACGAGCAGACCATCCTGCAATACAGAACCATCACCTTTGATCTGCCGCTGGAGGAATCCTTTTTCTCCCTGCGCACGCTCAAGGGAAAATAGCGTTTCAAAGACAAGGCCCCCATGCTGCTCCAACTGGCGTACCGGAACATCCTGCGCAACAAGCGCCGCTCCCTGCTCACCGTTTCGGCGATGGTCTTTTCGTCGTCCATGCTGCTTCTCGCGCTGGGCGTTTCCGCGGGCAAGATGGGAGACATGCTGGCCTCGGCCACGGAGCAGTATCACGGGCACCTTGTCCTTTCCCGCACCGGCTACCAGCCCCAGCGGGACATGTATGCCCACTTTGCCCCCGAGGACGGCATGATCCGGCGCATCCTCGAACATCCCGGCGTCAGGGGCGTCTCTCCCCGTCTGCGGGCCTTCGGCCTGCTCTCGCAGGATACCAGCACCATTCCGGTGGAGGCGCTGGGCATACGCCCGGAAGCCGAAGCAACCGTGACCACGCTGCAACAGTGCATCGTCCGCGGGGCAGGGTTCGATTCGTCCGGCAATGGCTGCCTGCTGGGAACAGGGATGGCCCGGAAGCTGAACGTGGCCCCCGGGGACGCCATTGCCTTCGTGACCAGGGGGGCTGACGGATCCATCGGCAACGACCTGCTCACGGTCAAAGGCATTTTTGAAACGGGCAACACCCGGAATGACAACCAGCTCGTGCTGACCGAGCTGCCATGGCTGCAGCAAGTCACTGCGCTGGACAGCCAGATACACGAGCTGGCCATTGCGGTACGCGCGCCCATGCAGGCGGCAGGACTGGCCCGCCAGATGCGCGACGATTTCGGAAACGACTACACGCTGCAGGACTGGAGCGTCTTCCTGCCCGAAATCCGGGACGCCATCATCATCAGCCACGTGAGCAATTCAATCATCATGGCCATCTTCTACATGGCCACGGCCCTGTGCATTTTCAACACGTTCTACATGTCCGTCATGGAGCGCACCCGGGAATTCGGCGTGCTGCTGGCCCTTGGCATGCGCCCGGGACAGCTGCGGGCCATGGTGCTCTGCGAAACCCTGCTGCTGGGCGGCACAGCCGTGCTGGCGGGCATGGCTCTCGGTTTCTGCATGAACTGGTACATGCAGGATATCGGCGTGGACCTGAGCGGGCATGTTTCGCCCATCAGCTACGGTGGCGGCACGATCCTGCCCCGCGTCCGTGCGGTCATTGAACCGGTGCGGCAGACAGGGGCGGCACTCATGCTCCTGCTGGTCTGCCCGGTTGCCGGGTTCGTGCCCGCCAACATGGCCGCCCGGTGCGTCCCCATCAAGGCTCTTCGCGGAGAATAGGCATGGAATCCCTCAAGCTCGCCTGGAGAAACCTCTTCCGACACCGCATGCGCACGTGCATCACCGTGCTCGGCGTGAGCCTGAGCCTTGCCCTGGTGCAGACCTACCACAACTTCACGGCAGGCGTGTATGCCTACATGGTGGACTGCGGCGTCAAGGCCGGCTCAGGGCACATTGCCGTGTACCGCCCGCAGTATCTTGCAGACAGGAATCCGGACCTGGCCTTTGCCCCTGCTCCGGAGGATGAAGACATCGCCCGGATTCCCGGTGTACGGGCGGTGCTGCCCAGATTCTACCTTCCGGCCCTGGCGCAATCGAGCAGGGAGAACCGCAATATTCAGCTTGTGGGTGCGGACGTGCCCCGCGAGGCCGGTCTCAACCCCTACCTCAGGAAACTCCCGCGCGAGGTGCTGGAACGCCCGATGCGCAAAAGGGATGCCTTCGTGGGGGCCGGGCTGGCGCGCGAGCTTGGCCTGCAGCAGGGCAGCCGGTTTGTCATAACCGTGCAGAACGGCCATGGGGAGCTTGTCAGCGAGCTGTTCCACCTGCGCGGCATCATAGAATCCGGCATCCGGGATGTGGACACCTCCCTTGTCATGGCGATGCGGGAACAGGTTTCCGCCATGGCCGGCGCAGGCAACGCAACCCACGAACTCGCCATCATTCTCGACAATGCGGACATGGCCGCTTCCGTCTTTCCTGCCGTACGCCAGCGCCTGCTTTCCTCCCCCGAGGGACTGGAGGCCGTTTCATGGGAACAGGCAATGCCCAACCTCTACAACGCCATCCGGTGGGATTACGTGAGCGTGAAATTCCTCTCCTTCATCGTGCTCGCCATCGTGACCATCGGTGTTGTCAATACGCTGCTCATGTCGGTCATGGAGCGGATGCGGGAGTTCGGGCTCACCCTTGCGCTGGGGGCATCTCCGGGCAGGGTACGGCTGCTCGTCATGACGGAGGGCCTGCTCATGGGCGTCGTTTCCATGCTGGCAGGCTCCTGCATCGGCTCCCTCGCCACGGCCTACCTGGTGCATGCCGGATTCGACCTGCGCCCGTTCATCCCCGAAAATCTGGAGTTTGGCGGCGTCCTTTTTTCCGCCCTGCTGTATGCGAAGTGGGACATTCCGTGGATGATGGAGGTGGCTGCGTACATCCTGCTTCTCTGTCTCGGCGCTTCGCTCTATCCCGGCATCAGGGCGTCCAGGGCGATGCCCGTGGAAACGCTCCGACACATATGACCACGCGTGTACCGAAGAGGCTTTCATGACACTGATAGAACTGAACAACATCACCAAGCGCTACATGTCCGGCAACCAGTCCGTCACGGCCATCGCCGGGCTGGACCTTGCCGTCAGAACGGGCGAATTCGTTGTCCTTGCTGGCCCTTCCGGAAGCGGCAAGACGTCCGTACTCAATCTGATAGGCGGCCTTGACCGTCCAAGTTCCGGCACCATGACCGTGGCGGGATGCCAGACCGATATGGCCACCGACAGGGAGCTGGCGGACTTCCGCCTCAACATGGTCGGGTTCATCTTTCAGTCCTACAACCTCATCCCCGTACTGACGGCCGCCGAGAACGCGGAGTTCGTCCTCCAATTGCAGGGCATCCCCGCGCCGATACGCCATGCACGGGTCACGGAACTCTTTGCGGAACTGGGGATGGAAGGCCTGCAGAATCGCAGGCCCGGCGACCTTTCAGGGGGACAGCAGCAACGGGTGGCCATCATCCGCGCCATCGCCTCGGAGCCCGCACTGGTGCTGGCAGATGAAGCCACCGCCAACCTCGATTCCAAATCCAGTACGGACCTGCTGGAGATGATGCGCTATCTCAACGAAACCAAGGGCACCACATTCGTCTTCAGTTCGCACGACCCGCTGGTCATAGAACAGGCCCGCCGCGTCGTAACCCTCCATGACGGCCGCATGGTCTCCGACACAGGGAGCCGTGCGTGAAACGCCCCTGTTGCATGGTCTGGCTAGCGGGTCTCCTCCTGCTGGCCCTTCTCGCTCCCGAATCGGGGCAATGCGATTCCGCCGCCACCATGGATATCTCCGGGCATGTCAAATCACTCAACGTCAGGGTGGAGCCCTCCGCACAACTCGAGACCGGCACCTATTCCTCCACGCAGCTATGGATCAATGCTCAGGGCGATGTCCGTCCCGGATTGGCCTATGACGTTGCTGCGGAGAATACCCTCATCTATGCGGAGCATTCCCTTGAGGCCGTACACGACCACCTTCGGGCATCCATAAACCGCAGGCTCCAGCTGGACGCCACGCAACGGGACACGGCCAACAGCCAGGCCCGTTTCGACATGGACCGGCTGTCCCTCAAGGGGGGCTCAGAAAGCACCGAATGGACACTGGGCAGGCAGCCGCTGGGGTTCGGCAGGATGACCATGGTCTCTCCCCTTGACGTTGTGGCCCCCTTTTCCGCCGTGGCCATCGACACGGAAGTGCGCCCCGGCGTGGACGCCGTGCGCCTCACCCACTACTTCGGGCTGGGCGGACAAATCGGTGCGGCCATGGTCACGGGCAACGTCAACGCCAACAATTCCTACCTCGCCATGGCATCCCACAATATTGACGAAGTGGATCTTCTGGCCATTGGGGGCACCCTGCGGGAACGGGCCATGCTCGGACTGGGTGTGGGAACCGATGTGGGAGGACTGGGGCTCAAGGCCGAAGCGGTCGCGTACAAGGGCAGGGATTCGGAAGCACACGGGCAGGACCTGTATCCGGAATTCCTCATCGGTGCGGCCGAAGCCTGGTATCGCTTCGAAAACGGCCTCACGGTCCAGACAGAATATCTGTACAACGGCGCAGGCGCGCATTCCCCGGACAGATATGCGGATGCCGCCCGGTCTGCGGCCGTGCAGGAGGGACTGACGTCACTGCTGGGACAGCATTACCTTCTCTTCGGGCCATCCTACGAACTGCACCCGCTGGTGAACCTGAAAGGACTTGCCATCTGGAACATGCGGGACGATTCCCTGTTCCTGCGCCCCATGGTGGAAATCTCCGTCACCGACAATCTGAACATGCAGGTCTTCTGGGCCATCGCATGCGGAGACGCCCCCTCGGACAGCACCCTGCCGTGGCTGCCGCCCTCGGCAAACAGCGAATTCGGGTCCGTCAATGACTATGGCGGCATCAACCTGACATACTATTTCTAAACACAAACCACTGCGCCGCACCGTCCGCGGCGCATCACAAGACGCGAAACGACATGAGAAAACTGGTTCTTTCAGGAAGGTTGCGGGCACGCATGTTCATGGGCAAGGTCCGCCGCCAATTCATCATCTTCTTCATGCAGGGCTACATCCGCAGACAGATCGCACTGCGTCAGGGTGAATGCAGGCAATGCGCCGCCTGCTGCAATTTCACCTACCGTTGCCCCCTGCTGAAAAAGGGCAACGCCTGCTCCATTTACAACACCTGCCGCCCCCGGGTCTGCACCTTCTTCCCCATCAATCAGGCGGACCTCAATGACGTGGCCGCGTGCGGCAAGATCTGCGGATACCGCTTCAAATAGCCATATCCGCCAAGAAACGTTCCGTTGCAGCCTACATCCGGGTATCGCGCTCCGGCCCCTCCTTGTCCCTCAGGAAGGAACGCAGGAAGGTTATGTGGTGCATCATGTACCGCTTGGCGCCCTTCTTGTCCCTGTCTGCGATGGCGTCGAAGATCTTGTAGTGATGCTTTTCTATGATTTCGCGGTTCCGCTCATCCTCGTAGAGCATGTCGTGCAGCTTGCTGATGCTGTCGAACATGTACCCGTAGAAGTGGCGTATCAGGTCGATATACACGGAGTTGTGCGTGGCCAGCGCAATGCCGGTGTGGAAACGGATGTCGGAATCCCGCGAGGCGGCGACATCCTGTTCGCCCGTTGCAAGGTCGGTCAGGGTCTGGCGCAAAAAGGCGATGTCCTTGTCATCCGCCATGTCCACGGCGAGCATCACACCGTGGCTTTCCAGCCCCATGCGCACTTCCATGAGCTCATCAAGGGACGAGCTTCTCTGTGACATGATGTAGGAAAACGGATTCCTTGAATGCGTGGCTCCCGGCAGCGACACGAAATAGCCCTGCCGCTCGCGATGCTCCACATGGCCCATGTACGCCAGCGCATCCATGGCCTTCTTGACGGCATAGCGGCTCACATTCATGGCCTCCGCCAGCATCCTGTCAGGCGGAAGCTGCTCCCCCGGCCTGAGCTCGCCCGTGCATATCTTCTCACGCAACTGCTTGAACACAAGGTCCGAGTCGCTGTCCCTTCTGCCCTCTTTGCAACACATGCCACACCACCCTGTTATGCAGGAATACTCATCGCCTCCCTTCCCGGCCGGCAAATCCATGCCTGGGCCGTAGCACGACACACCGCCAAAACGCTACCCTGCTCCCGGCAGGATGTCGGCCTTCTGCAGACCAAATCCCCAAGGGGGGCCCGTCGCAGCCATGCTGAAGTTGTCCGTCCCCGTCCGTGTTCCCGACACGGAAGCGGCATTCCCCGCCCTCTCTACAGATCGAACGGCGTCAGACTCTCAAACCCGCTCCCGGTGATGACGATGGTCTGCTCGAACTGGGCGGAAAGCGAGCCGTCCCTGGTCACCACGGTCCACTCGTCATCCAGCACCCGGACCTCCCTGCGCCCGAGGTTGATCATCGGCTCCACCGTCAGGGTCATGCCTGGGACAAGGGGCACCTCGCCCCACTGGCAGCGGAAATGCGGCACGCTCGGCCCCTCATGGAAATCAAGGCCAACACCATGACCGGTGTATTCGCGCACCACGGAACAGCCCTGTGCCTCGGCGTAGGTCTGAATGGCCCCGCCGATGTGATTGAGCGTGTTTCCCGGGCGGGCCTGCTGCAGGCCGAGGCGCAAGCACTCCCGGGCCACATCGACGATCTTGCGGGCGTCCGGGGAGGGGGTGCCGACAAAAAATGTCCGGTTGCAGTCGGCATAATAGCCCCCAAGGATGGAGGTGATGTCCACGTTCACGATATCCCCGTCCGCAAGAACGCGCTCGCCGGGAATGCCGTGGCAGACAACCTCGTTCAGGGAAACGCAGACACTCTTGGGAAAGCCGTGGTAGTTCAGGGGCGCTGGCCGCGCTCCGTTGCGGACCGTGAACTCGTGCACGGCCAGATTGATCTCTTCGGTGCGTACCCCCGGCCGGATCAGATCCTGAATGGCCTCAAAAGTCTGCATCACCAGTGTGCCGCAGCGACGGATGCCTTCAATCTGCTCGGGCGTCTTCAGCCGGATATTGTAGCGTTTCAGCAACCCCTTGGAGATGGCCGGTGCGGCGGCCGTGTGTTCGACCGTATCCATGCAACATTTCTTGTATTTTTTCCCACTGCCGCAAGGGCAGGGGTCATTACGTCCGGTACTGCTGTTCACGTATATGCTCCTGTATAGTGCAGTAAACACTTGTTCCACACATGGTTACAGAAAATGCAGCAGCTGAAAAGCCCGTTTTGGAGGCATGCCCGCACGCACCCCGGTCAGAGCATCCAGTACACGACCGGCAGGGAACAAAACGATACCACCATGCCCAGACTGACCGCAGCCGCCGCCAGCTCCGGCAGCAGACCGGCGGCCATGGCGAGAGCGCCCGCGGTGACCATGGGGGGCATGCCTGCTTCAAAAACCGCTATGCTGGCCGCCAGTCCGTCCACCCCCAGCAGACGGCATCCGGCCAGCGCCGCAAGGGGCGCCACGACCAGCTTGATGGCCAGACCATATCCCAACGGCCGCACTATCGCCGGACTCAGCCGCACGTTCAGCTGAAACCC
>QKEJ01000181.1 GCA_003252375.1 Halodesulfovibrio sp.
GGATTGGTGAAGATGGCGTGCTGGATATCGTGCGCATGCTCCACGGGACAAAGCCGCAGGCCGCGGTGAACGGTACCCAGCCAGATTCTGGTGCGGGCGATGCCGCGACAGGTGAATCTGCGGTGGAATCTGGGGTGGAATCCGCTACGGAGTCGGGTGCCGCATCGGCTCCTGCAGCGGATGATTCGGCGGGCGCGCAGGTGGCCTCCGTATTGCCGTACAAGGATGTGCGCATCGATCGCGTTCGCGTGAGTGACGGTACCTTCCGGTTCTCGGACCGCAGCGTCACGCCGCCCTTTGCCACGGCCCTTACCGGGCTGGACGTGCGTCTCGACGCCATGTCTCTTGCCCCGGATGCCCGACCCGCGTTGGAGGTGACGGCGCGGCTGGACGGCCAGCCCCTCTCGTTGAAGGGGGTGGCAAATCCGCTGATCAAGCCCATGTATTCCGATCTGACCTTCAGCATGAATGGGTTGGAGCTGGTGCCCCTTACGCCTTACGCCCTGCGGAGTGTGGCCTACCCCGTGGAACGCGGCAAGCTGTATGCCGACATTCGGTTCGTTACCGAAAACTGGGTGCTGGATGCCAAGAACAAGTTTTTTGTCGAGCAGCTCATGCTGGGGGAACGGGACAAGCGGCCCGATGCCCCGAGCATCCCCATCAAGCTGGGGCTTGCGCTGCTCTCCGACTCCAGCGGCAACATAGAGATCGACCTGCCCATCAAGGGGCGGCTGGATGATCCCAAATTCCTGACCGGAGGCATCATCTTCAAGGCCTTTGTGAATCTGATCTTCAAGGTGGTGACATCGCCCTTTGCCCTTATTGGCAATATTGTCGGTGGTGGCGGCGACGATGCCCAGTTCTCGGTGTTCGAACCCGGGTCGGCCGTGCTCAATGAATCCCAGCAGAAGAGCCTCGGGACCGTCGTGGAGTTCATGCACAAAAAGCCCAAGCTGAAACTGGAGATTGCCGGCTTTGCCGATCCGGACACCGATCCCGAAGGGCTCGTGACCGTCAGCGTGCGGCGTGCCGTGCAGGCGGCCAAGTACCAGGACCTGTCGCGCAGCGAGCGGGCAGCCACCTCTGTGGTGGACGTGCAGGTGACGCCTGACGAATATGCGGGGTATCTGGAGGATGCCTATGATGCCGTCCCCGAAATGGCAGATGATCCGCGTCCGCGTGGTCTGTTCGGCTTCAAGGCGCAGCCGGAAGCCGTAATGGAGCAGTTTTTGCGCGCTCAGGTGAAGGTCTCGCCCGAGGTGCTGGACGAGCTGGCCGCCAACAGGGCACGGGCCGTGCAGGAAGCCCTGCTGGCGCTTGATCCGTCCCTCGCGCCCCGGGTCTCGCTGGTGGGCGCTGGACGCAAGCCCGTGAACAAGCCGGGCGTGGCCCTGCACCGGGCCGAGCTTGGGGTGCGCTGACGTTTGAGCTGTAAAAGAAGGCCCCGTGCGCAACTGCGCACGGGGCCCTTTGTTTTGCTTGTCGGGACCGGTTAGAAGGGGAAGAAGTGGTAGAACCCCGTCACCCTGTCATGGGTGCCGAGGAGCTCGCCGTCCCGCATGCGCCATGTGGCCCGGCACTTCTTGCACACGTAATCGTGGTGCGGGGTGGCCGCCTCGCGGTAGCCCACGAACAGGAAAATCAGGCTGGTGATGATTTCCGGTTGCGAGGAAACATGGCGCCAGGCTGCGGAGGTGGTGTAATCCAGCTCCGGCAGCCAGTAGATGGAAAGCCCGAGATAGTAGATGGCAAGGGTGAGAATGAACAGCCCACCCTGAAAGTGGCGCACGGGGCCCATCTTCCTGTCGCACAGCGGGCACGGGATCTGCGGCGGCAGCGATCGCATGGGATAGCGGGCCAGCACCACGGCGAGGGCGAGAACGCCAATGGTGATGAGGGTGGAGTATGTCATCGGTTCTCCCGGGATGTTCAGCGTTTCGACTTGTAGGCACGCTCGGCAAGTTTGCCTAGTTCCGTGAGCCTGCGGTCGACCTTGTCGAAGATCGAGCCCTTGGTGAAGGTGCCGTCCTTGCGGCGGTTCCCCACGGTGACCCCGGTCAGCAGTTCCATGGCTTCCGAGATGTGGCGAATGGGGTAGATGGCGAAGGTCCCCGCTTCCACGGCGGCGATGACCTCCTGCTTGAGCATCAGCTGATCCACGTTGTCATGGGGCAGCAGCACGCCCTGTTTTCCGGTGAGCCCCCTGCGTTGGCAGACATCGAAGAAGCCTTCGATCTTGCGGGTGACCCCGCCCACGGCCATGATATCCCCGGTTTGGGAAACCGCTCCCGTAAAGGCCAGCGACTGCGCGAGCGCAACGCCGGACAGGGCCGAAAGCAGGGTGGCCAGCTCGGCTCCGGAGGCGGAGTCGCCCTCGATGCCCGCATAGCTCTGTTCGAAATAGAGTGATCCGGTCATGACGATGGGCTTGTTCTGTGCGAACATGCCCAGCAGGTAGCTTTTGAGAATCATCATGGCCTTGGTGTGGATGGGGCCGCCGAGTTCCGCCTCGCGCTCAAGGTCGATGATGCCGCCATGTCCCACGCCTACGGTGCAGGATATCTGGTGCGGCAGGCCGAATTCGAAGTCTCCGTAGAAGCTGACGGCAAGCCCGTTCACGCGGCCCACGGCAACGCCAGAAGTCTGTGCCTTGATGAGCTCCCGGTCGTAGTCCTCCATGTACATTTCTTCATAGAGGTTGCTGCGGTAGTGGCGGGCAACCAGTGCGTCATGCACGGTTTCCGCATCCACCATCGGGCGTTTCTTCATGCGGGCGAGGGCGGAGGCTTCCACCATCAGTTCACGGATGTGCGGGAAGCGCAGGGACAGCTTCTTCTGGTCCTCAATGAGCCGTGACCCGTAGTCCACGACGCTGGCAAGCCCGGTCCTGTCAAAGGCCAGCAGGTCGCAGTCGTCGATGATGCCCGCCATGCGATGCAGGTAGATGCGTACGGCATCGGCGTTGCGCGGCATGGACTCGCTCATGTGCGCCTTCACCTTGAAGAGCTTGGGGAAGCGGTCGTCACTGTCCAGCAGGTGCTCGTAAATGTCTTCCGGTCCGATGAGGATGACCTTGATGTCCAGGAGCATGGGTTCCGGCTCAATGCCCTTGGTCTTGGTGGTGTCCTGCCCGTCACCGGCGTCTTCAATGCGGGCGATGCCGGAGCGCAGGGCACGCATCAGCCCTTCCCATGCACCGGCCTGCGAGAGCAGGTCCTCGATGTGCATCACGAGGAAGCCCCCGTTGGCCTGATGGATGGAGCCTGATTTGATGAGCGTGTAGTCGGTGATCAGGGCACCCATTTCCGAGACGCGCTCAATGCAGCCCAGCAGATTGGACACCGTGGGATGGTCGTCCACCACGATGGGGGCTCCCTTGGTTTCCGAGTGGTCCACGAAGAGGTTGATCTCGTAGCGCTCGGTGATGTCCTCTGGGGGCAGAGCGCCGAGCAGGCTTTCGGACACGGAGGGGGGAGCGGACTGCTGCGGTTCGCGCTGGATGAACAGTTCAATGCTTTCGAGGATGTCATTCTGCATGGCCGTGAAGAAGGCGGCCAGTTCCTCGCTGTCGCAGCATTGGAGAAATTTGTCCGTAACCGGGGTGAGCAGTTCCTGCAGTGCCTCGCGGGCAATGTCCTGATCAAGGGAGCGTTCATCCGTGCGCAGGGCCTGTTCCGCCGTGGAGAGCTTGCGCATGAGGCCGGACATGACCTGAAGCAGCTTGTCTCCCTTGGTCTTCAGGCTCTGGCGCAGGTCGGTGTCCAGACGCTCGAATTCCTCCTCGGAGAGGCGCTTGCCCTCGATGAGAGGGTACAGGGTCATGGAGCCTGCATCATCGAGGTCCATGTTGAAGCCCTCGCCCACTGCCACCTTGTCCATCTCCTGGAACAGGCCGTCACGCTGCTCCTGAAAGCGTTCCATGATGGCGTTGCGCTTCTTCAGGTAGGCATCGTTGTCAAACCGGGCGGGCAGCTCCTTGCGCACCTTGGTAATGGCATGGGACAGCTCGTTCTTGAGCTTGCGGCCCTTGCCGGCAGGCAGGGAAATGAGGTTGGGGGAATCCGGGTCCTCGAAATTGTTTACATAGACCAGGTCGGGCGGCGTGGGACGTTTTTCGGCCCTGGGACGCAGGAATTCCTGAAGCATGTAGTTGCGGCCGAGGCTCGGCCCGCCAGCCAGATAGACATTGTATCCGTTGTTGTGGATGGAGAGCGAAAGCTCCAGCGAGTCCATGGCGCGTGGCTGCGGAGAACGCTTGACCGGCTTGCGGGAGATGCCGTTGCTGTCGTCACAGGGGACGCGTGCGGGGTCAAGCTTGATGCGTAATTTGCTGGCGGGAAGGGGGCGGACTTTGCTCATGATGCTCCTGCATGGTTACTGGGAATCTGCGTGGCGCGCACGCGGGCACACTGTACCCCTTTGAATGTGGGTTGTCACGCGGGGAAGCGGCGGGGCCCCCGGTGCGACAGGGTTTGCCAGATGGAGCGCCAGGGCATACAGTGGCGTGGTCCGTTTGGTTCCGCATCCGTCGTATGCCAGGCTTCATACGGTTCCATCATGTTCCATTCGATTCAGGATTCACCCGTGACCGAAACCGCCTCACCACCATCCTCCCGCATCGTCTGTTCCGTCATCATCCCGGTGTGGCATGAGGCCGACGGGATCAATGCCCTGGTCAGTCATGTACGGCGCGTGGCCCTTCCTGACGCCGTCGAGGTCATTGTCAGTGACGGAGCACCGCAGGCGGATACGCTCAGAGCGCTTGAGGATGCCGCTGTTGTCCGGGTGCGCGCGCCGCAGGGCAGGGCCTTGCAGATGAATGCGGGGGCCCATGCCGCCTCCGGCGAGGTGCTCGTGTTTCTGCATGCGGATACCGTGCTCCCGGAGGGAGCCTTCGCCTCCATCCGCGCAGGCCTGAACGGGCTGGACGGGCGGGGGGGCGCCGGAGCCTTCCGACTGGGCATTGAAGGGGGCGGCGCTTTCCTGTATGTCGTGGAAAAGGTGGCAAACCTGCGCAACAGGCTTACGCGGACACCCTACGGCGATCAGGTGCAGTTTTTCCGGGCGGCCTATTTTCGTCTGCTGGGCGGCTATTCCGCCATCCCTCTTATGGAGGACGTGGACATCATGCGCCGCATCCGGCAGAGGGGCGATTCTCTGGCGCTGCTGCCCCAGAGGGTGCGAACGTCCGCCCGGCGTTGGCATGCGGAAGGTCCGATGCGGTGTTCGTTGCGCAACAGCTGCCTGCGTCTGCTGTATGCGCTGGGGGTCCCGGCGCAGACCCTTTCCCGATGGTATCTTGCTTACACGAGGAAATCATGACCGATACATGCATACTGCTGTTCATAAAATATCCCACTCCCGGCCGGGTAAAGACCCGGCTTGGCGAGGTCATCGGACCTGACGCTGCGGCGGGACTGTACAAGTGTTTCGTGGAAGACATGCTCAAGGGGTTGGGCAAGGTGGGGGCCACCATCCGCATCTGTTACCTGCCCGAGGATGACGCGGACATGGAGCCGCGCCTGCGCGAATGGCTGGGCGAAGGCTACGGACTGTATCCCCAGCAGGGTGTCGACCTCGGCGAGCGGATGAAGGGCGCCATGCAACTGGCCTTTGCCGACGGTTTCGACAGGGTGGTGCTGCTGGGAAGCGACATCCCCGATTTTCCGCCGGAACTGGTGCACAAGGCGCTGCTTGATCTGGACAGGATGGACGCGGTGGTCGGCCCGGCCTATGACGGTGGCTATTACCTCATCGGGTTCCGGCGTGAGATGTTCTTCCCCGAGGTCTTCGACGGCATCGTCTGGGGCGAGGCGGACGTGTTCCGGCCCACGGTGGAGCGGATCCGGCGCAAGGGACTGGAACTGCTGCGTCTGCCCGACTGGAATGATGTGGATACCATCTGGGACCTGAACGTGCTGTATCGCACCAACCGGAACAGCTCGTTCCGCAAGTCGGCTACCTTTGCCCTGCTGCGGGAACATAACGAACTGATCAGGCAGTTCGACATTGATCTGCCGAAGATGCCTTCCCGGAACTAGGGAGCCCTCATGAACGGTCCTTTTCTTCATACCGCACGCGGGATGCGTCTTGCGGTGGTCATGCTGCTGGCCGTTTTCTGGTGCCTTTCCGGCACCGCAACGTGCCGGGCCGACGGGCAGGCTCCCAACACGGCCAAGTCCGCCCGGACCCTGATGGTCTATTTCGAGAACGACCTGTTCGGCGGAACGGACCAGTACTACACCAATGCCGTGCGGGCCACGGTCATCTCCCGCGACCTGGTCACGCTGGCGGAGTCCGAGGACCTGCCCGACTTTCTGGATGACTGGATCATGTCGTTGCCGCTGGCCCGGGATAATGACGCTCTCTACAACGTGAGCCTGAGTCTGGGGCAGTCCATCTACACGCCGTCGGATACGCAGGCCCGCAGCCTGCAGGAAAAGGACCGCCCGTACGCGGGGTTCCTGTACGGGGCAGTGGGGCTGCACGGCAAGAAGGGCAACAGACTGGATACGCTGGAATTCACGCTGGGCATGGTGGGGCCTGCCGCGCTGGGGGAAACCGCCCAGAACGAGGTGCATAGCCTGCGAAACATCAAGACCGCCAAGGGGTGGGACAACCAGCTGCACAACGAGCCCGGCCTCATGGTCACCTTCGAGCGTACCTGGCGTCTCAATGAAGACCTGCAAAGTACCGGCTGGGGCTGGGACGCGCTGCCCCATGCAGGGCTGACCGCAGGGAACGTGATGACCTACGCCAATGCGGGAGGCGAGGTTCGTTTCGGGTGGAATCTGCCGTCTGACTTCGGCACGTCGCTCATTCGCCCCGGCGGCGGCATCGGCGCCCCGACCACCTCGGAGGATCCGCGGGTGAGCAATCGTTTCGGCATCTATCTGTTTGCCGGTGCGGACGGACGGGCCGTGGCGCGCAACATCTTTTTGGATGGCAACACCTTTGTGCAGAGCCATCATGTGGAAAAGAAGAACTTTGTTGCTGACGTGAGCGGAGGGATTGCCATACTGATACACGGATGGCGTATTGCCTATACGCACGTCGTGCGGACGGAAGAGTTCTATGATCAGGACAAAGAACAGCATTTCGGATCGTTACAGGTATCGTACTCCTTCTGATGCAAATTCTAACGCCAGATGTGTTGAGTTTTATATAGTTGTGAGTACTATGGCGCATCCACCGGTCAGGAGGTTGGTATGCGCTTTTTTATATCCCTGATTTGCACAACACTGCTGTACTGCATCTTCGCAACGACGAGTCGCGCAGATACCGTGTTGGTTGTGGAGAGCTACAATTCCGACTTCAGTTGGGATGCGAGCTACCTTAAGGGCATTGCAGATGTACTGGGAGACGCGCATGAGATCCGTACCTTTGCCCTGGACACCAAGCGGTTGCCCGCAGACCAGTTTGAAGCGCGCGCCCGTGAGGCCATGGAGTATTTTCAGCAGTGTCAGCCGGCCCTCGTCATCCTTGGGGATGACAACGCCAACAGGCTGCTTGCCCCCCACCTTCTGAAGACAGGCGTGCCCCTCGTCTATCTTGGCCTCAACAACAACCCCCGTGAATACGGCCTGTATGGTCATCCGCATGTGGCCGGCGTCATGGAGCGCCCCCTGCTGCTGCAATCACTGCATATAGCGCGGCGTATTGCTCCGTTTTCCGTGCGCAAGGTGCTCTTTCTTTTTGACCGGAGCACCACCTCGGACCTCATTGGGCGTGAGGTCTTCCATGGTGCCAGCTTCCTGGAGCTTGCCGGTGTCCGTGCGGAATGGCTTCAGGTGGATACCTTTGCGGATTGGGCAGACGCCGTGCTCGGTGCCCGGAAGGCCGGGTACGACATCGTTGTACTGGGACTTTGTCAGCGGCTCATGGATACATGCGGCAAATGCCGCGAGGGAGATACGGTTATCAGGTGGACTGCCCGGAATCTGTCCGTGCCTGCCCTTGGGCTGTGGCGCTTCAATATAGGGCAGGGCAAAGGTGGGGCAGCGGGACTGGCGCATCTTGGAGAACAGCAGGGACGAATTGCCGGCGAGATTGCCCTGCGTTTGTTGCGGGGCGAGCGCAGTGTGCTCATTCCGGAAAAGGCGGAAGAGGGAGCCTTCGTCTTCAGCAGGGCAGAGGTGGCGCGACAGGGCTTTGTCATCCCGCCGGAACTGGAAGGGAGTGCTGTCATTGTCGAATAGGACAGATTTTGGTTGTATGC
>QKEJ01000024.1 GCA_003252375.1 Halodesulfovibrio sp.
CAGGGTAATACACGGTGTTTCATTTGGTCGCACGACAGAGGTTTTTTCAACAAAAGGGGGTGTGTATAGACCGGGTGTTTCATATTGACATATTTTTCACATTCAAATAGTCCGGACTTACGTAGTAAGTGACTTGGGTTAGAGGTCAACTTAGTCATGTGAGGAAATCAATGCTGAAATCTGTGCTGAATCTCATGACCAGGCTCTGCCTCTGGGTGAGCGTGATTGTTTTCACGTCCCCGGTCGCAGGGATGGCGTCCGCTGCCGCTGAGGCGGGTGTCGTACCTGGTGGAGACGGCAGGCCCTGGTGGTTCTGGCCACTGGTGCTGCTGTTTTTCTGTTTCGTCCTGGGCATCATTGCGGTGCTGGCGGGCGTGGGTGGCGGCGTGCTCTTTGTGCCGCTTGTGTCGGGCTTTTTCCCGTTCCACATCGATTTCGTGCGCGGTGCCGGCCTGATGGTCGCACTGGCGGGTGCGCTGGCGGCCGGTCCCGGTCTGCTCAAGCGCAATCTGGCCAGCTTGCGGCTGGCGTTGCCCGTGGCGCTTATCGCCTCGTCATGCGCCATTGTCGGCGCCATGCTCGGCCTGTATCTTTCCGCACTTGATCCGCGGTACATACAGACTGCTCTCGGGGCCACCATCATGGGCATCGCCGTTCTGCTGCTGTGCTCCAAGAATTCCGAATACCCCGTCGTGACCACGCAGGACGCCATCGGTCTTGCGCTGGGCATTGAGGGACTGTATCGGGATCAGGCGACGGGCAAGGAATTCCATTGGAAGACCCATCGCACGCTGCCCGGCCTGCTGCTGTTCATCGTCATCGGACTCATGGCCGGCATGTTCGGTCTGGGGGCCGGATGGGCGAACATCCCCGTGCTGAACCTGCTTATGGGCGCCCCGCTGAAGGTGTCCGTGGCAACCTCCAAGTTCCTGCTCTCCATCACGGATACCTCCGCGGCATGGATCTACCTGAATCAGGGTTGCGTCATCCCGCTGATGGCCATTCCCTCGATCATCGGCCTGATGGCCGGGTCCTTCGTGGGTGTGCGTCTGCTGGCCGTGGCCAAGCCGACCTTCATCCGTTACATGGTTATCGGGGTGCTCTTCTTTGCCGGATTCAAGGCTCTGGACAAGGGGCTTGGCCTCGGTATTCTGGGTTAAGGAGGTGTAGCATGAGCAATGAAGAACAGACCGTATGCGCTGTCAGCGCACAGGCTACTCCGGAGCAGATGCTCTACGCGAAGATTCTTGAGCGTGGCGCTGCCCTTGGCCTGTTGATGATGATCGTTTCCTATATCCTGTACGTGTCCGGGCTGATTACGCCCACGGTGCCCATTGAGACCGTGGCCGCCAACTGGCATCTGGGCATTCACGACTATCTTGCCGCGACCGGTTCCCCCACAGGGTGGGCGTGGTTCGGCATGCTGGGCACCGGCGACTACATGAACTTTGCCGGTCTTGCCCTGCTCGCGCTGCTCACCATCGTGTGCTACGCGGTGCTCATTCCCGGATATCTGCGTTGTAATGACAAGGCGTATACCTTCTTTACGATTGCGGAAATCATCGTGCTCTCTCTCGCTGCCTCCGGCCTTGTGGGCGGTGGCGGTCACTAGATCTGACCCCACATCTGCGTATCAGCACCCCGCGGCCGGGCCGCGGGGTGCTTTTTTGTTTTTTCGGTAAGTGTGCGCTCACATGAGGCCTGTGCTGTCGGGGCCGTGTTGACGGAAAAGCAGAACAGGGTATACTAAGGGACTGGTCAGGCGCTCAACCTTTTGTTCAATGTCTGGCCGGAAGCCGGTCCGCCCCAGGGGTCCCGGAGGGCGGCGCAAGAGGGAAGGTATCGTCCATGAAGCTGTTCAGTCTGCTGCTGGAAAGGATTATCGACCGCGTGAACGTGAACCTGCGCGGGTTGGGCTTCGACGTGCGCGCCTATGTGCGCGTCATGGCGGAGTACCGTTACGGCGGCTGCTCCTTTGCCTGTTACGGCCTGAGCACCTACCATCCCATCCATCTGCAGTTTGACAACTCCAGCCTTTCGGGCAGCTATTTTCTGGGCCGCTGCAAGGTGCGCCATTCCGTGCTCATGCGCAGTGACATCCGGGGAGACGAGCTCAAGAAGAAGGGTCAGGTGTGGGAGATCGGCGACATCCGCATCCCGCTCTACCACGACGAGATCATCACCATCCGCAACAGCTTCCTCGACAGCACGCTGGTGCACAGCAATTCCCACTCGCCGGAGTCGCCCGAGGAATTTCATATCCGCAACACCGTGGCCATGCCCTACGCCAATATTCACGGCGCGCCCATCGAGGGCAGCTTCGTGGGCACCTTCGGCACCGTGGACCTGACCACCATCCATAACTGCGTCATCGGCCATTTCGCCTATATTCAGGCCGGTGAGGTGCGGCACGAGGCCTTTGCGCCCGGCACCATCTTCATGCGTTCTCCGGGCAGCTGGGAGTTCCGCTACCAGTATGACACCGCCGTGCTGGACCACTATATCCGGCATGAGGAGGGCGAGGCGCCCGAAGGCGTGTTCATCGATTTTGCCGAGCCGTATGAAGACGCCTTTGCCGGACTCTTCGCCTCGGCCCGGCAGGGGGTGTACCCGGCCGGGACGGGCTCCTTTGTCTCCCGCTATGCCGTGAAGCGGGGCGATACCACCATTGGCGACAACGTGCTGGTGGCCCAGCGCTCCTATCTGGAAAACGCCATTCTGAGCCGGGGCTCCAACGCCCAGGAAAAGTGCTACATCATCGATTCCGTGCTCGGCCCGTGCTGCGTGGCGGCCCATGGGGCCAAGATCGTGGCGACCACGCTGGAGGAGAAGGTCTTCGTCGGTTTTAACAGCTTCCTGCGCGGCACGCCCGAAGCGCCGCTGACCGTTGGCACCCGATGCGCCATCATGCCGCACACCATCATTGACCTGACCGAACCCGTGCATATCCCGGAGAACCGTCTGGTCTGGGGCATCATCCGCACTGCAGCCGATCTGGAAACCCAGACCATCGATCTGGACGAGCTGGCCGCAGGCAGCGGCGACGTGCGTATGGGCCGCATGGAATTCCGGGGAGATACCGGCGATTTCGTGCGCTCCTTCCGCGAGCGGATCGAGCGCATTCTGCTGGAGAACGGCGCCTACTGGACCGGGCACGACGAAGCCAGCAAGGGCCACGCCCAGAACATGAAGTACCTGACCTTCAATATCATCCAGCCCTACGCCGACGGCGAGGCCGAGGGGCTGTACCCCACCATCGACATTCGTCCCATCGGATAGGGACGAGGCCTACAGGCCGAACGGGGCCACAGCCCTGTCCAGCAGGCCCTGCACCTTGGAAATGGCCACGCCGTAGTTGGTTATGGGAACGCCGCGGCGGGTGCATTCGCGTATGCGCCGCAGCATCTCCGTCCTGTTGGTCATGCAGCCGCCACAGTGCACGGCAAGGGCGAACCGCTCGAGATCCCGAGGGAAATCGTGTCCGGCGTAGGTCTCGAAGTGCAGCTTTTTCCCCGTATATTGGGTTATCCAGCGCGGAATCTTCACCCGGCCTATGTCGTCGGCAACCGCATGGTGTGAACAGGCTTCGCACATGAGGACCGTGTCTCCGTCCTGCAGGCTGTCGATGGCCCGGGCGCCATCGACCATGACGGCCAGATCGCCCTTGTACCGGGCAAACAGGATGGAAAAGGTGGTCAGGGGAACCGTTTCCGGAACATCTCCCGCCACCTTCAGCACGACCTGCGAATCCGTCACCACCAGCGCGGGGTCTTTCTGCAGCACGGCAAGCGCCTCCTCCAGCTCGCGTTCCTTCACCACCATGCCCAGGGCGTCGCAATCCAGCACATCACGGAGCACCTGCACCTGCGGCAGGATGAGTCTTCCCTTGGGAGCTGCGAGATCTATGGGGACCACACACAGCACGGTGTCTCCCTCTCCGATGAGGTCGCCCACCAGTACCGGCTCTTCGGCGTACTCGGGCGGTGCGGACCGGATAAGGAGCTGTTTGAGATCGTCGATGCCCGCCCGGGTCAGGGCCGAGCAGCAGGCGAACGGCAGCCCCTGCGCGGAGCAGTAGGCAAGGGACTCCGGCCGGGGGGCGGCCAGGTCCGTCTTGTTGAAAACCACGATGACGGACATGTCCAGCTCCCGCATGGAGGCAAGAATGTCATGCTCCTCCGGCCCAAGCCCTTCCGCTCCGGCAACAAGCAGGGCGACGTCGGTCCGGTACAGCACCCGGCGGGTCGCCCGGATGCGCTGTTCACCAAGGGTGCCGGTATCGTCAAGCCCGGCGGTATCATAGAAGGTCACCGGGCCCAGGGGGAGCAGCTCGTAGGGCTTGGCCACGGGGTCCGTGGTCGTGCCGGGATGGTCGGAGACGATGGCGATCTCCTGTCCGGTAAGGGCGTTGATCAGTGAGGACTTTCCGGCGTTGCGCTTGCCTGCAAGGGTAATGACCATGCGCACGCCCCTGGGGGCCTTGTTCGACATCGGGTACTCCTAGCAATCCGGTCCTGCCGGGGCTTCTCCCCGCTCCGGGGAGGGGGTGTACCCCGCCTCGCGCAGGCGGATCTGCAGTCTGTTGATGGTCTGCCGCACGGACGCATGCGACGCGTTCTTGCCGGGATAGATACTATATCCGGCCCGGACGGCCTCGGGGGTGACGGAGGGCATGATGACATTGGCCCCGGCATGCAGGCCCTGTTCCCGCCCGTCCGCCGCCAGTGCGTCCAGTGCGCTTGTGGCGGGAATGTTGGCGCGGGGGTGCATGAGTCGGAGAATGGCGGTGGTCCGCAAGGCCTCGTCCACTGCGCCGGTGGGAGCGTCCCGCAGCGGGGTGTCCGGATGCGGAATGAAGGGGCCCACGGCGAGCATGTCCAGCGGCAGCTCGTGCAGCCGGAGAAGGTCATCCGCAAGCATTGCGGGGGTCATGCCCGGAAGGCCGGTGATGATGCCGGACCCTGTCTCGTAGCCGATGGCGCACAGGGTCCTGAGCCTGCGCAGGCGGCCCTGCACGGATTGCCCCGGACGCAGCCGGGCGTGCAGTGCGGCATCGAAGGTCTCCATCTTGAGCAGGTACCTGTCCGCACCGCAGTCCCGCCAGTAGCGGTAGGTGTCCTCGTCATGATCTCCCAGCGAAAGGGTGACGGAGATGTCCGCCATGTCCTTGAGGCGCCGGATGAGCCCGCCGACCATGGCGGTGCCGGGGTGGGGAACCTCGCCCGATTGCAGGACGACGGTGCCCATGCCTGCCTCCACCGCCGTGCGTGCTGCCGCAAGAATGGCCTCCGTGTCGAGGGAGAACCGGGCAAGGCCGGTGTTGGCCTGCCGCAGCCCGCAATAGAGGCAGTTCTTGCGGCAGTGGGTGGCGAATTCTATGACGCCCCGCTGGAATACGTTCCGTCCGAATATCCTGTCCCGCACCGTTGCGGCTGCGGTGAACAGTTCCTGCGGGGCTGGGGTGCGGAGCCATTCCAGTATCTCGTTGCGCTGCATGGGTCAGCCTCGCGTGCGTGCCCTGCGCAGGGCGTGGGCGCATTCGGAAATAATGCGGAAGGAGGCGCGCGTTTCGGCGGGGCCCTCGGGCTCCGTTTCCTGTTCGGCATGGCCGAAGAGGCGCTCCACGGGGGCCTGCACCATGTGCCAGAAGCCTTCGGGCGTCAGGACGGGGCTGTGGCAGAACTGCCCGAAGAGGATGTGGTCGTCCGCCACGAGCACGGGCAGGCAGGGACGGGTCGTCAGTTCGAGCACGGTCACGCGTTCGCCGAACCGCGCTGCGAGCCCCCTGAGAAAGGCCCGCGACATTTCCAGCTCGTGGCGTATCGCCTGCCTGCCCAGCCGGGGCCGGAGCGTGGCCATGAACTCCTCCATCCAGCCCTGCTCGTGCAGGTCCGGCAGGCACAGGGCCGTGAGCGATGCCCCGCCCGGCTGCTCGAGGGCCGCTTTCAGCGCCTCGCACAGGGGGGCGGCCGTGGCGAACCGGGAATATGGCGGGGCGTACAGCAGGATACGGCGTCGCGCGTTGCGCAGGAGCGCGGCGAGGCGCGTCATGTCTAGTCCGGCAGCAGGCATGGTTCTTCCTTTGCCGGTGCGAGCGCGGCGTAGGTTGTTTCTGTGTAGCCCAGTTGCCGCATCCGGTCGGGGGAGAGCAGGGCGGCTATGGTTGCAGGGGAAACATGCAACAGGCTGGCGGCGGCCTGCGGCAGGGGGATCCCGTTGTCCTCTGCATGCCGGGCCAGCGCTTCGGCGCGGGCATACCCGATGGCCGGGACCAGCACGGTGACAAGCGCCCCCCCCGTTTCCACGTGGGTGCGGCACCGTCCGGCATCCGGTTCCGCCTGCATGAGGCAGCGGGTGTGCAGCAGCGTGACGGCCTGCTGCAGCAGGTGCAGCGATTCCAGCAGGCTATGGGCCATGAGGGGCATGTACTGGTTGAGGTCCAGGTTGCCCAGCGCCGCAACCTGCCCTGCCATGGCGTCATTGGCCATGACGCGCAGGGCTGCCTGCGACACGGCCTCGGGGATGACGGGGTTGACCTTGCCGGGCATGAGGGTGGAGCCGGTCTGCATGGCCGGGATGCGCAGCTCCCCGAATCCGCCTGCGGGACCCGAACTGAGCAGGCGGATGTCTCCGCATATCTTCAGCAGGTTGACGGCGCATGCCTTGAGCATGCCGGAAACCTCCACGAAGGGGTCCAGGTTCTGGGTGGCGTCCACAAGGTTTTCGGCGCGCGAAAGCTTGAGCCCGGTAATGCGCCGCAGCTCGTCGCAGACCCGCAGGATATACGCGCGCGGAGCCCCCAGCCCGGTGCCCACGGCCGTACCGCCGAGGTTCACCTGACGGATGCGCTCGCGGCATTTGAAGACGCGCCAGCGGTCGCGGGCCACGGCCTCCGCCCATGCACCGAAGGTCATGCCGGCGGTTACGGGCACGGCGTCCTGCAGCTGTGTCCGGGCGAGACGGACCACGTCGCCGTAGGTCTGCTCCTTGCGCTGCAGACATTCCTGCAGGTCCGTCACGGCGGTCTCCAGTGTGTTCAGCGCATGCAGCACCGCGACCTTGAGCGCCGAGGGATAGGTGTCATTGGTGGACTGGTGCAGGTTCACATGGTGCAGCGGATGCACGATGCCGGAACCCGGGGCATGGCCAAGCAGCACGGCGGCGCGGTTGGCGATGACCTCGTTGATGTTCATGTTGGTGGATGTGCCCGCGCCGCCCTGAAAGGCGTCCACGACAACGGACGCATGGTGCATTCCGTCGGCAAGTTCCTGGCAGGCGGTTTCCATGGCCGGGACCATGGGGCCGGAAAGGTGGCCGAGAGCCGCGTTGGTGCGCAGGCAGGCAAGCTTGACCTGCGCATAGGCCCGGATGAACCCGGCGGGAAGCCGGTAGCCGGACAGGGGGAAGTTGGCAAGGGCCCGCGCCGTCTGGATGCCGTACAGGGCGTCCTGCGGAATTTCCACGCTTCCGAGCCGGTCGTTCTCGATGCGATGCTGATGCGACACGTTGCATTTCTCCATGCATGCAGGAGAAAACGGGATGGACCGGGAGGATGAATCCCGGTCCGTCCTGTTTTTCTGTGGGTCTACCGGTGTTTGTAAACCCTATCCTGGCAGGAATATTGTCGTGGAGGAATCAGAGGTAGAGATCCCGTTCTCCCTGTTCGATGCGCTGCAGGCGTGACGCCACAAGGTCGCGCCGCTTTTCGGGGAACGCCGCCACCTCATGCTGGATGAGCGGGGTGCCGACCGCATGGGTGGCCTCGCTGGCGTAGTCCTGCAGGTACTCCTTGAAGGTGAACAGCGAGTTGGGATGGCAGAATTCCTGAATGAAGCCCTTTTTGGCCAGCTCCATGAAATGCTCGCCGGTTCTGCCCAGCCGGTAGCAGGCCGTGCACCATGAGGGGATGTAGCCCTGGTGGACGATCTCCTGGATGACTTCGTCAAGGCTGCGGCTGTCGCCGATGCAGAACTGCTGCACGTCCGGGCGGTCGTAATTGGGGTCGGCATATGCGCCGGGGTAGGTGCGCGAGCCGGCGCTCAGCTGCGATACGCCGAGATCGAGGAGCTCACGGCGCATTTCCTTGCCCTCGCGGGTGCTGAGAATGAGTCCGGTGTAGGGCACGGAAAGGCGCAGTACGGCCACCATGCGCTTGAACTGGGTGTCCGTGATGGGGTACGGCGGATTGAAGGCGATATCCGAATTGAGGGCGGGCTCCAGGCGGGGGAACGAGATGGTATGCGGACCAACGCCGAACGCCTTTTCCAGTTCCGCGGCATGCGTGAGCGTGGCAAGAATGTCGAAGCGGTAGTCGTACAGGCCGAGCAGCGGGCCCATGCCCACGTCGTCAATGCCAGCCTCCATGGCCCGGTGCAGGGCGTAGAGCCGCCAGAGCATGTTGCTCTTGTGCCCGCTGGGGTGCAGCGCGGTATAGGTTTCGGCGTGGTAGGTCTCCTGGAAGCACTGGTAGGTGCCTATGCCCACCTCGTGCAGGGTGCGGAAGCCTTCCACGTCGAGCGGCGCGCAGTTGATGTTCACCCGGCGGATTTCTCCGCTCTTTTCGGAAACCGTGTCATACACGGTGCGGACGGTTTCCGCGATCCAGTCCGCCCCGAATTTCGGATGCTCGCCGTAGACCAGCAGCAGGCGCTTGTGGCCCAGGTTTTCCAGCACGGTCACTTCCTGACGGATTTCCTCGGCCGAAAGGGTGCGGCGCTCCAGTTCCGTGTTGTCCGCCTTGAAGCCGCAGTACACGCACCGGTTGCCGCATTCATTGGTGACGTAGAGCGGTGCGAACAGCACCAGGCGGTTGCCGTAGATGCTCTGCTTGACTGCGCGGGCCGTTTCAAAGACCGCTTCGTTCAGTTCCGGATCCTCCGCCTGCAGCAGACAGCCGGTTTCCTCAAGGGTAAGCCCCTTGGCCTCGCGGGCCTTGGCGAGGATGTCGTGCACGCGCGCGGCCTCGGGTTTTGCCGTGGCCCGTACGGTGTTCCAGATGGCTTCTTCGTCGATGAAATTTTTCAGATTCCTGGTATCCAGCAGCATTTCCGCCTCCATGCTCAGACTAGTGATGATTTGACCCGCACGCTGGGAAGACTGCCCAGCTGACCGGTAAGCGCCCCCACGTCGTTCGTGGTGGCTTCAATGATCAGGGCGATGACGCTCAGCCCCCTGTCACGGCACGGCAGGCCCATGCGGGCCAGAATGATGTCTCCGTGACGGCTGATGATCTCGTTCACCAAACCCGCTTCCTTTTTCCTGTCGCCAACGATGACGCTGACGACGCCCATGCGTTTGTCCATGACTGTGTGCTCTCGCTGTTGGTGCATCATGTCGCAGGGTCCTTGCGGGCAGGTCGGAACATGTCCCGGCGCTGGTGTTCATCCGTCAATGGGGAGCATACGGAGGTGCATCCGGCGGATACACGGGCGGCCCTGAGGTTCAGAAGAATCCTTCCCGCAGGCTGCCCGAAGGAATACGGCGTCTGTTACAGGGTCAGTTGCACACCCTTGTCCCTGAGGGCCTTCAGGTCTGCGCTTCTGTCATGGTAGTGGGTGTGGAGCAGGTGGTGCGATTCGTGCCCGCAGGGGCCCTCGTGCAGGAAGCCGTCCTTGGCGTACAGCTTCTTGATCATGGGGTTGTCCTGCGACTTGCGGATGGCGTAGACCTTGCGGTCCGCGGCATAGACGGACTGCTGGCGAATCCCCACAAACTCCATGGCTGCGGCGCATGCCTTGCGCGTGACGTTGAACCCGAACACGGCATAGCCGCAGGTGACGCCCGCGACCTTGATGAATCCGCGTCTGGTCATGGTTCCTATCTTCTTCACGGCAACCTCCTATCCTACGCGCCGCTGGGTGAAGCGACGGTTGATTTTGGCGATGGTACTGCGGAAGATGGATGACTGGCGCATGTCCGGCTCAAGCGGCTGGCCGCCGCCGTTCACGCATCCGCCGGGGCAGGTCATGACTTCGATGAAGTGGTAGGGGGATTTCCCGGCGCGCACTTCGTCGCAGAGCTTGGCGGCGTTCTTCAGACCGCTGACCACCGCCACCTTCACGGTGCCGAAGTTGGGTACGGGAATATCGGCCGTCCTGATGCCCTCATGGGTGCGGACCACCTTGATGTCCGGGTCGGCGAGCGTATTGCCGGAGAGCACCTCGTACGCGAGGCGCAGGGCGGCTTCCATGACGCCGCCGCTGGTGCCGAAGATGGTTGCGGCGCCGGTGGACATGCCCAGAGCCGGATCCGGGTCCTCTTCGGGAAGCGACGCAAAGTCGATACCGGCCTGCTTGATCATCCACGCGAGCTCGCGCGTATTGATGGTGGCGTCGATGTCGCGGTAGCCGCTGGCATCCATCTCCGGACGCAGCCCTTCGAACTTCTTGGCGACGCACGGCATGATGGAGACGGTGTACAGCTTCTTGCCGCTGATGCCGCTCTGCTCCGCACCATAGGTCTTGGCCAGGGGGCCGAGCATGCCGATGGGCGACTTGCAGGTGGAGAGGTGGGCGTTGAGGTCCGGGTAGAAGGTTTCCGCAAACTTCACCCAGCCGGGGCAGCAGGACGTGAACTGGGGCAGGGGCTTTTCGCCGTGCTTGACGCGCTCAAGCAGTTCGGTGCCCTCTTCCATGATGGTCACGTCCGCCGTCCATTCGTTGTCCCATACGAGGCCGAAGCCCAGACGGCGCAGGGCCGCATGCATCTTGCCGCCCACATAGGTGCCGGTGGGCATGCCGAAGCACTCGCCCAGTCCGTAGCGGACGGCAGGAGCGGGCATGGAGACCACGATGGTGTCGGGGTCGCGCAGCTTCTCGAAGATCTCGCCCACATACGAGACTTCTTCATGAATCGCGCCGTAGGGACAGTTGGCAAGACACTGTCCGCAGTTGACGCAGGCCGCGGGATCGACAACACCGCGCTGCCCGTCGGGGTACATTTCCTGAATGGCTCCGGTGGGGCAGTGGCTTTCGCATTCGCCACAGCCCTGACACTTGTCCTTGTCCACCTGCACAAAGAAGATCGAGGCAGGATCAATGCCCCGGGGGGCGGCAATCTTGTATTCAACCCCCTCCATTTCCACACGTTGCCCCGTTGCGGGCGGCTCCAGACCGGACAGATAGGCCGGAGCGGCAGCGGGATGCTTTGCACTGCATCCAGACATAAACAACTCCTTGAAATGGTTACACGTTACTGTCGACCTCTCGACAGTGCCTACAGAGTGTTACGAAAATAAAAAAGATAGCACAAGTAAAATATTAAAATTAATATAGTGCTACACGAGGCGTGGATGCCACGCAGCCATGCTGTTTCATGTGCCCGGCAGGTCGCCAGGGAGGAGGGGGCAGGGCCACACTCCATACGGATGGGGCGGGAGCAGCAAGGTCTGTGTGGACAACTGCGACCCGTCTGCCTATCGTGAGGCCGCATCCAATCCGTCTTGCCGGGAGGGTATTGTGGTTACGATCCGACAGCTTGCAGCCCTGGAGGCCGAACAGCACGAAGCGTTGTGCACCCTTCTGGCGGACGCCGTGGAAGGGGGCGCATCCGTGGGGTTTCTGCTTCCGCTTTCCCTGTCTCTGGTCGCGGACTACTGGCGGTCCGTGGCTGCCGCGCTGGACGGCGGGCTGGTCCTGCTGGTGGCCGAAGAGGCCGGGCGCATCGTGGGCTCCCTGCAGCTTGCGCCGTGCGCCAAGGAGAACGGCGCACACCGGGCCGAGATCCAGAAGCTCTTCGTGCTGCGCTCCGCCCGGGGCAGGGGCGTCGCCACCCGGCTGATACAGGCTGCGGAGCAGCTGGCCGCAGATGCGGGCCGGACCCTGCTGGTGCTGGATACGCAGGAGGGCTCCAAGGCCGCCGCGCTGTATGCGCATCTTGGCTGGCAGAAGGCCGGCGTCATCCCCGGGTATGCGGCCAGCCCGGACGGAGGGCTGCACGCCACCGCCTACTTCTACAAGCATCTCCAGCCCGGCTAGCGCCGCACCGGAACGCCGCGCACCCGGCAGGGGCCGTCCGGCCTAGACTGCGGGCGCAGTTGACCCCGCGCATGGGTTGAGGCATAACCGGGGGCCTTTGCGCGTGGAACGGATTCCACGTGCGGACGAAAATTTTCAAGGATCGGGATCATGAGCAAGGAATTGAAGCGCGAAGTCGACAAGCGCCGCACGTTCGGCATTATCAGCCACCCTGACGCGGGCAAGACCACCCTGACGGAAAAGCTGCTGCTGTACGGTGGCGCCATCCAGATGGCGGGCACGGTCAAGTCGCGCAAGGCGGCGCGCCATGCCACCTCCGACTGGATGGCCATGGAGCAGGAGCGCGGCATTTCCGTCACCTCGTCCGTGATGAAGTTCGAGTACGAGGGGTATGAGGTGAACCTGCTGGACACCCCCGGTCACCAGGACTTCTCCGAAGATACCTACCGCGTGCTCACGGCCGTGGACTCCGGCCTGCTGGTCATTGACGTGGCCAAGGGCGTGGAAGCCCAGACCCTGAAGCTCATGGACGTGTGCCGTCTGCGCAACACCCCCATTCTGACCTTCATCAACAAGCTGGACCGCGACGGGCTTGATCCCTTTGCCGTCATGGCCGACATCGAGGAGCGCCTCAAGATCGAATGCGCGCCGCTGACATGGCCCATCGGCATGGGCAGCACCTTCCGGGGCACGTGGAACATCCACAAGAACGAGCTGCACCTCTTTTCCGCCACCCATGGCGGCAAGGTGCAGAAGGGCGACGTGTTCAAGGACCTGAACGATCCCCGTCTGGACGAGGTGCTGGGCGAGCAGGTGCATCAGCTGCGCGAGGAACTGGAGCTGCTGCAGGGCGCGGGCAATCCCTTTGATCTGGAGCGCTACCGCAAGGGCGAGCAGACCCCCGTGTTCTTCGGTTCCGCCATCAACAACTTCGGCGTGCAGGAAATGCTGGATTCCTTTGTGGAGCTGGCGCCGCCTCCGCAGGCGCGACCCACGACCACCCGCGAGGTCTCTCCCTACGAAGAGGATTTTGCCGGCGTGGTGTTCAAGATTCAGGCGAACATGGACAAGAACCACCGGGACCGCATCGCGTTCATGCGCATCTGCTCCGGCAAGTTCGAGCGCGGCATGAAGGTGAAGCACCATCGCGTGGGCAAGGACTTCACCATCGCCAACGCCACCATCTTCATGGCGCAGGACCGCACCGGCATTGAAGAGGCGTACCCCGGCGACATCATCGGCATCCACAACCACGGCACCATCAAGATCGGTGACACCTTCACCACCAAGGAGCCGCTGAAGTTCGTGGGCATTCCCAATTTCTCGCCCGAGCATTTCCGCCGCGTGCAGCTGAAGGACCCCATGAAGCGCAAGCAGTTGCAGAAGGGGCTTGAGCAGCTGGCGGAAGAGGGTGCGGTGCAGCTGTTCCGCCCCATCACCAACAGCGACTACATCCTCGGCGCCGTGGGCATGCTGCAGTTTGACGTGATCGTGGACCGTCTGAAGCACGAGTACAACGTGAACGCGCTGTACGAGCCCGTCTCGGTGGTCACCGCCCGCTGGATTCTCTGTGATGACAAGCGCGTGCTGGACGACTTTACGGACTACTACCGCAGCGACCTTTCCATTGATGCGGAAGGCTGTCTTGCCTACCTAGCGCCCAACCCGTGGAAGCTGGAATCCGCCATCGAGCGGTTCCCCAAGGTGGTGTTCAGCACCACGCGGGAAATCAGCTAACCCTCGTCGATACGTATGCAAAAAGCCCCGCTGCTCCATGAGCAGCGGGGCTTTTCTTATTTTTTATGGTGCCGGGGGCTATTTGCTCTGCAGGCCCAGCCTGTCCGCAATGGCCTTGGCCGCGGTCAGGGTGAATTCCTCGGGTGAGAGCTTGTCCTTGGCGGCGGTGTCCACCAGCAGTTCGGGGGCGTTGGCCAGCGACATGTCCGGGGTCACGCCGTATTCCGGCGGGAAGGAATCGGTAAAGTACATGTCCTGGAACCCGGCAAACTTCATGGCGTGCGCGGTGGCGTCCAGCACGGCGCTCTGGCCGTCCTTGATCAGACCAAGCTCCATGGCCCGCTTCAGGCCCGCAAAGCATTCGCCGCCCTGCGTGCAGGCGATGTGCCCGTGCCTGTTCGCTTCGATCATGGAATCCATGATCTGCTGCTCGGTCACCTGCAGCACCTGGAAGGCGTCGTGGCCGCCGATGGCCTCGAACTGTTCGGCAAAGTGCTTCACGCGGGGGAAGGAGACCGGATTGCCGATCATGGCCGCCTGCGCCACGGAAGGCGTGACCGCCACGGGCTTGTACCGGCGTTCCTTGGGATCGTCCACGCTGTAGTAGCGGTAGACCGGGTCCGCATGGTGCGACTGCACGCCGAACACGCGGGGCAGGGCCTTGATGATGCCCAGACGGTGCAGCTTGAGGAAGCCGCCCATGACTGCGGTGATGTTGCCCGCGTTGCCGATGGGCACAAAGATGCACTTGTCGGCCACGTCCCAGTTGTACCACTGGGCCACTTCAAAGGCGTAGGATTCCTGCCCGAGAATGCGCCAGCTGTTCTTGGAGTTGAGCAGGGCCACGCGGTAGTTCTCGGCCAGATGCTCCACCACCTTCATGCAGTCGTCGAACACGCCGGGCACTTCCAGCACGGTGGCGCCGGAACCGAGCGGCTGCGAAAGCTGCTGCGGGGTGACCTTGCCGTGGGGCAGCAGCACCACGGACTTGAGGGGCGCGCCGACATAGGAGGCGTAGAGAGCCGCAGCGGCAGACGTGTCTCCGGTGGACGCGCACACGGTAAGCACCTCGTCCCAGCCGTGCTTGCGCACCAGCGCCTTCAGGTAGGAGAACGCGCAGGCCATGCCCCGGTCCTTGAAGGAGGCGCTGGGGTTCTGGCCGTCGTTCTTGTAGGCGAACTGTACGCCGGTCTTGGCCGCAAGGTGTTGGCTGGCTTCCACGATGGGGGTGTTGCCCTCGCCGAGGTAGATGATGTCCTCTTCCTCCAGCACGGGCGCCATCAGCTCGTAGAAGCGGAAGATGCCGCGCAGGGCGGTGTTGCGCGAGCTGGCGCGCTCATCAAAAATGGTCCGCCATTCGTCGCCGGAGGTGTGGGCCAGCGCATCAAAGGCCAGGTTGTCCAGCATGAACACGCCGCCGCACGAGGGGCAGGTGTACAACAGTTCTTCCACGCCGTGACGCTCGCCACAGCCAAGGCAGAAATACTCCATCTCGCCCCGGTACCGGGGGAACACATCCGCGTTACGCATCAGATTTTTCCTCGTGTTTCTTTTTCTGCCACGATTTTTCCTCGCCACGCGCCAGTCGCCTGATGTTTTCGCGGTGCGTCCAGTAGACCAGCGCCATGACGGCCAGTGCCAGCGGCACGTAGGACCAGCAGCCGGAAAGGAACAGCAGCACGGGCATGACGGTGACAAGGGTCAGGGAGCCCATGGAGACATAGCCCGAGCGCCAGATGACCAGCACGCAGGCAATACAGGAGAGCAGCAGGCTGCCGAACGCCAGCGGCAGGAACACGCCGATGGTGGTGGCGACGGCCTTGCCGCCCTTGAAGTCGAGGAACATGGAATAGACGTGGCCGCACAGGGCCGCCAGCGCCACGCAGGAAAGGAACAGCGGGTGGTCGCTGATGCCCATGCCTATCCACACCGGCAGGGCGCCCTTGAGCAGGTCCATGAGCAGGGTGAGCACCCCGTACTTGAAGCCGCACAGGCGCGCCACGTTGGTGGCCCCCACATTGCGGCTGCCGCCCTCGCGGGGGTCAATGCCGCAGGTGGCCCGGGCAATGAGCAGCCCGAAGGGGATGGACCCCACGATGTACGCGATGAACAGCCAAAATATGATACCCAGCATAGTCTCTCCCATTCGGCGTACCGAAAAGATCGTTTGTTAGCGTCGTTGGTCCTAGTCTTCCATCACGTCCATGATCTGGATCTCGTTCTCCAGCGGGTGCACCTTGCCGATGCGCACGGAAAGGCGCTGGCCCGGATACACCTTGTCGCCGAAGGACTTGCGCCGGCCACGGACAAAGATCTGCTGTTCGGGCAGCGAGACGGTCACGAACATGTCGTTGTCCTCGGTGACCACGGCGTCCCACCATACCTTGTCGCCCTGCTGGCGGAAATAGAGCAGCTTCCAGTACCGGGGGCGGAACCGCTGAATCTGGCCCACGGCGTCGAGCCGCGCGCTCAGGATGGGCAGCATGGCCACCAGCTCGTCACGGGTCCAGCGCGGCGCGCCGTCCTGCAGATAATGGAGCACCTGCGCCACGTTGACAAGGTCGGGATAGCGCCGCAGGGGCGAGGTGATGGGGCTGTAGCCGTCCACGCCGATGCCCCGGTGCGGTTTGGGGGTCGGTTCCAGCAGGGCGGAGGAGAGCGACTTCACCACCCGGGCAATGTCGTGCGGCTCGCTCCAGATGCCGGCGTATTCCTTGGGCACGGCCACGTCCTGCGTGCGGTGCAGCAGGGTGACATCATGCTCCCGGGCCCACAGGGAGACCGCGGAGTTGGCCAGAATCATCATTTCGCTCACCAGCAGCATGGAGCGGGGAACCGCATCGCTGGCGGCAATCTGCACGCGGGTGTCCGCACCCTCGCCCTCGAGCATCACCTTGGGGTCGTCCCGGTCGATGATCACGGCCCCGCGTTGCACGCGGGCGGCGATCAGCAGGTCGGCCAGCTCGGTGGCCAGCAGAATCTGCTCCCGATGGGCGGCGGCCGGTGTTTCGTTGCCTGCGCCGTTGATCACGGCCTCGCAGTCCACGTAGGTGAGATTGGCCGCAAGGCTGGCCCAGACGATTTCCGGGGTGCAGCCAAGGGGCGTGCCCTCTGCGTCCAGCTGCACGTCCAGCACCATGGAGGGGCGCGGCATGCCGGCGGCAAGGCTGAAGAAGTCGGTGCCCAGCTCTTCCGGCATCATGTTGCCGTTGCCTTCCGGCAGGTAGACGCTGGTGGCGCGGCGCATGACCTCGCGGTCAAACGCGCCGCCAAAGGGCCATTCCACGGCGGGGCAGGCGATGGCGATGCGCAGGGCAAAGCCGCCGTCGGCGCGCCGTTCGATGTGGAAGGCGTCGTCAATGTCGCGGGTGCTGGCCGAGTCTATGGAAATATAGTCGTGAGGATCGAGCGCGGCCTGCCGTGCGGTTACCCGCTGGCGCAGGGCGGCGATCTCGTCGGCATGGGACGCGGCCCAGCCGTTGGTGATGTCGTAGCCGGCGCGGTCAAGCCAGAAATTGTGGTGGGCGGGCACCAGACCCCATGCCTGCGCCAGCTTCAGGGCCATGTGCTGGTCTTCGGGCAGCCCCTTGGCCAGCAGCTTCCAGACCTGTTCGACCTCATGGTTGTCCGGGTCGGCAAGGCGGCCGAGAATCACGGCGGTGAGTCGCTCGCGCAGTTCGCCTTCCGGCTCCCTGCCCAGGGCCTTGCCCTTGGTGGCGGTGTCCCACAGGGCCTGAAAGAAGCCCTGCCCGGCCGTGACGAGCATCTCGCGCTCCTCGCGCTTCTGCTCCTCCACCATGCGTGCCTCCACGCGATCGGCGGGGTAGATTTCGAAATCCGGCGGGGTGAAGCGGAAGTGGGTCTTGCAGGCCAGCAGGGCGTGCCCCAGCGCGGCCATGTCGTCCACGTCGGGCTGTTCCCAGAGCAGTTCGGCAAACCATTCGATGGACCCCTTGTCCACTTCGCCCTGCGCCAGCTCCCACAGCTCAAGGGGCGCCAGCTCCGCTTCGCGGGCCTCGCGCCGGGCGTGGTGCTCCTCAAGGAGTTCCGCGATCTGCTGGCGTGAGCGTTCCCCGGAATACTGGGGGCCTGCCCACGGCAGGATGCGTGCCGCAGCGAGCTTCATTTCGCGTTTGCCGATGGTGAGCAGCCGGAGCTTGCCGGACTGCTCTTCCAGAACCCACGCCACCTGCGCCTTGTTGCCGTGCATGAATTCCACGACGCAGCCGGGGCCGGGATACCGGACCAGAGAAGATGTCATAGTGCCTGCTTGTACGTTGTACGCCTCCGGCGCGGCGCCGGGCCACGCCGGAGGCGATGCGGATCATGATGCTGTTCCCCGCGGGGGAACGGTGTTTAGTGCTTGAACGAACGCTGGCCCGTAAAGACCATGGCCACCTGCGGGCTGGCCTCGTTCACGGCCTGAATGACCTCGTGGTCGCGCATGGAGCCGCCGGGCTGGGCAATGGCTGCCACGCCGTGGGCCATGGCGGCGTCCACCCCGTCGCGGAAGGGGAAGAAGCCGTCGGAGACCATGGCGGTGCCCATCAGGCCGCCCTTTTCGGCGCGGGTGCGGGCCTCGATGTCGCTGAGGATTTCCGCCAGCGCGGGGTCCTTCTGGGCCTTGAGCTTGAGTTCGTACAGCGACATGTTCTGCTCGGTAAAGGCGAGCATGTCGGCAAACTTGGTGTAGGCCTTGTGGATGGTCAGCTCAACGCAGCCCACGCGGTCCTGCTCGCCGGTGCCGATGGACACGGTGGCCCCGCTGCGGGCAAAGATGATGGAGTTGGAAGTCACCCCGGATTCCACGGCCCAGGCAAAGAGCAGGTCGTCGGCTTCCTGCGCGGTGGGCTTGCGGGCGGCCACCTGCACGCCGTTCTTCTCGGCGGTGGCGGGGATGAAGTCCTCCACGGAGAGAATGCGGTTGCGGAACGACTGCTGGATGATGATGCCGCCGTCGGTCAGGCACTTGAAGTCGAGCACGGGCTCGTTCACCAGCTCCTCGAGACGGGCCATGCCGGGGATATGCAGAATGCGCAGGTTCTTGCGCTTCTTCAGGATATCCACGACGCCCTCTTCAAAGTCGGGGGCGGCCACAACCTCGAAATAGGCGCTGTTCACGAGCTCGGCAGCGGCCTTGTCCATGGGGCGGTTCACGATGACTGCGCCGCCGAAGGCCGCAATGCGGTCGCTGCGGAAGGCCTTGTCCAGCGCGTCGGCCACGCCCTTGTCGGACCATGCGGCGCCGCAGGGGTTGTTGTGCTTGAGGATGAGGGCGGCGGGTTTGGCCGTGAGGTACTGCAGCATGTTGATGCCGTTGTCCACGTCCGTGAGGTTGGTCTTGCCCGGGTGCTTGCCCGCCTGGATCATGTGCTCCTCGGTCAGGGCGGACACAAGGCCCTTGCCCGGACCACGGAAGGCCACGCCGCCAAGGGTGAGGGAGCCCTCTGCCAGTTCGTACAATGCGGCGGGCTGGTCGGGGTTCTCGCCGTAGCGCAGCCCCTTCTCTTCGCCTTCGATGGTCCAGGTGCGCTTGCGGTACACAAGTTCCCTGTCGCCAAGGCGCACCGTCATTTCCCCGGGAAAGGGATCCCCGAGGATGGTCTTGTACATGTTCTTCAGATCGCTCATCTGGTCTAGACTCCCGTTATTGTCCCGAAATGGTGAAAAGCCCGCGCTGCCATGCGCAAGGCGTAGGAAAATAGCACACACCGCGCCGACGGGCAATTTTCATTTGAAGCCCGTCGCGGATTGACGTAGCCTTTGCGCGATGCCGGAAACGGGGATGTTTCCGGCCTTTGAAGGGCCCGCAACGGGTCGCAGGACATGGACACTCTAGCGAGAATTATGAAGGGCGCAATATGGATCGTGCATTACGCAAGCTGGCCGCGCAGCTGAACGCCTATGACGAGGCGTCGTTGATGAACCTGTGGGAGCGCTATGCGCAGGAAGTGGACATGTTCGAGCCCACCAAGCGGTGGGAGGAATCCGCTTTGATCCTCTCGTTCATTCAGGCGGTGCGCTGGAAGAATCAGCTGTTCAACCACCATTGGGCGCAGTCGTCCCGCCCGGAAGGCGTGGGGCTGCCTCCGCAGTCGTCGTTTACGCTGCTCGAGGATGTGCCCGGCCCCGGAGGCGTGTCCGCGGGATCAGATGACGGGCCAGTTGACGGGGATGGCGCTAAGAAGCTCGCCAAGGTTCTCAGCTTCCGGCCGCGCGAGAGTGACTAGTCCGTGCAGGATGTAGTAGTAATAGCGGATGTTTTCCACATAGTGCACGGCTTCATACCCTCGGGTATAGCCGTGCTTCGTCTGTGAGTAGTATTTTTCCCATGCCAGCAGCGGCAGCACTTCCTTCAGCTCGTGCCAGGTGCGTCCCGTGCCTCCCATGGAGCGGGAAAGCGCGATGGCGTCAAAGACGTGGCCGATGCCCTGGTTGTAGCTGGCAAGGGTGAAGAACCAGCGATCCCACGGATCAAGGTTCATCTCCTCGAATTCATTCCACAACATGTTCAGGTATCTGGCCCCGCCCTTGATGGATTCTGCGGGATTCAGGCGGTTCACGCGCAGGACGCGGGCGGTGTCCTGCGTCAGCTGCATCAGGCCGCGGACGCCGGTCTTGCTGGTGGCGTGGGCGTCGAAGCGGGATTCCTGATAGATGACGGCGGTCAGCAGAAGCGGGTCGATGTTGTTGCGGCTGCTCTGTGCGACGATGACCTCCTGATACCGGGGCAGTGCTTCCTCTACGGCCTTGGAAAGGTTGTCGATGTCGTAGTAGTCGGCCTCGTCCGGCAGGAAGCCGAAATACTTGTCATGCAGGGTGGCCAGCCGGTCGTCCTCTTCGCGCTGCTCCCAGAAGGCGGTGAGATCCGTGTGCAGGTGCTCGGAGCCGGAGTTCCAGAACCAGCGGTAGGAAACCTCGCGGCCCATGGCCTTGGCGGGCTTGACCCCGAGGAAGAAGGGCTGCCAGAGGCTGTAGCTCCAGTCGTCCACAAGGGCGAAGCGGGCCCGGTCCTCGTTGAGGGTGCTGAGAATGGGGGTGACGCTGACACCGTCGACCTTGCTGGTCCAGGCGATACAGTTCACGGCCTCGGTTTCCTCGGTCAGGGTGTCGGAGAGGAAGCGTTGGTCCGTGGTGAGGATGGGGTTCACGCAGATTTCATCGTCGGTGCGCAGGGCGTAGCGACGGGAGCTGTGCACAAGCACGGGGCGCGATGTGGCGTATGCCGGGCCGGCCACGAAGGGGCTTTCCAGCGTGTCCGGGGCCTTGCCGCCCAGGCCGACCACCAGATCGACGGTGCCCTCCCTGAGGGCGGACCAGGCCTGTTCGGGCGAGTCCACCTCGATCAGGTCGAGGGCGTATCCCCGCTCCCCGGCAAACAGGGTGAGCAGTTCCTGCTCGAAGCCGGGGCCGTAAGGGGAAATGGATGCGGAGACGCGTTCCGCCCGGGGGGCGGCAACACGCAGGATGGGCAGCCCGTCCCTGTGGGTGGGCGGCAGCGTGGCGATGCCGATACAGGCGGCCTGCAGCACGCAGAGCAGAAGAAGAGCAAGGGCTTCGCCCCTGCGGAAAAATCCGGGTTTGGTCATTCGTATCGTCGTCCTTCGGCCTGGCCCGTGGTCCCGTACGGGAGGGGCAGTGCCTGGTTCTTTGACAGGTGTCTCCCCGGGATTGCAAGAAGCGTGTCAGGGAGGGGCTGTCAGGCTGCAGTGAGGCCGTCATGTCGACCCGGAGAGTGGGGCGGAATCCGCAAGGTGCGGGAGGGGCTGTCTGCAGTTTTCTCGACGGATATGTAGGCGTGAAAAGATGTTGGAACTATGCGATTTTTCTCGCGAGAAGTGATTGACGTTGTACGAGTCTGTGTATTAAGAGATGATGCCTTTTCTGCGTTCCGTGAACGCGGAGCCGTCGGGAAAGGGCACTTCCATGTCACAAGGAGAGGCTAATGTCAAACGTAATCGTGATGGGTTCCCAGTGGGGCGACGAAGGCAAGGGCAAGATCGTCGACCTGCTGACCCGCGACATAGACGTCATCGTACGCTTTCAGGGTGGTAACAACGCAGGCCATACCGTCATCGTCGGAGACAAGCAGTACATTCTGCATCTGATTCCCTCGGGCATTCTGCATGAGGGCAAGAAGTGTCTCATCGGCAACGGCGTGGTGCTCGACCCCGGCGTATTCTGGCAGGAAATTGAAAAATTGGCCGCCAAGGGCGTGGATGTTGGCCCCGGACGACTGAAGATCAGCAAGAAGACGCACGTGATCATGCCGTACCACAAGAGCCTTGATGGTGCGCGTGAAGAATACAAGTCCGCCGACGACAAGATCGGCACCACCGGTCGCGGCATCGGCCCCTGTTACGAGGACAAGGCTTCCCGCGTGGGCATCCGCGCCGGAGACCTGGCCGACACGACCCTGCTGCGCGCCAAGATCGCCAATGCGCTGGTGGAAAAGAATGCTCTTTTCACCGCCCTGTACGGGCGTGACGCCATGGACGTGGAAGCCGTACTGGCAGAGGTGATGGAAGCCGGTGAAAAGCTGGTTCCCTACCTTGCCGATGTATCCACGGAAATCTGGGACGCCTTTGATGCAGGCAAGAGCGTGATGTTCGAAGGGGCCCAGGGTATCCATCTGGATATCGACCATGGCACCTATCCCTACGTCACCTCCTCCAACACGGTGGCCGGCAACGCCTCTGCCGGTGCGGGCATTCCCGCCAACCGTCTGGACCGCATCATCGGCATCGTGAAGGCCTACACCACCCGCGTGGGCGCAGGTCCCTTCCCCACCGAGCAGATGAACGACGACGGCGACTACATGCAGCAGAAGGGCCACGAGTTCGGTGCCACCACCGGACGCAAGCGCCGCTGCGGCTGGCTGGACCTCGTGGTGCTGGGTGAAACGACCCGCCTGAACGGCCCCACCGAGTTCGCCCTGACCAAGCTGGACGTGCTGAGCGGCATGAAGGAACTGAAGCTCTGCGTGGCCTACGAATACCGTGGCGAAAAGGTGTCCGTCGTGCCGCAGGAACAGAATGCCATGGCCCACGTCACCCCGGTGTATGAAACCATGCCCGGCTGGGACGAGGATATCACCGGCATTACCGAATGGAGCAAGCTGCCCCAGACCTGCCGCGACTATGTGGAGCGTATTGAAGCCATTACCGGCGTGCGCATCTCCATCGTTTCCGTCGGTCCCGAACGCGACCAGACCATCTTCCGCTAGCACGGGGCTGTGCGCATGTCCTCTTCCGCACCCGTGGATGGCACTGCAGCACGTTCCGTGTTGGAACTCGAACAGATCATGGCCCCGGCCCTGGCGTCCCGTCACGCCAGAGTCCGGGGCTTTCTGCATCGTCTCGCTTCCCGGCCGCCTCAGGTGCTGCTCATGGAAGGAGGCACCGTGGACGAGCGGGCCGCCATGGCCCTGTACTGGGCTGCGCTGCTCAACTGCACCGTGGATGGGGGCAAGGGCGTGCGTCCCTGCCTTGCCTGTACCGCCTGCGCCCAGATGATTGCCTGCCACCACCGGGACATGTTCTTTCTGGACGGCCGCGAGGAATCCATCAAGATTGACGACGTCCGCGCCGTGCGCGGAGTGCTCGGCGAACCGCCGCGCGGCGGCGGCCAGCGCATGGTCATTCTGTGCGAAGCCCAGTCGCTGGGCGTGGAAGCGGCCAACGCATTGCTCAAGTCGCTGGAGGAGCCGAGGCCCGGTACCAGCTTTGTTCTGCTGGCCCCGCAACGGGAGCGGTTGCTGCCGACCCTTGTTTCGCGCAGCTGGGTGCTGACGTTGGCATGGCCCTCGGCAGAGACCGTGCCGGTGGATCCCGACGTGGTCGAGTGGGGCGAGGCGCTGGCCGAATTTGCCCGGACGGGCACGGGATGGTTCCAGCGTACATCCGCCAAGGGCGCGCTGGATAACAGCGTGGCGCAGCGGGTGGTGGTCATGATGCAGCGTACATTGGCCGCAGCCATAACAGGGGCCGCAGAGGCGGGAGCCCCCTCGCTGCTCCGACTGCTTGCGGCGCAGGACGCGCTGACCCATCGTCGCCTGGACGAGGTGCTGGCCGAGTGTCAGGAAAGCCTTGTCTTCAACGTCAATCCGGCGCTCGTGCTGGACTGGCTTGCCACCCGGCTTGCACTGCTTTGCGCGCTGCGACGCTGACAGGCCATTATTCCTTCGATTCCCTGAGTATATCCGGATCCTGACAGGAGACCCGGCTGCTGGCGAGCCATCCTGTCAGCCAGAGCCCGACGCCGAGTCCGAGCAGCAGGACGCCTGCGGGGATGAGGATGAACGGGTCCGGCTGCGGCGCGGTCGCATCCGTTGCCGCAGGCAGGTAATGGGCCACGCCGAGGCAGGCGAGGCCGAGCATGCCGGTGGTTGTTCCGGCAATGCGCATGCGCGAGACAAATCGTGATTTCATGGGGTCTGCTCCATGGGTTGGTAGCGCTCTTGTCCGGGGAGGTCGTACTCCATGGTATCACGTCCGTTCTGTTTTGTATTGCTTCGGGAATCTGCCCCGTGTATGATTTCCGGAATGGTATCCACGGCTGCCCGGTATGCTCCCATTGGCACCACATGGCCCTGAATGGCCCGAACCCGCAAGTCTTCTACCACAGGTTCTGCATGTCTCAAGCCTACACCATGGCCGATGCGCCCCGTACCGTACTGATCATTGAGGACTCGCACGTCCAGTCCAAGATCATTTCCAAGCAGATCATGGCTCTGACCCAGTTCGAGACGGTCATCGCCAATACCATGGAAGAGGCCAGGCAGTATCTGGAAGCCGCACGTGACAGCTTCTTCATTGCCCTGATCGACCTCAACCTTCCCGATGCGCCTGACGGCGAGGCCGTGGATCTGTGCCTTGAGCATTCCGTGCCATCCATCGTGCTGACGGCCACCTTCAACGAGGAAATCCGCAAGCGTTTCCTCGATCGCAATGTGGTGGACTATTTCTTCAAGGGCACCATCCAGGACATGGACCCGATGATGTACAGTCTTGAGCGGGTCTTCAAGAACCAGTTCTGCAAGGTGCTGGTGGTGGATGATTCGCGCATGGCGGTCGCCCATCTGCGCCACCTCCTCGAAGTGCAGCGCTATCAGGTCGTCGAGGCCTCGGATGGCGTACAGGCCATGGAGGTGCTGGAGCAGGATGACACCATCAGCATGGTGATCACCGACTACAACATGCCCAACATGGACGGCTTTGAGCTTGTCCGCAACGTACGGGCCCGCTACAAGTCGAACCGCATGGCGGTGATCGGCATTTCCGCTGCCGGGTCCGGAGCCCTTTCCGCCCAGTTTCTCAAGAACGGCGCCAACGATTTTCTGACCAAGCCGTTCGAGGCCGAGGAGTTCTACTGGCGTGTCAACCAGACCATGGAAATGCTGGACGTGATGTCCAGTCTGAGCGCATGTCAGGAGCTGTCGGAATAGTCCATCCGGGCCGTCTGGCCGGTGGCGATGCCGCCGGGGTGCGCCCTTCGCCTTCCTCTTCCGTTGCCCTTTCGGGCCCCGTGCTTTACTGGATGCACCGCGAGCATCGCTGCCGTGACAACTGGGGGCTGTTGCACGCCCTGGACCTGGCCTCCCGTGCCGGAGTGCCTGTTGCCGTGGTGTACGGGCTGGCGCCGGTGTTTCTCGGGGCCTGCATCCGGCAGTTCGGCTTTCTGCTGCGCGGGCTGGAAGAGACCGCCCGGGCGCTGGAGGCCGCCTCCATTCCCTTTATCCTTCTGCGTGAGGCCCCGGACACGGCGGTGCCGGAGTACGCACGGGCCATCGGCGCCGCCTGCATCGTCACGGACTTCGATTCCCTGCGCCTGAAGCGGCACTGGCTGGCTGCGGTGCGTGATGCCGCCCCCTGTCCCGTGATCGAGGTGGATTCCCGCAACGTGGTGCCCTGCCGCGTGGTCTCCGCCAAGCGGGAATATGCGGCGCGGACCATCCGCCCCAAGATTCATCGACTGCTCGACGAGTATCTGGACGATTTTCCGGTCCTGCCTGTCCCGGCTGTGCCTTGGCCCCATGCTGTCCCCCGGGTGGACTGGGAGGCGCTGCGTGGCTCGCTGGGCGTGGACAGAAGCGTACCCGAGGTGCCGTCCCCCTTTGGTCCGGAAGCCGGGGAGACTGCGGCCCATGCGGTGCTCGACGCGTTTCTGAATGCACGCATCCTGCGCTACGGCAAGCGGAACGATCCCACGGTCGCTGCCTTGTCCGGGCTTTCGCCGTACCTGCATTTCGGCATGCTTTCATCCCAGCGGGCAGTGCTGGAAACCCTGGACAGGTCTCGTCGGGCCACGGCATCAGGCATGGCCATTCCGGCTGAAGCGCGGGAGGTCTTTCTTGAGGAGCTGGTGGTGCGCCGTGAACTTGCCGATAACTTCTGCCTGCACGAGCCGGCGTATGACAGCTGTGATGCCTTTCCGGAGTGGGCCCTGAAGACCCTGGACAAGCACCGGGACGATCCTCGCCCCTTCCTCTACGGACAGGAGGCGCTGGAGGCCGGGCAGACGCATGATCCTCTCTGGAACGCGGCGCAGACGGAGATGCGCCTTACCGGGACCATGCACGGGTATCTGCGCATGTACTGGGCCAAGAAGATCCTGGAATGGAGCGTCTCTCCCGAGGAGGCCATGCGCTGTGCCGTGTACCTGAACGACCGGTACTTTCTGGACGGACGGGAGGCCAACGGCTACACCGGCGTGGCCTGGGCCATGGGAGGCGTGCACGACCGGCCGTGGAAGGAGCGGCCGATATTCGGCATGATCCGGTACATGAACCTTGCCGGTGCGCGGCGAAAGTTTGATGTGGGGCGGTATGTGACGCGGGTGGAGGAGACGGAAGGCCTTATGCGGATGCAGGGGCTGCTGTAACCGGTCGTTCCTGCAGCTCGAACGGGATGGTCTGCGCCATGCCCGCCAGAAAGGCCCGCATCTCCCGTTCCTGATGGGGTGAGAAGATGATCTTGAGGATCGCCGTGTACTTGTCCACCACCGTGGCGTAGCCAAGGTTGTCCTCCGCTTCCAGGAGGAAGCGGAACATGCCGATGTATCTGGGCTCCAGCCGGGCGTAGAGCATCATGGACCATCGGGGGGCGGGCAGCGGCGGGCGCGGTTTTCTGGGACGTGGTTTCGCCATGCCGGTTCCTGTGCCCCGTATGGGCCGTGTTGTCAATGCCCGGAGCGGATGGGGAAGACTGGCGCTGGCGAATCGGGGGGGCTTTTGATAGGGTCGCGGAAATTCCGGCGCACAGCGCCTTCGACAGGGAGCCTCCAGATCACCACGCCATTTCTCGATATTCAGCAGGTCTCGCGCGTGTTCGCCCTCAGGCAGCGGATGTTTTCGGCTGAACCGGCTCTGCTGCGGGCCGTGGATGACGTCAGCCTGCAGGTAGCGCGGGGAGAGACGCTCGGACTGGTGGGGGAGAGCGGCTGCGGCAAGTCCACGCTGGCCCGCATGGTGGTCCGTCTGCTGGAGCCCACATCCGGCGATATTCTCCTGGACGGCCAGTCCGTCTTCCATGGCGACGAGACGTTCCGACGTACCCTGCCCGGCCGCATGCAAATGGTCTTTCAGGACCCTGTCTCCTCCCTCAATCCGCGCCGCAGTGTCGGCAAGTCCATTCAGGAGGCGCTGGACGTGCACTCGGTGGGCTCGGCCGCGGACCGACGGGAGCGTGTGGCCGCCATGCTGGAACTGGTGGGGCTGCGCGGCGAGCATTACGGGCGCTACCCGCACGAATTTTCCGGTGGTCAGCGGCAGCGCGTGGCCGTGGCCAGGGCGCTGATCATGCATCCGGAACTGGTGGTATGTGACGAAGCGGTCTCCTCGCTGGACGTGTCCGTTCAGGCGCAGGTGCTGAACCTGTTGGGCGACCTGCAGGCGCAGTTTGCCCTGACCTACCTGTTCATCTCGCACGATCTTGCGGTGGTGGGGCATGTGAGCGACCGCATTGCGGTCATGTATCTCGGACGCCTGGTGGAGCTGGCGCCTGCCGCCGCCCTTTTCGGCGAACCGCTGCACCCCTATACGCAGGCCCTGCTTCGTGCGGTACCTGTTCCGGCTCCCGGCCGCAGGGAACGGCATGTGCTGCACGGCGATCTGCCCAGTCCGCTAGCACCCCCTGCAGGGTGTCCCTTCCATCCCCGGTGTCCGGACGCCATGGCCGTGTGTCGGGTGCAACCCCCGCATTGGACCGAGCATGCAGACGGCCATGCGGTATGCTGCCATCTGCATGCATAGCAGGGGGAAATCGGCTGCTCCGCATCGATTGTGAAATTTGGGACTTGACGCACCCCCGTCCCATGACCATATTTACCCGGCCCCAAGGGCAATTCAGGAAGAAAGGAGGGCCATGCATGGCCGCTACCGAATTTGGAAAAGCTGTTGAGACCATCACGGAAGTGATGATGTTTGAAAACTGGCTGCGTTTCTACTTCATCGAAGAAGAGGGGGACAAGCTGTTCATCCGCGTTCCCGAGCAGGGGCAGATGCGTATCCGCGAGAACCATCCTGCGCTGTTCGCCATGGTTGAGGATATGCATGACAAGGAAGTGACGCCGGAGACCTCCCGCATGGCCGTCTGCAACTTCATCGCCAGCGAAGTGGAAGGCAGCACCATCAAGGCCGGTATGGGCGGGCGCGTGTTCGACAGCCAGCTCTTCCAGTTCGAGATGCACCTCTTCGGCACCTGGGTGCAGTCCCACGAGGAGCAGCTGGATCGTGGTTTTCTTGATTTCAATTCGTGGAAGACGCTGTATGCCGAGTGGAAGCAGTCGGACAAGGTGCGCGAGCATGTTGCCGAACTGCGTGACGCCATGAACCGTTCTTCCGAACAGAGCGACGT
>QKEJ01000158.1 GCA_003252375.1 Halodesulfovibrio sp.
GCCTCCCTCTTTCTGGTGGAACTGGCTCTGGCCCTCATGGGCCGTGCCGCTCCACAGATGAACCTGCTGCAGCTCGGCTTCCCCCTGAAGATCGGCGTGGGTTTCTTCTTCATGGGCATGCTTTTCACCATCCTGGCGCGCCGCATGGGCGACTTTGTCATCGAAATCGGCCCGCTGTTCGGCCACCTCATCAACGCAATGTCGCCGTCGCTGTAAGGGGACCCTGTCATGCCGCAGCAAGATCCGAGCAGAACAGAGAAAGCGACCCCGAAACGCCGCAACAAATCCCGAGACAAGGGGAACGTCCCGAAAGCGCAGGAAATGGGCAAAGTGGTCTCCGTGATCGCCGGCCTGTATGGCCTGTATGCCTGGATAGGGGTCATCTACGACAGCATGTACAAGATCATGACCCGCTTCATGCGCGACAGCTTCCATTTCGTGGCCACCTCCGACAGCGTCTACGACCTCGTGCAGTGGATCGCCATTGAGCTGGCGAAGATGCTGCTCCCCCTGCTCCTGTTCATCGGCTTTCTGGCCTATCTGAACATGCGGCTGCAGGTCGGCAAGCTGTGGACCACCCAGGTCTTCCAGTTCAAGCTGGCGCGCTTCAACCTGATGGCGGGCCTCAAGCGCATGTTCATCTCCCCAGAAACGCTGCTGCGCCTCGGCAAGAGCCTGCTGCAGGCGCTGGCCATCGGGGTGGCCCCCTACCTGGTCATCAAGATGGAAATGGCCAATTTCCTGCCCCTGTACTACTCGGACGCGGCGGGCATCTCGACCTACATGCTGGAAACCAGCCACACCATGGTGCTCTATGCCCTCATCCCCATGGTGCTCATCGCCATCGGCGACCTCTGGTACACCCGCTGGGACTATGAAGAAAACCTGAAGATGACCAAGGACGAAATCAAGGACGAACGCAAGCAGGCGGAAGGCGACCCGACCATCAAGGCGCAGCAGCGCAAGAAGATGATGGAAGTGATGATGCGCCGCATGATGCAGGACGTGCCCAAGGCCGACGTGGTCATCACCAACCCCACCCATATCGCCGTGGCCATCCGGTACAACGCCATGGAGGCCCCGGCCCCCGTGGTACTGGCCATGGGCGCCGACCATGTCGCCGAAAAGATCAAGGAAATTGCCCGCGAACATGGCATTCCCCTGCGCGAAAACGTCCCTCTGGCACGTGCCTTGTATAAGTCAGTGGAAGTAGGGGACATGATTCCGGAAGATCTGTACAAGGCCGTGGCCTCCATACTGGCCTCCCTGCATAAATTCAAAGGAAATAGAAAGAGTTAGGGCACACTGCCCAGACAGGGTCCCACTCTCATTCACATCCAGCGGAAGGTGTCGGAAAAATGGCTAATCAGGAAATCAGCGCTCCGAAAATCGACTACCAGAGATTCGCGAAGCATGGCGACGTGCTGCTTGCCGGCGGCGTGGTCACCATTCTCTTCGTCATGCTCATCCCGCTGCCGACCTTCTTTCTGGACATCATGCTCAGTCTGAGCGTCTCCCTGGCGCTGATCATCCTGATCACCTCCATGTTCATGCTCTCTCCGCTGGAATTCTCCATCTTTCCTTCCCTGCTGCTGGTTACCACCCTGCTGCGCCTTGCGCTGAACGTGGCCTCCACACGACTCATCCTCCTGCACGGAGACGAGGGGACAGCCGCGGCGGGATCGGTCATCCAGTCATTCGGGCAATTCGTGGTCGGCGGCAACTATGTCGTCGGCGCCGTTATCTTCTGGATTCTCTTCATCCTGAACAAGATGGTCATCACCTCGGGTACCACCCGAATCGCCGAAGTGGCAGCACGATTCACCCTCGACGCCATGCCCGGCAAGCAGATGGCCATTGAAGCCGACCTCAACGCCGGTCTCATCGACGAAGACACCGCCAACGAAAAGCGTGACATCATCCGCCGCGAAGCGGACTTCTACGGCGCCATGGACGGCGCGGGCAAGTTCGTTCAGGGCGATGTGACCGCCGGTCTGCTCATCACCATGGTGAACATCATCGGCGGCATCCTCATCGGCATCGTGCAGAAGGACATGCCCTGGCAGGACGCCCTGACCACCTACACCCTGCTCACCATCGGTGACGGTCTGGTCGCCACCATCCCCTCGCTGATCATCTCCACCTCGGCAGGCATCATCGTGTCCCGCGCCGCGGCGGAAGCCAAGATGGGCGAGGAATTCATCGGCCAGCTGACCTTCAACTCCCGCGCACTCAAGCTTGTTGCGCTGGTGCTCATCGTTTTCGCCCTTGTTCCCGGCATGCCGTTCCTCCCCTTCACCATGTTTGCGGGCGGCCTCTTCTTCATCTCCAGACTGGTCACCAGCACCAGCGACGACGTGAGCAAGAAGAGCGGCGCCAAGAAGGGCGCCAAGGGCGAGAAGAAGGGCGAATCCGGCAGCCTGGATACCCCGGAAGAAGTGCAGGCCCTGCTGCCCCTCGATTCCCTGGAGCTGGAAGTGGGCTACGGCCTTATCCCGCTGGTGGACGAGGAACAGGACGGCAACCTGCTCTCGCGCATCCGCTCCATCCGCCGCCAGTTCGCACTGGATGTGGGCGTGGTCGTTCCCTCGCTGCACCTGCGGGACAACCTGCAGCTCAAACCCGGTCAGTACTCCGTGCTGGTCAAGGGCAACGCGGTCGCCGGCGCGGAGATCCTCATCGATCACTACCTGGCCATGGATCCGGGCGACGCCAAGCACCATATCCGGGGCATCGAAACCCGCGAACCCGCCTTCAACCTGCCCGCCCTGTGGATTCCGCAGGGGCAGAAGGAAGAAGCCATGCTCGCAGGCTACACCGTGGTGGACCCCTCCACCGTCATTGCCACGCACCTTACCGAAGTCTTCAAGCGCCATCTGGCGGACTTCCTCGGCCGTCAGGAAGTGCAGAGCCTGCTGGACAACCTTGCCAAGCACGCCCCCAAGGCGGTGGAAGAACTGGTACCCGGCATCCTTTCGCTGGGCGTGGTCCAGAAGGTGCTGCAGAATCTGGTGCGGGAAAACGTGTCCATCCGCGACCTGCTTTCCATCGTGGAAACCCTGGCGGACTTCGGCCCCGGCATCAAGGATCCGGAAACCCTTACGGAATACGTACGGGAACGGCTCTCCAGAACCATCGTCAAACCGTACATGGACAGCAACGGCGTGCTGCCCATCCTGACCCTGGACCCCAATGTGGAAAAGACCGTACAGGAAGCCATCCGGCGCTCCGACGGCGGGGCCTACCTCGCCCTCGATCCGGGCACGGCCCAGCGGCTCATCCAGTCCGTCAACCAGAGCGTGGAAAACGCCGTGGGCACGGACGGCCAGCCGGTCCTGCTGACCTCGCCGGTCTCCAGACCACACCTTGCACAGCTGATTACCCGTTTCCTGCCCACGATCCCGGTCATATCGCAGGCAGAAATTCCCTCTGACATTCGACTCACTTCTGTCGGTAACGTAGGATTGAAGTAATGCAGGTTAAGACTTTCACAGGCCCGGACGCCAAATCGGTTCTCTCCCGCATCAAGAACGAGCTGGGGCTGGATGCCATCATCCTGTCCAAGCACGAGGGACGCGGGGAGGAAGGACCGTGGTGCGAAATGACGGCAGGCCTCGAGCGGACCTCCGCTGCCAAGGCGGCCCGGACAGGGGACAACGGAAACGGCAACGGCAGCGGTTTCTCCCCGGCCGGATGGAACGAGTGGCACCGCGAGTGGTCCGAAATCAAGGAGCACCTCGTCGCCCTGATGAAGCCCGGCATCAATCTCGAGGACCTCTCCCCCCGCCAACGCGTGGCCCTGGAATATCTGGAGCGTGAAGGCGTGGAAGGCACCGTGCTCATGCGCCTCTACCGCAAGCTGCTGAACCGCCCCGACACCTCGGTGCTGGCCCCGCTGGCCGACATGCTGCCCGTCAGCGCATGGGACGAGGAAAACTGGCCGCAGCAGGTGCACGCCCTTGCCGGTCCCTACGGCGTGGGCAAGACCAGCACGCTCATCCGCATGGCCCTTGCACTGCGTTCCCGCAGGCCGGACATGCGCATCTGCATCGTCAACGCGGACAGCGAACGGGGCAACGGCCGCCTGCTGCTCAAGCACTACGCCGAGCTTTCCGACATGAGCTACCGCGAGGCCAGTGACGGCGTGACCCTTGCCAACGTGCTGCGCGAATGTCGTGATTTTGACAAGATACTCATCGACCTGCCCGGACTGGGCAGGAAGGAAACGCTGGAATCCCTTGATTCCAGACTGGGGCTGTGCGCTGCCGAGGATCTGGCCGTGCACCTCGTGCTGAGCCCCTCCTACGCACCGGCGCAGCTTTCCGCATTCATGCGGCAATATGTAACCGGCTGTTCGGCTAGCATTATCTGGACGAAACTGGACGAAGCCTGTACCTTTGGGGCATTGATCAACATGGCAGCATCGTCCGGATTGCCCGTTTCCGCACTCTCGTTCGGACCGGGTCTGAAAAATACGCTCACAGCTGCACGGGACGTCATGTTGTGGAGGATGCTCTTTAAGCATCAGCTTCCCTGCGACACTGACAGCAGCATGTAATACGGAGTTGCACAGATTATGAAGGGCGATTTTCCTCTGGTTTTCTCGGTAACCTCCGGCAAGGGGGGCGTCGGCAAGACGAACATGTCCGTCAACCTCGCCTGCACCCTTGCCCGCGCCGGCAAGAAGGTGGTGCTGCTTGACGCGGACCTCGGCCTTGCCAACGTGGATGTCCTCCTGGGCATGGCCCCGGACAGGAACCTGTTCCACCTGTTCCACGAAGGCGCCAGCCTTGACGAGATTCTCTTCGACACCCCATACGGATTCCGCATCCTGCCCGCGTCCTCGGGCATGAGCGAGATGCTCTCGCTGACCACCGGCCAGAAGCTGGAACTGCTTGAAGCCATGGACGGACTTGAGGATTCGGTGGATTATCTGATAGTTGACACGGGTGCCGGGATAAACGACAACGTACTTTACTTCAATCTCGCGGTGCAGGAACGCATTGTGATACTGACGCCGGAGCCCACATCACTGACCGACGCCTACGCCCTTATCAAGGTGATGAAGCTCAATCATGGTGTGGAGCACTTCAAGGTGCTGGTAAACATGGTGCCTGATGCAAAAACCGCAAAAGAGATGTATGCTCGCCTGTATGCGGCATGTGACCATTTCCTTTCCGGCGTTTCGCTCGACCTGCTGGGCTTTGTGCCCCGCGACCCCGCCGTCCGCAAGGCGGTGGTGAACCAGCGCCCGTTCTGCGTGGAAGCAGAGAGCGGCCCCGCCTGCAGCGCCGTGCAGCAGGTAGCGCAGACCATTCAAACCTGGGATGTATCGGCCAATCTTGATGGAAATATCAAGTTCTTCTGGAAAAAACTCCTCTTCAGGCAGTAGCGCCCATCCCGGCGGCAAGGAGCCGTGGGAACTGCTCGAGTCCGGAGACGTTGCGTGGGAGGACATGTCCGCCCGCCAGCAGGAGTCTGTTGTCCGGCACTATGCTCCCAAGATCAAGTTCCTGGCCTTGCGCCTGAAGGCCAAGCTGCCCAAGAACGTGGAACTGGGCGAACTGATCAGTGCCGGCACGCTCGGCCTGATGGAGTCGCTCGGCAAGTTCGACCCCACCATGGGCATCAAGTTCGACACCTACGCCGAAAGCCGCATCCGCGGCGCCATGCTGGACGAGCTGCGACGGCTCGACTGGTTCCCCCGCAGCCTGCGGCACCGCGTACGCCAGCTTGAAGAAGCCATCCACAAGATAGAGAACGACAAGGGACGCGTGCCCACCGAAGAGGAACTGCAGGAAGCCACCGGACTGGACGAAAAGGAAGTCCGGGTCGGACTGGAAGCCCTGCAGAATCAGCTTTGCCTCAGCCTGGATGCCATTCAGGAGACCTTTTCCACAGAGGGACGCGAATCCATTGACGGCGAACCCTTTCAGGCAACCGCACTTCAGGAATTGATTGAACGGGTTGCGTCACTTATCGATCAATTGACACCTAGGGAAAAGCTGGTATTGTCACTCTATTACAGTGATGAACTGAATATGCGGGAAACCGCTGAAGTCATGGGAATAACCGAAGGTCGGGTATCCCAGTTACATTCGCAGGCGCTTCAGAGACTGCGCCGGGAATTTCACTCCTCGTACGGAGAAACCGAAAGCATCTAACGTTTTTTCAAGGAGTTTCGCATGGCTTTCGATACCAATATGCGTGTTCTTGTTGTCGACGACTTCTCCACCATGCGCAGAATCGTGAAGAACATCCTTCGTCAGATCGGCTTCACCAACATCGTGGAGGCCGACGACGGCACGACGGCGTGGGAAACTCTGAACAAGGACAAGATCGACTTCATCATTTCCGACTGGAACATGCCGAACATGACCGGCATCGAACTGCTCCGCAAGGTTCGCGGCAGCGAAGAGTTCGGCGATCTGCCCTTCCTGATGGTCACTGCTGAAGCACAGCAGGAGAACATCATCGAGGCCGTCCAGGCCAAGGTTTCCAACTATATTGTCAAGCCGTTCACTGCTGAAACCATGAAGCAGAAAATCGACAAGATTTTCCCCTAGGGCCGTTGCCCTCCGCCTGGCGGAGGGCAACCCCGTGCCTGAACGTACACGCGCATGGCAGATGATGATCTCTCCCTGGACGACGTCTTCTCTGAAAAGGCGCAGCTCGATACCGATGAGCTGAATGTGCCGGGAAGCGGCCAATCGTCCTCCGAAGACAAGGTCGAACTGGACCTCGAAGACGCCCCCTTCCTCGAAGACGACGAGGATGAGGAAGAAGACACTCCCCCTCCCCCCTCCGACAAACCCGTCACGCTGGAAACTGCCGAACCTCCCAAGCCCAACAAGCTGAAGGAGTTGCTCGGCAATAAAAAGATACTTATTTCAGGAGCAGGCGCAGCAGTGCTGCTGCTTATCCTGCTGGCGTGGCTGGTGCTCAAGCCCGCCCCCCGTCCGGAGATACCGGAACAGCAACCCGTGCAGGAAGTGCAGCCCCAGCAGGCTGCGCCCGAACCGGAACCGGAAAAGCCTGAGGTTTTCGTGGTCACCTGGGATCCGTTCTGGGTGGAATTGAAGGACAGCGAGGGCAAGGTGCGCTTCCTTGTCTGCAAGTTCTCCGCCCCCACGGAAAACGAAAAGCTTTCCTGGGAGGCCGGGTCCAAGAAGGTGGTGCTCCGGGACGCCCTGTTCTACTACCTGCGCAATAAGGATCTGATCTTTCTGTCCGATAAGAACAATGTAGAGGTGCTCAAGGCCGACCTGCTGGCCGTGATCAATCAGTACATGAACAACGGCCAATTCGAGGATCTGCTCATAGAGAACTATCTGGTGAAGTGACATGACGGTTGAATCCAGCCTGCCCATCGTTCTGGCGCAAATGGGACACGTGGAAAAAATCGCTCACAACGAGACGACCACCCCCGAGGCGCAGCGCGAATCCGCCAAGCACATGGCGGCGGAGTCCCTCAAGCACGACCAGAAAACCATCGAGCGGACGCAGAATTCGGGCGCCTCGCAGCTCCTCCTCGACAAGGATGGCGGCCGGGGCGGCGCACAGGGTCGGAAGAAGCCGAGAAACAAGGCTCCCAGAGCGGATGAGGCCGAGGATCAGGAAGAGGCTTCCGGCTCCCCCTGGCAGGGCAACATTCTGAACATGAAGGTCTGACCGGTCCCCCCTTCCTCCTCCGTTCCGGACCGGCAACAAGGATAGCCACGCGCCATGCAATTCTCCCACTGGATGCTGCTCTTCATGAGCCTGACCGAAATCCTGCTCCTGCTTCTGCTCTTTGTCTTTTTTACCCGTCTCAAGCGATCGGAATCCCTGCTCAACACCATGCAGTCCAAGCAGGAGGCGCTGATCGCGAAAATGCATTTCAACGCCCAGCTGGAACAGGAACTGGTCGAGTCCTTTGCGGAACGCCAGGAGCAGCTGCGCCAGCTGGACATCCAGCTTGAGGCACGCGCCGCCTCGCTCGGCAAGCTCATCAAGCAGGCGGAGACCATCACCCGCTCCCCGCAATTCCTGCGCGAAATGATTCTAGACGGCCACCGCAAGGGCCGCTCGCCGCAGCAGCTTGCCCGTGCCACCGGCCTTTCCGTGGACGAGGTGGAACTCATCCTCATGAAGGCCGGCAAGTAACGGCGCAGCAGCCTCCCTTCGCCCCACTGCCGCTGGCAGCCACCGCCGCAACGCCAATCCCGGAAGCGCATGAAATCCATCAATCGCACCAGCACCATAGGGCCGGAGGGCAACCGGGATCATGCCGCCTCCCGCGACAGGGCCGCCAATTTCCGCCGTACCCACCATGTTGGCCAGATACTGCACGGCCGTCTCATCCGCCACCTGCGGGGCAACCAGGCATGGGTGCACGTGGGCGGGCATGAACTCATTGCCGAACTGCGCTCCCAGCCGGAACCCGGCGTTCCCCTGCGCTTTCTGGTGGTCCAGCTCCTGCCGGACATCCTGCTCCGCGAGATCACCGAGGATGAGGCCGCCCGCCATGCCGGGACCGCCACGCCCCACGCCATCATCAAGGCCTACATTTCCGGCCGGGATGCACTGGATGCCCTGCTGCATGCCCATCTCTGGCCAACCCTGCCCGCCCTGCCCGTCAGGGCCCCCCTGACGCAGCTGGAGGCGCGACGACAGGTCGTTGCCGATTTCATCGCCGGCAACGACGAAGCCCTCACCACGTTCACGGCCATGCGGCTCGCCCTTGCCGGAGTCAACGCCCTGCTCGCCAGCGCGGCACAGGGCACCCTGCGCTACATGCCCTGGCTGCTGCCGCAGGGCCGGAGCGTGGAGCTCCTGCATTCCCGGGGAGAACAGGCGTCGGTCCGCCTGATTCTGGGCGCAGAACTGCCCGGCTCCGGGCGCAGCCTCATACAATGCCTTGCAGGAACGGAAAGGATGGCCTACAGGCTCTTTCTGGAACGCGCAGACCATGCCGATGCGGTTGAGACCCTCTGCCGCACCATGGATGCCGCTGCTGGACCGGAAGCCCTGCCAACGGCCTGCCTGGGCGCGGGACCACTCCCCCACGGCATGCACGACGTGCTGACGTGCATCCTGCCCGCAGCCGTGTTCACCCGCAGCCTGCACGTGCAGGCATGACCGCAGCAGCGCCACGATCAACACCCCAACCCTCGTAGCCCTATCCATGCCCATGGTTTCCGAAACACCCATCCGCGATAACACCGGCCTTGCCATTGCGCAGGACAAGCCGTGGCTCGCCCCGCTTGCGGGGTATTCCGACCTTGCCTTCCGCCTGCTTTCCCGTGAATTCGGGGCACAGGTGGTCTGCTCGGAAATGGTCAGCGCCAAGGGCCTTTATTACGGCAGCTCCGGCACTGAACTTCTTTTGGAGACCACCGGGGACGACGACCCCATGGTGCTGCAGTTGTTCGGCAACGACACCGCCATCATGGAACGGGCCATGGCGCCGCTGGTGGAAAGGGGCTACCGCTGGTTCGACCTGAACATGGGCTGCTCCGTACGCAAGGTGGTCAAGACCGGCTGCGGCGCCGCCATGCTCTGCGACATCCCCAACGCCGTGGACGTGGCCCGCACCATGGTCCGGCTGGCCGGAGAAGGACGCGTGGGCTTCAAGTTCCGTCTCGGCTGGGACGCGGACGAGGACGTCTACCTTGACCTGGCCAAACGGTTGCAGGATGTCGGCGCGGGCTGGCTCAGCCTGCACCCCCGGTATGCCCGGCAGGGATTTTCCGGGGAAGCCCGCTGGAGCGCCCTGCGCACACTGGTCGACGCCGTGGACATTCCGGTCATCGCCAGCGGCGACCTTTTTCATGCCGAAGACGCCGTACGCTGCGTCCGCGAAACCGGGGTCGCCGCCGTCATGTTTGCCCGGGGCGCCCTGAACAACCCGGCCATTTTCGAGGAATTCACCACCCTCATGCAGGGGGGCACCGTACTGCGACCGGACCCTGAAAAGACCATGCGCATCCTGCGCCGCCACGTGGCGCTGGCACGCGCCCACTGCCCCGACAAGACCGCCCTGTTCAAGATGCGCTCGCTGGTCCCCCGCTACGTCAAGCTCTTCCCCGGTGCCAAGCACATGCGGAACCAGTTGACGGAGTGCACCACATGGGAAAAACTGGACGAATTGCTGGAACAGTTCTTTGCCCGCTGGCAGGCCGAAGGCGCGTCCTTCGAGCCGGAACGCATCTGCTGCCCCCCGTCTGACGGGGAATAGCCGCACGAGGAATGTATGATCGTACGCAGAGCCACCACGGCCGGGTTCTGCATGGGCGTCTCGCTCGCCCTGCAGAAGCTGGATACGGAAGTCGCCCGCAACAGCGGCCCCATCGCCACCCTCGGCCCCATCATCCACAACCCGCAGGTTCTGGAGCAGTATGAGCGGCAGGGCGTACGCTGTCTTGACGACCCCGCAAAGGCACACGGGGACGAACGTGTCGTAATCCGCGCCCATGGCATTCCCCGCCTGCTGGAGGAGACGCTCGAGGACACGGCCAAGGACGTGGTGGACGCCACCTGCCCCAAGGTCAAGAGGGCCCAGATGGGCATCGCCCGCAAGCTGCGCGAGGGGTGCACCCTGCTCCTGTTCGGCGAAGCGGACCATCCGGAGGTGCGGGGCCTGCTCAGCTACGCGGGAGACGACGCCTTTGTCTTCGGCACCCTCGAGGAGATACAGGCCTACCGCTTTGATCCGGCCAAAACCTACTGCGTTGCGGCGCAGACCACGCAAGACCGTAAAGTTTTTACTGAAATCGTCGATTGGTTAAAGACGGAGCTGGGTGATGCCCTGCCCGTGCTGGAAACCATCTGCGACGCCACCCGCGAACGGCAGGACGAGGCCATCGCCCTTGCCAGGGAAGTGGACGCCATGGTGGTTGTGGGGGGCTTCAACAGCGGCAACACCCGAAGGCTTGCCGACGTGGCCCGGGCGCAGGGCTGCCCGACCATCCATGTCGAGACGCCCGAGGAACTGGACCCCGCCACGCTGGGCGACGCCCGCGTGGTCGGACTGACTGCCGGTGCCTCCACCCCCAAATACATAATTGACGCTATGCAAAAAAAGCTTGAAACATTATGATGGCATCACATAGCCCGGCACCTTTCCGGCGCTGGAACTGGCGCTGATACCCTGTCCTACTGAGTACAATCGATCCCTGATATCGGGAGGCCATATGCAGACAAACATTCTGCTGGAGTCCGGCACGAATGAACTGGAAATCGTCGAATTCTTCCTCGATGAAGTCGAGGTAAACGGCGAAACCTACCGCGGCTACTACGGCGTCAACGTTGCCAAGGTGCTGGAAATCATCCGCATGCCCACGGTCACGGAACTGCCCGAAGGGCAGCACACCAGCGTGCTCGGCGCGTTCAACCTGCGCAATCACATCATCCCCCTGGTCGACCTGGCCCGCTGGCTGAACAAGAACCGGGGCGAAGTGGAACCGCCCAAGGTCATCGTCACCGAGTTCAACAACGTGTGCACGGCTTTCCAGGTTTCCGGGGTCAACCGCATTCACCGCATCAGCTGGGAAGAGGTGGAGCCGCCCAACAAGTACGTGGCATCACTCAGCAACTACTCCATCACCGGCGTGGTGAAAATCGACAAGCGCATCATCTTCCTGCTTGATCTGGAAAAGATCGTTGCGGACCTGAACCCCGCCCTGGGGCTGCGGCTTGACGAAGCCATCGACTGGTCCGCCAACGTGCGCTACCGCGCCATCATCGCCGACGACTCCGGTCTCATCCGCGAGATGCTGCGCGACCTGATGGAAAAAGCCAACTTCGACGTGGAAGCCATGACCAACGGCCGGGAGGCGTGGGACCGCCTGGTGGAACTGAAGGGCAAGGCGGAACAGGAAGGACGCACCATCTCGGACTACGTGCAGGTGATGGTCTCCGACATCGAGATGCCCAGCATGGACGGCCACAACCTGTGCAAACGCATCAAGGAAGACAGCCAGCTCAAGCGGCTGCCGGTCATCCTCTTCTCGTCGCTCATCACGGACAAGCTGCGCCACAAGGGCGATTCCGTGGGCGCGGACGACCAGGTCTCCAAACCGGAGGTCACCCACCTTGCCCAGCGCGCCCTGGCCCTCATCGAAGCGGCCCAGCAGGCCGAATAGCAGGCCCCCCGCCAGAGCTTTCAAGGTCCCGCAGGCAACTGCGGGGCCTTTTTCATGGCAGCAGCAAGGGCTGAAGGACGGCGCGCGTCAGATGCCCCGCGCACGGCTCAGGCAAGGGCCCGGTCCAGATTGACGATGAAGTCCTGCACATTGGTCAGGATGGCGTGAGCGGTCAGGGAGCCGCGGTCCGCCAGCTTGCCCGCCGCGAACTCCGACATGTCCACGATGAAGAAGTAGACCGGCCGCACGCCGCCGTCCTCCAGCACCTGATAGGAGGGGGTCATGTTGCCGGTGGCAATGGTGTGCAGCTGCGTGGCCATGGCGATGACCGTTGTGGCCTTGCCCGCAAGGGCCCGCATGCGGTCCTGCGCGGCATACACGTCGCCCGTCACACCGGGCAGCGGCCCGTCGTCACGGATGGAGCCCGCCAGCACATACTCCACCTCATGCTCCACCACGGCCCGCATCACGCCGTCCCGCACGCCGCCCTCCCGGACCGCCTGCTCAATGGAGCCGTATCCCTTGATGGCGTTGATGGCGTCCAGATGGTGATAATGCCCCATGCTGGCCTGACGCTTTGTGTAGATGCCCTGCCCGAGGGCGGTTCCGTACAGCGCGCCTTCAAGGTCATGGGTGGCCAGCGCATTGCCTGCCAGCAGACCGTGCACGTAGCCCTTTTCCACCAGTGCGGCAAAGGCTCGCCGGGCATCGGAATCGAAGATCACCGCCGGTCCGCCCACCCAGAGGATGTACCCGTTGTCGCGGTCGTGCCGCAGAATTTCGTAGAGGGTGTCGTAGTCTATGGAAAAGGCGGTCTCCCGGCTGGTGGAGGAACGGAAGGCAAAGGTCTCGCCGCTGCACGCCGGCGCATCGGTAAATCCCGTGGCGTGGACATAGATGCCCTCCTCGCCGTTTTCCTTCCGCCCCACGGCGACCATGTCGCCCGCCTTGAGCCGACGGAATTCCACCACCTCGAGCGTGGCATCCTTCCGCTTGCGGATCACGCAGTCCATGCGGGAATGGGCCAGCAGCACCCACGTGCCGGGCTCGGTCTGCACGTATTCCGGGAAAATGGCCGTGGCGTGATAGCCGGGCGGGGCCACCCCATCCCGCTCGCAGGGGACAAAACGGGCGCAGGGCGCAGCACGCAACTCCGGCGCGGAAAAGTCGGGCGCCTGATAGGCAGGCAGGGCAAACGGGGACATGGCTACCTCCGGTCGGCTGGACGCTATGGATGGTGCACCATACCATGCCGCCACGGCATGGAAAAGCCCCGCCTAGGCCGAACAGGCCCGCCCCAGCTTCCGGCACAGCTCGCCCAGACGGGCAAGCTCTGCATCATCCAGCACCGTGAACAGGGCGGCAATGCCCTCGGCGTGCACCGGGAACACCGCCTCGATCAATGCCCGGCCCGCTTCGGTCAGATGCACCGTACTGTAGCGCCGGTCATCCTGCCCCCGTTCCCGGCGGACAAGGGCACGCTTCTCGAGGTTGTCCACCACCGTCGTGATGTTCCCACCAGACTTGAGCAGCTTGCCCGCCAGTGCCTTCTGGCACATGGGCCCCTTGTGCAGCAGGGCTTCCAGCACGCCGAACTGGCTCATGGTCAGGGAGTGCTCCGAGAGATGCGCATGGGCGCAGGCCGTTATGGAATCCGCCGCGCGGACCAGCTTCACGTATGCGGCAAGGGCCTGTTGCGATGTGGCCATAGTGCACCTCCTGACTGTTTACCATCAAATGATTCAATATCAAATTATGCACCCCGGGCCGCCCTGTCAACGAACCGGTTTTTCCCATTTGCGGCGCACTTGCGGGGTTGCCACACCTTCTGCTATATTGCCGGGTGGCCCAAAGGGCTTTTCATTCATCTCGCCCTCTGGAGAACCAAAGGAACGCATTCATGACCGATCATCCCGCTGCCCCGCAGCATGACGAACAGCCTGCCGAAGACACCCCGCGTGCAACCGCGCAGACCCCCGAAGACCTTGATCCGGCAGCCCGCATTGCCGCAGAAATCATCGACATAGAAGAGCCGGAAGACGCCCTGCCGCCCGTAACGCTGGAGGATCTGCCTCCCGCCATGCGCACCGCGTGCGAGAACGCGGGCTGGCGCAGCATCATGCCCGTGCAGTCCCGCTCCATCCCCTATCAGCTCGCCGGACGCGACATCATGGTGCAGTCGCGCACGGGCAGCGGCAAGACCGGGGCGTACCTGCTCCCGGCCATCGAACGCCTCGACGCCTCCAAGGCCCATGTGCAGATGCTGGTGCTCGTGCCCACGCGCGAACTGGCCCTGCAGGTGGAGTATGAAGCCAAGACCCTTTTCGCCTCCAGCGGGCTGAAGACCTGTGCCGTGTATGGCGGCGTGGGATTCGGCAAGCAGGCAGACGCCCTGCGCGACGGCGCGCACGTGGTGGTCGGTACCCCCGGCCGCATTCTGGACCACCTGCTGCGTCGCACCATGGACCTGAACAACGTGCGCGTGCTGGTCTTTGACGAAGCAGACCGCATGCTGTCCATCGGCTTCTACCCCGACATGCGGGAAATCAAGCGCTACCTTCCCAAACGCCGCTCCACCTTCCTGCTCTCGGCGACCTACCCGCCCCAGATCATCCAGCTGGCAGGCGAATTCATGCACGAGCCGTGCATGCTCAGCCTCAGCCATGCGCAGGTGCACGTGGCGGACACCCCCCATTCCTACTACAGCGCCAAGCCCATGGAAAAGGACCGGGTGCTCGTACGCGTACTGGAAGTGGTGAACCCCGCTTCGGCCATCATCTTCTGCAACACCAAGGCAAACGTGCACTTCGTCACGGCCGTGCTGCAGGGATTCGGCTATGATACCGACGAACTTTCCGCAGACCTCACGCAGAGCAAGCGCGAAAAGGTGCTGGAGAAACTGCGCGAGGGCCGCGTGCGCTTCCTCGTGGCCACGGACGTGGCCGCACGGGGCATCGACATTCCCCAGCTGTCCCACGTCATCCTGTACGAACCGCCGGAAGACCGGGAATCCTACATCCACCGTGCCGGACGCACGGGCCGCGCCGGCGCGTCCGGCGAGGTCATCTCGCTGGTGGACATCATGCAGAAGCTGGAGCTCGAGCGTATCGCCAAGCACTACAAGATCCAGATGGAGCAGCGCCCCACCCCCACGGACGAAGACGTGGCCGCCGTGGCAGGCCAGCGCATGACCGCCCTGCTGGAAGCCCGGCTGCGCAACAAGACCGGCCTGGAACGGGAACGCATGCAGCGCTTCATGCCCCTGCTGAAGTCCCTGCTGGCCGACGAGGAAGAGCTGCCCCTGGTTGCCCAGCTGCTGGATGAGTTGTATCAGACCTCCCTGCACGCACCGCTTGCCGCCCCCTCCATGTCCGCCCCCGCTGCCGAGGATGCCCCCCGGTCCCGCAACGAAGCCAGGGGACAGAAGGACGGCGCCAAGGACGACGGCGAACAGCGCAAGCGTCCCAATCGCCCCCGCCGACGCAGAAAGCCCTCGGGCCCCCGTCAGGATTAACCTGCTACAGGAAGTTTTCCTTCGTGCAACAAACCCAGTATTCCAGCGACGAGCTTATCCGCATCTTCGCCGCGCTCCTCGAATCGTACGATTTCGAGAACGAGCTCGCCATGCTTGCGCTCAAGCGGCATCAGTTCCTCAAGAAGCGAAAGGCGCTCCGTGAATTCACGGCCCTGTTCATCGCCCTGTGGGGACTGGCCCTGCAGAAGTCCTTCCCCGAGGACCGCGACCTGGTCTTCGAGGAGTTCGTGAACCGGTTCTCCTACTCGGCCAAGGGCAGCAACAAGGATGTGGAGCTGCTGCTGCGCAGCATCGAGGTCTACACCACGCTGCTGGAAAAGAACCGCGACCGGGACTTCTCCGAGGTGGCCACCTTTATCACCAACCTGCTGCTTGAAGATGCACCGCACAAGGACAAGGCCCGGCTCAAGCTGGCCCTGGCCATCCGGGCCATGTTCAAGCTCATTTTCGAACGGCTCATCTAGCCCGCAGCCACGTCATCGGGGACACCGCCATGCAGTACGACATCCTGTTCCATGTGGACCATACGGAAGCGGACATGAACATTGCCATCAGCAATATCGCCAATTCCCTTGCCGCGCTGGAAGGACAGGCATGCCGGCTGGTCATGGTGGTCAACGGCCCGGCCATCAAGCTGATGGTCAAAGCCGGCGTCCACGCCGCCGCCCTGCAGGACCTGCTCGGCAAGGGGCTGAACATCCGCGTCTGCCAGAACGCCATGCGCAAGTTCGACCTGGACAGCGAAGCCCTCATTCCGGGATGCCGCGTGGTACCGGCCGGGATTATCGAACTGGTCAACCTGCAGCGCGAAGGCTTTGCCTACATCAAGCCCTAGCCTCCGGCGCACTGCACACGTCTTTACGACACGAGCCCCGTCTCCCCTGCGAGACGGGGCTCTTTTTTCATGCATCGCGCACGCGCCGCCTGTTGCATATCAATCAGAAATGGTTATCCTTATCCTTCCAACACAGGAGGACATATGGCCCGTTTCCGTTCCATGAAGACCAATCTGCGCTGCCTGCTCCAGTCGCCTCTCTGGCAGGACAACCTGCCCGACATCCTCGCCATTCCCGGACAGGAGACTCTGGGGCCGCTCATGTCGTTCCTGCTCTTCGGCGGGGAGATGAAGTGGCGCGCCGCAACGGCGCTGGGCCTCGTTGTCAACGCATTGGCGGAGAGGAACATGGAACAGGCGCGCGTGTTCATGCGCCGCCTGCTCTGGCACATGAACGAGGAATCCGGCAACGTGGGCTGGGGCATTCCCGAAACCATGGCCGAGATCATGTGCAACAACACCCGGCTGGCCGACGATTACAACCGCATGCTGCACTCCTACGTGCGCGAGACCACGGAAGACGACAACTACCTCGACCATCCGCCCCTCAGGGCGGCCGTGTACTGGGGACTGGGGCGGCTGGCCGCGGTCCGGCCCGACCTCGTGCGCCCTGCGGAGCGAGCCCTGACCTGGGGACTTGAGGACGAGCACCACCCCGGCCGGGGCATGGCGGCGTGGGCGCTGGGCACCCTGCAGACCCGCGACGCCGCGGAGCGTATCCGGGCGTTGCTGCCCGACACCACCCCGGTGGAGCATTTTCAGGATCGCACCCTTATCTGCACCACCGTGGGCGAAATGGCCCGTGAGGCCCTGACAGGACTGACATAGCACCGGGTCATCGCACGACGATCAACAACACGACGCCCTCTCTTCCGCCGCTACGAATGGCCGAAGAGAGGGCGATAGTTTTGCGAGAATGCACCAAACACTCCGGCGTCGGACGCCGGTCAGGATTCCGGGGCCTCCGGCGGAAGATCCTTCCTGCCGCCCGGTTCTCCCGCCACGTAGCGCCGCAGCCGGGCGGGCAGCAACGGAACCACGACCAGCAGCACGCCTGTTCCCACCAGCCATCCGCCCAGCACGTCGGTCGGATAATGCTTGCCGAGATACACACGGGAATACCCGATAATCAGCGGCAACAGCCAGACAAGCCGCAGCAGGACGGCCCGGGGCCAGAGCAGCGCAGCCATGCCCGCGGCAGCTGCGGAATTGGCGGCATGGGCGGAAACATAGGACTTGCCGCGCGTCTTAACGGGCACAAAGGACGCCTCGCGCTGCACCCAGCGCCCGTCCTCCACATGATGCACCCCGGCCATGGCGTTGTAGGGCCGCACCCGGCCAAACTCCCGCTTGACCACGCCGCAGGCAAGGTCGCTGACCCCGCTGGTCAGGGCCACCAGCACCAGCCCGGCCACCAGCGGCTTCCAGTTGCCGCAGCGCCGGGCGGCAAGCGCAAGGCAGACCACCGCAATGCCCCACAGCAGCAGGCTGTTGGACACCAGCGGCATGAGCACGTCCAGCACATCGCTGCGCCATGCATCATTCACGAGGAAGAAGAGGGATCGATCCCATGCGGGTGTGGCAAATGTCATGTGGTCCTCCGGTACGACGCCAAGATATACGGCGTTTTGCCCGGCCTCACAACCCGGTGTCAACTCCGGCAGCACAAAGGGGCCCCCGCGGTTTGCCCTGCGCCGAAAAAGGGGTATGCTGACAGCAATTCGGTTCCACGCTCTCGCCCACGCACAGACAACCAACGGGAGATCCCATGCCGGAAACCTGCCCATTACCCCCGGAACCGGGCTGGCTGGTACGACGCCTCACACGACTGGACAAGCACCTGCCCCTGCTCATGTTCGCCATTGCCGTAGGCGTGCTGGGAGGATACGGGGCCGTCCTCTTCCGCTTCATCATCAAGGGCGTGCAGTATCTCTTTTACCAGAACGTGGAGGACTACCTGCTCTTCGCCCATCAGGTGCCCTGGTACCTGACCCTGGCGCTGCCCGCCGCAGGCGGGCTGGTCGTGGGCGCACTGGTCTCGCTGGGGGCCCGCGAAGCCAAGGGGCACGGGGTCCCCGAGGTGATGGAAGCCATTGTCCTGCGTGACGGGCGCATCCGCAAGCGCGTGGCCCTGATCAAGATTCTGGCTTCGGCCATCTCCATCGGTTCCGGCGGCTCCGTGGGCCGCGAAGGCCCCATCGTGCAGATCGGATCGGGCATCGGCTCCACCATCGGCCAGCTGTTCAGGGTCCCCCGGCCCCACCAGCGCACCCTTGTGGGATGCGGAGCGGCAGCGGGCATTGCCGCCACCTTCAACGCCCCCATAGCGGGAGTGCTCTTCGCGCTGGAAATCCTGCTCAGCGACTTCGGCATCTCGGCCTTCTCTCCGGTGGTCATTTCCTCGGTCACGGCCACCACCATCGCCCGCTACTACTTCGGGGACTTCCCGGCCTTCGAGGTGCCCGCATACGAACTGCGCAGCCTCTGGGAGCTGGGCCTCTATCCGGTCATGGGCATCCTGTGCGGCCTTGCCGCCGTGCTCTTTGTCTCCGCCCTGTACAAGGGCGAGGACATCTTCGACGCCATCCCCATGCCCGCCCCCCTGAAGGCCGCGTTCGGCGGCCTGATCATGGGTGCCATCCTGCTCGCCTTCCCGCAGGTATTCGGGGTGGGCTACGGCGCCATAAACCTCTCACTGACCAACAGCATGGCATGGCAGCTCATGCTGGCGCTCATCGCGGTCAAGATTGTGGCCACCACGGTCACCATCGGCAGCGGGGGCAGCGGAGGCGTGTTCGCCCCATCGCTCTTCATCGGGGCCATGACGGGCGGGGCGTTCGGCTGGATGGTCCACACCCTGCTGCCCGGCATCACGGCCAGCCCCGGCGCCTATGCCCTGGTGGCCATGGGCGGGCTTGTGGCGGGCACCACCCACGCGCCCATCACCGCCATCCTGATCATCTTCGAACTGACCAGCGACTACCAGTGCATCCTGCCGCTCATGACCACCTGCATCATCAGCACACTGGTGGCCTCCGGACTGAAGCGGGGATCCATCTACACCATCAAGCTGCTGCGCCGGGGCGTGGACATCCGCGCCGGCATGGAGCAGAACATTCTGCGCACCCTGCACGTCCGCGACTACATGCTGCCGGATCCGCCCACCCTGCTGGAAAGCGCCCCCCTCGGAACGGTGCTGCAGGCCTTCCACGCGCAGAACGCCTCCTACATGCACGTGCTGGATGCGCAGGAGCACCTGACGGGCATCATCTCCTTCCGCGACCTGCGCTCCGTACTCATGGAGGAGTATCTGGAGCACCTCATCATTGCCCGGGACATCGCCACCACCTGCGTGCAGACCGTGCAGCCGGACGACTCCATCCAGCACGCCATCCACACCATGGCCCAGCGCGGCATCGCCCAGCTGCCCGTGGTGAACGAGGCAGGCCACCTCATCGGCACCATCCGCGAACGGGACGTGCTTGCCGCCTATGACACGGCCGTGGTGCAGCGGCAGTTCGAGACGGAATAGGCGCGGCAGAGAGGACCTGAGAGTGGTTTCGCACGCGAAAACCACTCTCGACTCCCGCCAGCCTTAGTGCTATACAGCCCGAAAATAAAAGGGAGGGGCTTCGCAGGTTTCTTCCTTTCGTTTCCGCCCGGTTTTGATCGCGTCGGTCTGAACCATTCCCCCACGGGCGGTTTTTTGTCGTTACGCGGTATTCTTCCGCCCTCCCGGCGCAACAAGGTTCGGGAATCATGCGGGAATACTGAAAATCTGCATATACAAGGAGCCTCCGTGGACAAGATGCAAAAGGAAGCCCTGCAGGTCACCAAGGAGATCGTCGTCAAGTTCATCGAGACCGGCCGCGTCTCACCGCAGAACGTCACCGAGATTTTTCCCGCGGTATACGATGTGGTGCACGCCACCATAGCCGGCAGCGCCCCGCTGGGCGATGCGGACGACGACAAGTAGGAACGCAAACGGATGCAGCAAACAGCACACGGCAGCCAGCCGGCCCATGAGGAACACGCCCGGGAAGTCTCCGGCATGTTCGGCCGTATCGCGCACTGGTACGACTTTCTGAACCACCTGCTCAGCGGCGGCATGGACTACTACTGGCGGCAGCAGCTGGTCCGGCAGATCATTCCAGGCCCCACGGGCAGGGTGCTCGACCTTGCCGCAGGCACCATGGACGTCTCTCTGGAGATTCTTCGCCAGCACCCGGGCACCACGGTTCCCGCACTGGACTACTGCCGCCCCATGCTCGTGGCCGGCATGTCCAAGCTGACCGGCGCGCGCAAGTGCCACATCATGCCCGTACAGGCGGACGGCCGCACGCTGCCCCTGCCCGACGCCAGCGTGGACTGCGCCACCATCGCCTTCGGCATACGCAACATCATTCCCCGCAGCGCCGCGCTGCAGGAACTGCATCGCGTGCTGGTGCCCGGCGGCAGGCTGTGCATTCTGGAATTCGGAACGGGCAAGACGCCCGTCTGGAAGGGATTCTACAATTTCTATCTGAACCATGTCCTGCCGGTGATCGGCAAGGTCTTTTCGGGAGATTCGGGGGCCTACACGTATCTCGCAGACACGATCATGGCCTTTCCCACGGCCGACGAGCTGGTGCAGGAGATGCTGGATGCCGGATTCCACCGTGCCTTCTACAAGCCCATGACCTCGGGCATCGTCTACCTGCACGTGGCGGAAAAGCACAGCGAGTAGGCTTCCCGGCCCGCATCACCGGCTACCCCCGGACAAGCCAGACGATAAGGACGCCGCAGCAGATGGCGAGAAGCCCCGTCAGGCGGATGGCGGATGGCCCCCGGCGTGCCAGTTCGGCAAGCATGGCGGGCAGCCGGTCGGCAAGAATGACATAGGGCAGCCCCTCGATCACGAGAGCCAGCCCGAGAGCAGTTAACAACAGATTCCAGTCAATGTGCATGCGGGTTATGTTTCACAGGGACGCACGGATGTCCACCCGCAACGCGGAGAAACGCACCATGATGACGTTTGAAGATCTCGCTACCAGAAAGACCGCCGTCGCCGTCATCGGCCTCGGTTACGTGGGCCTGCCCCTTGCCGTGGCGCTGGCCGACCACTTCGACACCATCGGCTTCGACATTTCGCAGAAGCGCGTGGACGAGCTGAACAGCGGCACGGACCGCACCGGCGAAGTGGAAAACGACCGCCTGGCGGCCAGCCCGGCCGTCTTCTCCGCAGACCCCGCCTGCCTCGCCCGCGCGGGCGTCATCATCGTGGCGGTGCCCACCCCCATAGACGCGCATCGCAATCCGGACCTCACCCCCGTGCTCAAGGCCTCGGAAACCGTGGGCACGCACATGGCCAAGGGCGCCATCGTGGTCTATGAATCCACGGTCTACCCCGGCCTCACCGAAGAGGAATGCGTGCCCGTGCTGGAACGCTGCTCCGGCATGCGGCTCGGTACGGACTTCACCGTGGGCTACTCACCCGAACGCATCAACCCCGGCGACAAGGTCCACACCCTGGAAAGCATCGTGAAGGTGGTTGCGGGCTCCGACGCCCCCACCCTCGACACCCTTGCCCGCATGTACGGCTCCGTGGTCAAGGCGGGCGTGCATCGCGCCAGCTCCATCAAGGTCGCCGAGGCCGCCAAGGTCATCGAGAACACCCAGCGCGACCTGAACATCGCGCTCATGAACGAACTGGCCGTCATCTTCGACCGCATGGGCATCGACACCCTCGAGGTACTGGAAGCCGCGGGCACCAAATGGAACTTTCTGCCCTTCCGTCCCGGTCTGGTCGGCGGGCACTGCATCGGCGTGGACCCCTACTACCTCACCTTCAAGGCCGAGGCCATGGGCTACAACCCGCAGGTCATCCTTGCCGGACGCCGCATCAACGACACCATGAGCAAGTTCGTGGCCGAGAGCTGCGTCAAGGGCCTCATCCGCCGCAACCGGCTCATCCAGGGCGCCCGCGTGGGCATTCTGGGTCTCACCTTCAAGGAAAACGTGCCGGACCTGCGCAACACCAAGGTCATCGACGTGGTGCACGAACTGCAGGAATACGGCGTGGAGGTGCTGGTGCACGACCCCGTGGCGGATGCCGACGAGGCGCGCCACGAATACGGCCTGTCCCTTGCGCCGCTGGACGCCCTGACCGGGCTGGACGCCATCATCCTTGCCGTGTCCCACGACGAGTACCGCGCCCTGACTCCGGACCAGCTGCTCGCCCGCTACGCCGCACCGGAATGCGCCCTGCTGCTGGACGTGAAGTGCATGTTCGACCCCGCCGCCATGGAAGCGGCCGGCATCGCCCTGTGGAGGCTGTAGCCTATGGAGCAGCTCCCCGTCATCAACTGCTGGGCAGATTGCTGAATCGGCTTCATGGAGGCGAGTTCGCGCCTTCGTACTGCCGCATGCGGGGAACGCCTCATCGCACAGGCGCGCGCCGATGACGCCACGCGCATCGAGCGCATCGCACGGGTACGCGACGCGCGGATAATCGGGCAGGAACCGGTCCCTCCCCACCTTGCCGGGGCCGAGGGGCTTATCAACTACGTTCTGGAAAAGTGTGCACCATGACTCTAATCGTCGCCACGGCAACGCAACAGGAAATGAAGGCCGTCCTCAAGGGATTCAACGGCCGGGGACGCATCGGCTGCCAGCTGCCCTCGCAGGGGCAGTGGTGCGAATCGCCGGTCAATGAGCACAACTGCCTGCTCGCGGTCACGGGGGTCGGCCCTCTCAACGCCGCACTCACGCTGGGCCGCATCCTCGGCGAGCATTTCGGCGTCCGGGGCGTGCTGAATCTGGGCATTGCCGGCACCTACGACCCCGCGACGCTGCCGCTGGGCGCCGCCGCCCTGGCCAGCCGCGAAGTTTTCCCCGAATTCGGCCTGCGCACGGCCTCCGGCGTGGACCCCAAGGGCATCGCCTTTGCCCAGTGGGAGGCGGACTGTCCTCACACCCAGCCCCAGGAAGACGGGGAAGCGGCCTCGCACGACGCCGTGTGGGACACCATAGACCTTGCCCCCCATGACGATCTTGCCCGGCTGGAGCTCAACAGGCCCAAGGCCGTGTGCGGCACCAGCCTCACGGTGGCAGGCGTTACCGGCACCCCCGAGCATGCACGCCTGCTGCGGGAGCGCCACGCCGCCGCGACCGAAAACATGGAAGGCTTTGCCCTGGCGCTGGGCTGCCGGCAGGCGGGCGTTCCCTTTGTGGAGCTGCGCACCATCTCCAACGTGGTGGGCTCGCGGGCCCCGGAAGACTGGAAGCTGGAAGAGGCCTTCATCGCCCTGGGCGAGGCGGCCCGCTCCCTGTTCGTCTGACCTGTCGCCGGCGTTTCGCAGCGGTCGTCCTGCGGATCTTCCACGGACAATCCTCGGTTCTCCCACGGTTGCCCGTGGACGGAAATCCGCGCCACGCACGCGTTTATGTTTGCTTTTGACCCTAACATATGGATATCCTGCCCCCATGCGAGAACTCATAGCCTACATGACCGCGGAACAGCCCCGCATCAACGCGACCCTGGAAGACGAGACCCGGCGTCTCAATGCGCTGGTCCAACCCGTTGTCGCCCACGTGCTCAAGGCCGGCGGCAAGCGGCTGCGCCCCCTGCTGACCCTGCTGTACGCCCGCGCCCTCGGCTACACCAACGACGATATCTACCCGCTCGCATGTTCCGTGGAGCTGCTGCATTCCGCCACGCTGCTGCATGACGACATCATCGACGATGCCGACCTGCGCCGTGGCACCCCCGCCGCCCACACCCTCTTTGGCAACACCAAGACCGTGCTGGCGGGCGACGTGCTGCTGGCACAGGCCAACAGCATCGTGTCCCGCTACGGCGACACGCGCCTCTCGGCCTGCATTGCCGACGCCATCGTGGCCACGGCCACCGGCGAAATCGCCGAGATCGAATACCTGCGCAGCACCGACCACCCGCAGGACACCTACATAGACATCATCAAGGGCAAGACTGCCTACATGATCCAGGCATCGTGCCAGCTGGGCGCCATGGCCGCCGGGGCCGACACCGCGCAGGTGGCCGCCGCCGAATGCTTCGGCATGAACCTCGGCATCGCCTTCCAGATCGTGGACGACGCGCTCGACTTCTCCCCCTCCGCCAAGGAGATCGGCAAGCCCGTGGGAGGCGACCTGCGCGAAGGCAAGCTCACGCCGCCCCTGCTCATGTACCGCGACACCCTTGCCGGCGCCGAGCGCGCCGCCTTTGTCACCGCCTTTGAAGCAGGCAGCTTCACCGAGGCAGAGATCGAGACCGTTGCCGCGGCCATACGCGACCTGGGCCTCGATGCCCGCACCCGTGCGCTGGCGGACACCTATCTGGAACAGGCCCAGACCGCGCTGGATGCGCTGCCCGAGTGCGCCGAGCGCATCGCGCTGACCCAGACCATCGACTACGTGCGCAACCGCTCGCACTAGCCCGGCCATTCCGGGCCACTCCCGGAGGAGGTTTCGAGGAGATTCCATGGACAGGGAACACGGCACCACGGCATCATTGTCCGGCCGGCCCGCACGCCGCACGCCCCCGCATCGTTCAGGGGCCCGCACGCCGCACGCCCCCGCATCGTTCAGGGGCCTGCGCCCGGCACCTCCTCCCCGCTGCACTCTCCCGCCCCGTCTCCGGACGGCACGGCAGCCGGACCACCCTTTTCCCCTCCCCTCCGCCACAGAACCGGCACCCCCTTCCACACCGCATCCGGCAGGGCCGCCCCGGCCCCGGCTGCCCAAATTTGGCCTTCCCAAACGGCGTAAATGCCAGTATGGAGTGCCCAACCGATAACCACAGCAACCCATTTTCAGGAGAAGCACATGCTGCGGCGCATTGAAGTAGGGCTGCGCGCCGGTGTCGTTGACACCGTAGGACGCAAGACAGCGAGCAAGATCAAGGAATCTTTGGGACTGGACGTGGCTGACGTGCGTCTGGTCAAGGTTTTCACCGTGGACGGCCTCTCCGATGCCCAGCTGAGCACGCTGGTGGAAGAAGCCGGCCTGCATGATCCGGTACTTCAGGAAGCGTCGATCACTCCCGTAACCTCCGACGCGGACTGGGTGCTTGAAGTGGGCTTCCGCCCCGGCGTCACGGACAACGAAGGCCGCACGGCCCGCGAAACCATCGCCATTGTGCTGGGCCTTGAACAGCGCGAAAGCGTTTCCGTGTTCGTTTCCAACCAGTATCACATCCACGGCGCGCTCACCGAGGCGCAGGTGGACTCCATCGGCAAGGACCTGCTCGCCAACGAGCTGATCCAGCGCTACGAATACACCAGCGGCAGCGCATGGCGGGCCAAGCCCGGCTTTACGCCCTTTGCCGCCCGCGTGTCCGGTCAGGCCTGCAGCGAAGTGGCCATTGTGCCCTTCTCCACCATGTCCGACGATGCGCTGATGGAATTCTCCCGCGCCAACACGCTGGCCCTGTCGCTGGAAGAACTGCACACCATCCGCGCCTACTACACCGACGCCGCCGTGCGTGCGGACCGCACCGCGCAGGGGCTGCCCGCCGACCCCACGGATGCCGAACTTGAAGCGCTGGCCCAGACCTGGTCCGAGCACTGCAAGCACAAGATCTTTTCCTCGCGCATCGACTACACCGATACCGAAACCGGCACGCGCGAGACCATCAACAACATCTACAAGACCTACATTCAGGGCTCCACCAAGACCCTGCGCCAGCGCATGGGCAAGGACGACTTCTGCCGCTCCGTGTTCAAGGACAACGCAGGGGTCATCGCCTTCAACGACACGCACGACGTGTGCATCAAGGTGGAAACCCACAACTCTCCCTCCGCGCTGGACCCCTACGGCGGTGCCCTCACCGGCATCGTGGGCGTGAACCGTGACCCCATGGGCACGGGCATGGGCGCGAACATGGTCTGCAACACCAACGTGTTCTGCTTTGCCTCGCCCTTCCATGAAGGCGAACTGCCGCCCCGCCTGCTGCACCCCCAGCGCGTGCTCGAAGGCGTGCGCGAAGGCGTGGAGCACGGCGGCAACAAGTCCGGCGTGCCCACCGTGAACGGCTCCATCGTGTTCGAGGACCGCTACCTCGGCAAGCCGCTGGTCTACTGCGGCACCGTGGGCCTGATGCCCAAGGAGCTGCACGGCAAGCCCGGCCACGTCAAGAAGGCCCTGGTCGGCGACATCATCGTCATGGCCGGCGGCCGCATCGGCAAGGACGGCATCCACGGCGCAACCTTCTCCTCGGAGGAGCTGCACGAGGGATCGCCCGCCACGGCCGTGCAGATCGGCGACCCCATCACCCAGCGCAAGATGTACGACTTCATCATGCGCGCCCGCGACAAGGGCCTGTACAACGCCATCACCGACAACGGTGCGGGCGGCCTGTCCTCGTCCGTGGGTGAAATGTCGGAAGACACCGGCGGGTTCCGCATGGACCTTTCCAAGGCCCCGCTCAAGTATGACGGCCTGCGTCCGTGGGAAATCCTGCTTTCCGAAGCGCAGGAGCGCATGACCCTGGCCGTGCCGCCCGCCAAGCGTGACGAGTTCATGCAGCTGGCCCGCGAAATGGACGTGGAAGTGACGGCGCTCGGCGAATTCACCGACAGCGGCTACTTCCACGTGACCTACGGCGACAAGCCGGTCGCCTTCCTGCGCATGGACTTCCTGCATGACGGCGTGCCGCAGATGCAGCTGAAGGCCGAGTGGAAGCGTCCCGTGCATGCCGACCAGTCCATCGAAGTGGCGGATGCCGACCAGGGTGGTCTGCTCAAGACCATGCTGGGTCGCCTGAACATCTGCTCCAAGGAATATGTGGTCCGCCAGTATGACCATGAGGTGAAGGGCGGCAGCGTCATCAAGCCCATGGTCGGCGTGAAGCGCGACGGCCCCTCCGACGCAGGCGTGATGCGTCCGCGTCTGGATTCCGACGCCGGTATCGTGCTCTCGCACGGCATCTGCCCCCGCTACAGCGACTACGACGCCTACTGGATGATGGCCAACGCCATTGACGAAGCCGTGCGTAACGCCGTGGCCGTGGGCGGCGACATCCGCCACATGGCCGGGTGCGACAACTTCTGCTGGTGCGACCCGGTGCAGTCCGCAAAGACGCCCGACGGCGAATACAAGCTGGCCCAGCTGATCCGCGCCAACCAGGCCCTTGCCCACTACTGCCTTGCCTACGGCGTGCCCTGCGTGTCCGGCAAGGACTCCATGAAGAACGACTACACCGGCGGCGGCGTAAAGATCTCCATTCCGCCCACGGTGCTCTACTCGATCATGGGTGTGATCAAGGACGTGAACAAGACCACCACCTCCGACTTCAAGAAGGCCGGAGACCGCATCTACCTGCTGGGCGCCACCCTGCGCGAACTGGGTGGGTCCGAGCTTATCGACGAGCTGAAGCTCAGCGCCGCCGACGTGCCGCAGGTGGACGCCCTTGCCGCCCGCACCCGCTACCTTGCGGTGTACGAGGCCATTCAGAACGGCCTGATCAACAGCTGCCATGACTGCTCCGACGGCGGCATGGTGGTTGCCGTGGCCGAAATGGCCCTTGCCGGTCGCCTTGGCGCCAGCATCGACCTTGACAAGCTGGTCACCGTGGGCAGCCTGAACAAGGCGGAAGCGCTCTACTCCGAGTCCGCCTCCCGTCTGGTGGTCACCGTGCCTGCCGCCAAGGTGGCTGCGTTCGAAGCCCTGTTCAAGGGCCAGCACGTGTCCTGCCTTGGTGAAGTCACTGACAACGGCCTGTTCACCGTGGCGTCCGGTTCCTCCGCGCTCATCAATGAGCATGTGGATGGACTGGCCAAGGCCTTCAAGGCCACGCTGCAGTTCTAGGCGCTGCGCGCATACGAAGAATGAAAGAAGCCCCCGTCCGCAAGGACGGGGGCTTTTTATTTCAATAAAAACATGCGACAGTTCCATGGAACATATCTCAGCACGATGCTTACTTACAAACACCGGCAACAGGTGCAAAAATGAAATTCATTGCGAACAAGCTAAACAACACTTATTTGAGAGACATCCTTCCATCCCCAT
>QKEJ01000078.1 GCA_003252375.1 Halodesulfovibrio sp.
CTGGTGAGGGGGGCAAGAGTAAGACTTGTCAGAACGGCGAATATCCCCACCATGGTCACGGTATGCCCGGCCATGCCCTCCGTAATGGCAAGGTCACGGGCCATGGGGGTCAGGAGGCTGATGGGCGTCCATTCTGCCGAGATCAGACAGGTGACGCCGAGAAACAGCGAGAACACCGCAGACCAGTCCGCGGGGCGATCACTAGATAGCACACTTTCCGAATACATAGAGAAACGTCCTTACCGCGTCCCGTGAGGGTGGCGCAGGCTGATTATTCACGCAGCCGTCTGCACCAGTGCTGGCCTCGGGTCGCGGGCGAAGATGAGAATGATGATGCAGGTGATCACAGCCAGCCCGCCGTAGCAGGTTGCAAGCTGGAAAAGCGTGAGAAAGTGCGACAGCTGGCCTGCAATGAGGCTGGGCACGGCGGCCCCGGTGTAGGATGTTGCATATATCAGGGACAAAACCCCTGCGCGGTCCTGCGAGGAGACGCCCGCAAGCAGAGAGCGGATGCTCCCCGTCACAACGGCTCCCTGCCCCGCACCGGCCATGGCGCTGCACAGCAGAAAGGCTGTTGTGGCGGACACGCGCAATGCGGCAAGGCTGCCCAGAACGGCCAGCGTGAACACCACCATTCCCATGCGCTGCGCCCTGGCGGGCGACATGCGCGACGTGAGGGGGCCGCCGATGGCGCAGGGCAGCAGGAACGAGGAAAAGACGATGGCGGCCACCAGCGTGCTGGTACTGCCCAGCTGGGTTACCGCCACGGAGGTGCCGTATGCCTGATAGAAACCTCCCAGCGCCCACGTGGCCACAAAGGCGCACGCCGCCACAGGATAGAGGCGACGATCGGAGTGGGGCAGGGAAAATGAGGGCCGCAGGGACGAAAGCAGGCCGGGTCCCCGTTTGACCGTCTCCCTGCTGAGGGCGACCAGCCCGGTGCTGACAAGCAGTCCGGCAAGGACCACCCAATAGCACAATGCCCTGGGGTATGGCGCGTATTCCACAAGGGTTCCCGAGGTGAGGGCCCCTATGGTCAATCCGACCATGGGGGAATTGCCCACCACAACGGCAGGCAGCCACTGGGGCAGGCCGGTTGACGCGCTGTCCACCACAAACGAGGCAATGGCGCTGGATGCAAGGCCGCACGCCAGCCCCAGCAGCAGGCGGCCCGCGATAAGGGGCAGGGCGCTGCTTACGTTCAGCAGAATCAGGCTGGCCGCGGCGGCCAGTCCGAACGCCAGAAAGGTAACCGGCTTTCTTCCCAGATGGTTGGAAACACGACCGAAGACAAGGAGTGCTGTTATCGCACCCACAAAATAGACCACCGCGGTAAGGGAGAGGTCACTGTACGTGAGCCCTTCCGTGCGCCGGTAGACATCATACAGGGGTATGGGCGTCGCCGATGCGGCAAATGCCACGAGCATTGCGACCGTAGCCGCCCAAAACCCCATGTTGTTCCTGGAACTGGACAAATACGTCTCCTGAGCGTCTACCGGGTGCTGGCCGCAGCCAACCGGGCAGACGATACGTCTATGGCATCAAGCAGTTCATGAATTCTGACGGCATCCCCAAAGCTGGGCGCCGTCCGCGTATTGTTCCGGATGTCTGCCGCGATCTTTGCGTAGACACCGGCCACATTGCGGGGAATCACGTTTTCCGGCAGGCCGTCGTACAAGGCTGCGGGCGGGGTCAGGGGCTGCATTTCCGTTGCGTCTCCCTGTGCGCCGAAAAGGGACAGCTGGGCCATCTGCCCATGGCCGAACCCGGCGGTCACACGGATATCCCCTTCGGTGCCGTTGATTTCCCACAGAAACCCCGTGCCGCGTGACATGCCGCCCCGGTAATGGGCGGAGAAGGCGGCTCCGCTCTTCAGAACCCCGTTCGCCATGATCTGGTCTTCGGAGGTGGCGGTAAGGGTTGCGCCGGTATCGGTGACCAGTACCTGGTCTCGCCGCAGAACCATGCGGCCGGAGATGTCCGCAAAATCGCCAAGCACATCCATCACGCCGGCCAGCGTATGGCCGAAGGGAATGGTGAGCATGGTCGCACCGGTGGACTTGTCGTTGAGGTAGGCGAGATCGGCAACCGTTTCCGGCCCCCAGCCGCCCGCATCCCCCACCAGGGTGGTGGAGAGCACTTCGCCCACATACCCTTGGGCAATGAGCGTGCGCAGGTAGTTCACCTCCACTGCGGTACGCATCTGCGTCCCCACGGTGTTCACAACGCCCTTTTCCCTGGCCAGCGCGGCCAGCTTGCGGGCCTCTTCCAGTCCGTTGCCCAGGGGCCACTCGCAATGCACGTGCTTGCCCGCGTTGAGCGCGGCGCTCACCAGTGCATAATGATAGGGCACCTTGACCGTCACCACGACGAGATCGATCTCATCGGAGGCAACAAGCTCCTGCGGCGTGGCGAATGCGAATTTCAGATTCAGGGCCTTGGCCGTGCGCTGGGCGCTTTCAAGGCTGGAGTTTGCAACGCCGACCACTTCGAACTCATCGGCCAGCGACTGCAGGGCCGGGATGTGCGCCGTGGACGCCCAGTGGCTGTCCGGATTCAAGCCGATATATCCAACGCGAATCTTGCTCATGATGGTATCCTCACTGTTGTCGGCAGACGGAAATTCTCCCCGGCGTTTCCGCCGGGGAGGTGCCGTCGTGCCGGGATACTTCCTGGACGGGATCTCTTCCGTCAGACTCTGTTACTTCAGGGCCTTGGTGAAGAAGTCTTCCAGCTTGTCAAAGGGAATCATGTCCACCCGGTCATACAGGTCGATGTGCCGTGCACCGGGGACAATGACGAGTTCCTTGGGTTCCTTGGCCATCTTGAAGGCATCCTCGGTGAAGTACCGGGAATGCGCCTTTTCCCCCATGATGAACAGGATGGGGCGGGGGGCGATGGTGTCGATGAAGTTGAGCAGCGGGAAGTTCATGAAGGCCATGTTGCTCGTCGCCGTGAACGGGCCGTGCGAACGCGGATGGTGGCCCCGCTTCATGGCATAGTATTCCCAGAACTCGCTGCTGATGGGATCCATGCCGTCGGGAATGGTGTCGGTGGCCACGGACGGGAAGCCCTCGGGCAGCATCGGCGTGCCGTTTTCAAAGTCCTTCCAGCGCTGTTCGCCCAGCTGGTCCAGCATCGTGTTGCGTTCCGCATCGGTCATGGAATCCTGCCAGCCGTTGCGAATCACGCGGCTCATGTCATACATGCTCGCGGTGGCGATGGCCTTGATGCGATGGTCAACCTGCGCAGCCTTGAGGGCGAACGCGCTGCTGCCGCAGATGCCGATGGCGCCGATCCTGTTTCGGTCCACAAAGGGACGGGTGCCCAGGAAATCCACCCCGGCGCTGAAATCCTCGGAGAAGATTTCAGGAGAGGAAATGTGTCTGGGCTCGCCGCCGCTTTCGCCGTTGAAGGACTCGTCAAAGGCAATGGCCACGAAGCCGCGTTCCGCCATTGTCTGCGCGTAGATGCCTGCGCCCTGTTCCTTCACGCCGCCATACGGAGTGCCGATGACGAGTGCAGGGTATTTCTTGGATCGGTCGATATTCTTCGGCACGTACATGTCCGCGGACAGGGTGATGCCGTATCGGTTGGGGTAGGATACTTTTTCATGAACGACCTTGTCGCTCAGCGTGAATGTCTTGTCCCAAGTCATGGTGTCCTCCGCGTGGGCTATCGTTGTTGCAAAGGCCAGCGCCAGAACCGGCAGCATGGTCTTCATGACCTTGGCCATGGTAAAAAATCGTTTCATTCTTCTCTCCTTCAAGCGTGCATTTCTAGAGTGCGGAACGGAAAATACCGACCATGTCCGCAACGCTCATGACCGGAATCCCCGGCAGGTTGCCCTGTCCGTCGTTGACGATCTTCAGGGTGTCCGTGGCGTAGGTTTCAAACAGGGCGTCATCAATGCCCAGTTCGGAGAACCGGGTCGGGCAATCGATGGAGCGCAGGAACTGCTCGAACCGGTCAATCCCCTCCAGCGCGCAGGCAAGGTCGTCCGTCGCCGTCGCCTTGAGGCCGAAGATGCGTTCCGCAAACTGGACGAACTTGGCGGTGTTGGTGCGGGCGGCAAAGCGCATCCATGCGGGGTTGATGATGGACAGACCGGCCGCGTGCGTAATGTCGTGATAGGCGGAAACGGTGTGCTCCATCATGTGCACGGGGTAGGGGGCATTGGTGCCCACGTTGACCCAGCCGTTCAGCGCCACCAGTGCGGACCACTGAATCTGGGTGCGCGCCGCAAGGTCGTTGCCGTCGGCAATGGCCTTGGGGCCCCATTCCATGGCGGTAAGGATGACCCCTTCGGCAAAGCGGTCCTGAATGGGGGTGGTGCCGCTGCCGTTGAAATAGGCTTCGGTAACGTGGGTGATGAGGTCGCATACGCCGTACGCGGTCTGGTCCTTGGGCACGCTGACCGTCAGTTCCGGGTCCACGATGGCCGCCTTGGGGTACAGAAGCGGAATCTGGATGAAGGATTTGACCTTCGTTTCCTCATTGGTGATGACTGCGCCGCAGTTCGCCTCGGACCCGGTGGCCGCCAGCGTGGGCACCGTAATCACGGGCAGGGCCTCGGTGGGGACGTAGACATGCTCCTGACCGTGCAGGATCATGTCCCACGGGTCGCCATCATAGAGCGTTGCCGCGGAAATGACCTTGGAGGCGTCCATGACGCTGCCGCCGCCCAGTGCGATGATCATGTCGCATCCTTCCTTGCGGGCGATTTCCGCGCCGCGGGCAACGGACGTGATGCGCGGGTTGGGCTCAACGCCGGTGCATTCGGCATAGGCAATGCCGGCGGCCGTGAGGCTGGCAACGGCCCGGCCAAAGACGCCGCTGCGCTTGACGCTGCCACCGCCCGTAACAAGCAGGGCCTTTTTGCCGTATCCACCGGCCACTTCGCCAAGCCGGGAGAGGTTGCCGGCACCAAAAATAATCCGGGTGGGATTCTGATATTCAAAGTTCATGCTCGACTCCTTTTCGTTTCATCGTCGGTGTAGATGTTGTACGTCCTTCCCACCCGGTGCGGAACGCACGTTTCTCTCTAAAGTTTGCCTGATCCTGCGCAACCCTCTTCTGCCTGTTGAACTAATGCAGAGAATGGTGTTTATTCTCATCAAGAATTCATGGAGGGAAAATCATGTCCAGCATGGTGAAATTACTAACCGAACTCGCCACGGTTGATGGCGATGCCGTGGAGTCAAAACTCCCCGGAGTCCGTTTTTTCAAGGATACGCAGCATGTTGCGCGCAGGCCGATGTTGTACAATCCTGGAATCTGCATCGTCGCTTCGGGGCACAAGGTGGCCTATCTGGGGGGGCAGACCTTCCGGTATGACGTGGACAACTATCTGGTCACATCCGTGGCCATGCCGTTTGAATGCGAATCGTTTCCCAGCCCGGAAAAGCCGTTGCTCGGGATGTTTATCGATATCGATATTGCCCAGTTGAATGAGCTGATCAGCCAGATGGAAAGCCACACAACGGTGGAAGACCTGACCGACAACGAGTTCAAGCTTGCCATCGGTCCATCGCCCATGGATGGCGACATGCAGGACGCGGCGATCAAGCTGATCAAGGCGCTGCGGACGGAGCAGGAGGCCAGGATTCTGGCGCCGGGGCTGGTGAAGGAAATCTACTACAGGGCGTTGTGCGGCAGGCAGGCGCCGGTGATGTATTCGCTTGTGCGGGGCAGCAGCGCCTTTTCGCAGGTGGCCCGTGTCATACAGCTTATGGAAGGCAGCTATTCCGAGAAGCTCGACGTGCAGCAGCTGGCGGATTCGGCGAACATGAGCGTTTCCGCCTTTCACAAGGCCTTCAAGGAGATTACGGCCGATTCTCCCCTGCAGTATCTGAAGAAGATACGGCTTTCACGGGCCAGGGACCTGATCGTGCAGCAGAAGATGAAGGCCTATCTTGCGGCGGATGAAGTGGGGTACGAAAGCCCTTCCCAGTTCAGCCGCGAATTCAAGCGGCACTTCGGTCGGACCCCGGCGGAAATCATGCGGGATGCACGGGCGTGATCTGCGCGTGTGATCGTGTGCGTGGCCCATGTGGGCGAAAGGGGGGCTCGTCCTCCCTTTTTTTGTGCGCTGGCTATGCCGTGCTGCGGTCTACAGCGTGGCGCGGACGGAAAGCATGTGGTCCACAAACAGGCGGACCCGTTTGGGAAGCTGCCCCGACCCCGTCACAAGACTCACCGTATGGGCAAAGCCTCCGGCCCATGCCGGCAGCAGGCGCACCAGACGTCCCGCCGCTTCGTCCTCCCGGACCTGCACATCCCGGATCAGGGCCACGCCATGCCCGGCCAGTGCAAATTCCCGGCACATTTCAGCGGAGCTGAATGTATACCGTGGCCGCATTTCCAGCGTCACGTGCCGGTCGCCATTGTGCATGGGCCAGCGGCGGCCGAACCGCTCAAGGACGATGCAGGGCATCTGGTACAGATCCTCGGGCTTCTCCGGAACGGCATATCGTTCCAGCAGCCGGGGGGAGGCGTACAGGTAGGGCTCCACGGTCAGCAGCTTTCTTGCCACTAGGTGCGGGGCAACGGATGAACCGATCAGAAAGGCCACGTCATACGGGTCCGTGCGCATATCCACGGGATGCTCCACAATGGACACATCCAGCTGAATCTCCGGCCATGCCGCGGCAAAGGCCATCAGCGCCTGCTTGAAGGGCACGCTGTGCAGGTCCTGAAAGGTGGAGATGCGGACCAGCCCGGCGGGTTTCTGCATGTTCCGCACAACGGCCTCATATGCCTTCTGCGCTTCATCCAGCACATAGGCGCAGCGGTCGAGCAGAAACGCTCCGGTATCGGTAAGCGCAACGTTTCTGGTGTCCCGGTAGAAGAGCAGCACACCCATGCGCTGCTCCAGCTCCTTGATGCGCCGGGACAGGGTGGATGCCCCCATCTCCAACGTATCCGCAGCCTTGGTAAAGCTTTTGTGCCGTGCTACCTCTACAAGAAGTGGGATGTCATTCAGAAAATCACGCATGATTATACTCACCAATGGCATAGAGTTTTCTTTCTGGGCCATTTATCACAATACAAAGCATGGTAGGGAAAGACATGGCCAAACGCAACTGCGCATTCCGCAGCGGCGCGTACACGACCAACCAAAGGAGTATGTCATGTCCATGCAATCCATACTTGATGGCACCACAGCATTTCTGGAGCATCTGGGATTGAGCGAGGAACCCTTCGGGGTGCACTATGCCGACACGAAACCGGCGGATGCCTACGGCCCCAAGACCGGGGTCCCCATTTCGCGTGAGCTGGAAGAGCAGGGAACGCTCAATATGCAGGAGGTGATGCACACCTTTTCCTGCGTCATGGGCAACATATGGCTGGCCAGGAAAAAGGGGCGCGCCGCGTTCATCTCGCAGGAGGAATACGGGTGCCCGGGCGGTACCTTCTACTGTGCGATGATGAAGCCCCATCTGCGATTCGTGGAGCACTATGTGTCCACGGGGTTTGAAGGAACGCCCCTGCAGGGGGAGCGGTACATGCCCACCCCCGACTCCATGCGAAATTTCATGTGTACGGTGAATCCCAGAACGGCGCCTGCCAAGTATGCCATCTTCAAGCCGCTCTCCCAGTTCACGGACGGGGAGAAGCCGGAGTTCGTCATTTTCTTTGCGCGGCCGGAAGTGATGTGCGGCCTGTTCACCCAGACGGTCTTTACCACCGGAGATATGGAGTGCGTGGTCTCTCCCTTTGGCGCAGGGTGCACCAACATTCTGGGCTGGCCCCTGCACTACAAGGAAAAGGGGCTGGAAAAGGCTGTGCTCGGCGGCTTTGACCCTTCCGCCCGCAAGTACATGAAGACCGACGAAATGACCTTTACGGTCCCTCTGAGCCTCTATGAAAAGATGCTGGCCGCCCTGCCGGAATCCATGTTCACCCACGAGACCGACTGGTCCGGAGTGCGCAAGAAGGTGGAGCGGAGCGCCAGGGCGTGGGGAGAAGAGTAAGCCCCAGTCGGAAATCGTCAGCAGAAATACAGGGCTCCGGGTGTTCAGTTCACCCGGAGCCCTTTGTGGTTATGCGCTGTTGAGAGGTTTTTGTGTGGTTGCGTGGGTGTTGCTGCGCCAAGACATTTTCATTTTGACCGGCTTC